>CAYSYT010000004.1:9677-57569 GCA_964435195.1 uncultured Christensenella sp. | reverse complement strand
GGAGATGGTTATTATAAATCCTGAACTGATGTTAGGTGTCATGTCAGTAATTGCAGTCATTGCGGTTATCTGTGCACTGTGTTCACCATCGGTAATTACAATATTAATTACTGGTGCATCTACAATTTTAATCATTATGAGTTTAGTGGCAACAACTCAACTTGATCATGCTAGTTGGCAATATGATAAAAAACCATATGTAACTCAGTACATGGGAGCCTTAAATGATACTTCAGAAGTAAATGGAACATTTTATGTTCGTCGAGGTAATATAGAGGAAACTTTATATTATCAATATTTAAAGAGAACTTCAGATGGAGGATATTATGCAACTAAGGTAAAAGCAGATCATGCTACAGTTTATGAGACTAATTCTGAACCTAGGGTGGAATGGTATCACAGAAACAAGACATGGTGCTTTTTCAAAGAAAAAGATTACTATGCTCGAATTTATATACCAACAGACAGTATTAAAAATTCATATGTAATAGATTTGCAATAGAAGGGAGAAATGTATGTTGAGTCGAGGAGGGTAGAATCTATACCTTATCTAAAAAGTCATGTATAGAAAAAAGAAAACATTCAATTAAAAATAGGAAAGGAAAGGGTGATTACCATGACTCGTTTTGAGAAAATTACAGGTAAGAAAAATACAGGAGATGTTGGAGAATTAAAAGGATTGTTGGCTGCTTCAAGAGCAGCAGGTGTGACGACTGCGATTATTCGTATTCCGGTTTATCTGATGGCGATTGATTCAAGATATCAGACACCAATTCGAACGGAAAGAGAGTTGGATTATCTGACAAATCATTGGAATCCGAAGAAGCTGTTGCCGTTGATCGGTGTACCACATGATGAAGAGGGATTAATCTATCTGGTAGACGGAAATGGAAGATGGATTGCGTCACAGCTTGTAGATCCTAAGAAATATACCAGTCTGGAAGTAATGGTTATCTTAGATGCACCAGAAGACCCAGAAGCAAGATTAGCAATGGAAGCAGAAGCATATGCTTTCCAGAATAAAAACGTAGCATTGCTGACACCGATTGAGAAACATGGAGCTATGAAAGTCCTGGGTGACAGAGGTGTTTATGTAATTGATGAGTTGAAAGAGAAATACGGTTTCCGTTTTGTCCGTGAAAAAGGAGCAAGAGCACAGTCTGTTGTTGGTTCCTACACAAGATTGCTGAGAATTGCGAAAGCTCCATCAGGAAAAGAATGTCTCGAATATATTTTTGAAATTTGCAAAGTAGCAGGTTTTAACAAAAAGGCAAATGGATATGCAACATACATGATTAATGCCCTGAAGGATTTGTGGGTATGGTATCCTGAAGATCGTGAACGTGTAGCAGATTTTATTGCTCCCAAATTACGTGGATACGCTCCTGGAGTTTTCCGTACTCAGGCGGTCGCGAAGTATCCTATGTTAAATCCAGAAGCTGCTTGTTCATTATACATTGAAGATTTGGTTGTTGAAGGTACAGGATTACAGCACAGTAGAACACTGTCAGACAAAAATAAAGTTATGCCAATTCAGAGAGCATCATAAAAAATAAGAGACTGGGGTCAGATATGATCCCAGTCTTTCTAAAGGAGAAATCATGTTAAAGGGAATATATGTATTGAACGCAAAACCGATTTTTGAATTTTCGCTCATGGGGAAAACACTGATTGTATTGATGTGTTTGTTATTTTTATGTCTACTCATCTGTTGTGTAGATGTAATAGTTAGAGGAATAAAAAAGAAAATAATGTTCAGAAAAACACTCACTCTCACGCTATGGTGTTTCTTAGCTATAGCCTTGCTCGCTATTAGCTCATGGAATTTAAGATATATAAGTGGCTATCAGTATTACTGTGTCATAGATAATGATATGACGATTGGAAAAATCAGAGAGTTTTATACTATTCTCGGAGAAGAGAACGGTATTTTTATTTTACAAGAGAAATAGGAGGTATGTGTATGGCAGGTCAGAGACGTATTCATCAAAACTATGAAATCATTGAAAGTAAGCAAAAAGGAGACATGGAGCTAGTGATTGGACATAATCCAAAGGCACCTAATCCATATGTATGCTGGTACTACAATGACGGATATTTTTGGGGCTATTACTGTAATTCTCTTGAGTCAGCCCAAGACAAACTGAATGAACGATACAACGTATAAGGAGAGATCGGTATGACAAAGAATGAAATGTTTGAGTTGTTAAAAGGAAACGACTACAGATTTTTGAGAGAAGAGAAACATTTAGGAAACAAGATTATTCTCTTAGGGTTAGGTGGTAGTCATGCCTACGGTACGAACAATGAACAATCTGATTTGGATGTGAGAGGTATTGCTCTGAACTCAAAGGAAGAATTGTTGACTGCTCGGAATTTTGAGCAAGTAGATGACAGTGCAACAGATACAACGGTCTACTCATTCAATAAAATGATCAAGTTACTGTCAGGATGCAATCCTAACACAATAGAAATCTTAGGGCTTCGACCAGAGGATTATCTGTATCTTTCGGATATAGGTCAAGAGTTGTTACAGCATAAGAAAATGTTCTTGTCACGGAAAGCGACTCAGACATTTGGTGGATATGCTTATTCCCAGTTGAGACGCTTAGATAATAAGGCAGCACGTCTCACAGGACAGACAGAAAGAGAACAACACATTTTGAATTCTATCATGAATGCAAGTGTTACATTTCCTGAGAAATATTTCCCTTATGATTCTGGCTCAATTAATCTGTATCTGGACACGGCAACACAAGAAGATATGGAACTTGAAATTTTCATGGATATTAACCTTACGCATTATCCATTACGAGATTATAAGGCTATGTGGTCAGAAATGCATAATATTGTAAAAGACTATGCGAAAGTAGGGAAACGAAATAAAAATGCCATTGAAAAAGATAAATTGGGAAAACATATGTGTCATCTGATTCGTCTGTTCCTGATGTGTTTAGACATTTTGGAAAAGGAAGAGATTATTACTTATCGTGAAAAGGATCATGACCTGTTGATGAGTATTCGTAACGGTGATTATTTGAATGCCAATCGTCAACCGATTCCAGAATTTTTTGAAATGGTAGATGAGTATCAGAAAAAATTGCAGTACGCAGATGAGAACACGTCTTTACCTGACAAGCCAAACTACAAAGATATTAGTGAGTTTATGGCTAGTGTAAATGAACGTGTTGTGAAAGAAAAAGTATAAGAGGTGATTGTTATGAAGTGTTTTTATCATGTAGACGCAGATGGTAAATGTGCAGCGTTTTGGGTGAATTATTTCACCAAAAATCAGTATGGTCTGAAAGAGTATCTTCCTATTAATTATGGAATGGATTTTCCACTCGAAACAATTCAAAAAGATGAGGATATTTATATTGTAGACTTTTCCCTCGAACCAGAAATGATGAAACAGTTGTTAGAGGTTACAGATAATGTGGTATGGATTGACCATCACATCACTGCAATTAAAAAGTATGAAGGATTCGAAAAAGAAATCAAAGGCTTGCGTGTAGACGGAATCGCAGGATGTATGTTGACTTGGTATTATATGTGTGCCATGAAACAAGGGTGGAATATCTGTAATGAGGACATGGAAAAGAAAATACAGGATGCTCCATATTTCACCAAGTTAATTGCAGATTATGATGTATGGAAGTTTGAATACGAATATGACACAGAGGGATTTCATATGGCATTTAATGCGTATGACCTTGATCCTTTGGACTATAGATGGAATTGGTTAATGAATCCAGATACTTTGAGTCATTGGATTGAAACCGGAAGATATATGATGGTATATCGGAGATCTTTTTATCGTTCATACTGTGAAGCATATGGTTTTGAAAGCACATTTGAAGGATTAAGAGCATTTGTCTTGAATATAGGCTTTGGTAGTAGTGATTGCTTTGATTCTATTGATGATGGGTCATATGATATTTTTGTATGTGCTGCGTACAATGGTGGAGCATGGAACTATAGTTTACGAGCTGCTAAAGATAATGTGGATGTGTCCGTGATTGCTCAGAAATACGGTGGCGGTGGTCATAAGGGAGCAGCAGGATTCCGGTCAGAACATTTTTTATTTGAGAACTAAAGGAGAAGATTGTCAAATGAGAGTTTTATTATTGTTAAGAGGTTCCGCAGCTTGTGGTAAGTCAACTTGGATTGAGCAGAATGGGTTGAAGCCATATGCTTTATCTGCAGATGATATTCGATTGTTATGCCAGAGTCCAACAATGCAAAGCGATGGTTCTGTGACAATTAGTCAGTCCAATGATAGTGTCGTTTGGAAAACACTTTTTCGGTTACTGGAAGTGAGAATGAGCAAGGGAGAATTCACAGTCATTGATGCCACGAATTCTAAGACAAGCGAGATGAACCGTTACAAGGAACTGTGTGATACATATAGATATAGAATGTATTGTGTGGATTTTACAGATATTCCGATTGACGAAGTGAAACGAAGAAATGCAAATCGTGAGCCATTAAAACAGGTACCAGAAGAAGTAATTGATAACATGTATTCTCGTTTTGCGACGCAGAAAATCCCATCAGGTATCAAGGTGATTAAGCCAGATGAGTTAGATACCGTATGGATGAAGACGTATGATTTGTCTGAATACAAAAAGATTCATCACATTGGAGATATTCATGGGTGCAATACAGTATTACAAGAATATATTTCCGGTAACGGTGGCTTGAAAGATGATGAATTCTACATCTTTACAGGTGACTACATTGATCGTGGATTGGAAAATGCAGATGTCGTAAATTACATCATGTCCATTTCCTTGAAACCGAATGTTCTTCTATTAGAAGGGAACCATGAACGCTGGTTATGGAGATACGGACGTGATGAAAGAAGCACATCAAAAGAATTTGAATTGATTACAAAACCACAGTTGGAAACCGCAGGACTTGATAAAAAAGAAGTTCGTAAGTTTTACCGAAGATTGAGTCAGTGTGCTTATTACAGCTATAAAGGGAATGTTTACTTGGTTACTCATGCAGGTCTGAGTATGATACCTGAGAACTTAACTTTAGTTGCGACTGATCAGATGATTAGAGGTGTAGGATCCTATGACGAAGTTGAAAAAGTAGCAGAAACTTTTGTATCTATGATGCCAGAAAATGTATACCAGGTTCATGGTCATAGAAACACAAAGCAGCTGCCAATACAGGTAAATGAAAGAGTATTTAATCTTGAAGGTAGAGTGGAGTTTGGTGGATGTCTTAGATGCTTGGTTTTGGATGAACAAGGATGTCATCCGGTGGAAGTAAAAAACAAAGTTTTCAAAACACCTGAGACTCTAGCAGAAGAAAGTGTAGTAGATAGCCCGGTTGCGGATGCTATCCTTAATATGCGAGCAAGTAAGTTGGTCTCAGAAAAGTGTTTTGGTAATATCTCTTCCTTTAATTTTACGAATAAAGCTTTTTATGATAAAGCCTGGAATCAGGTAACTACTAAAGCCAGAGGCTTGTTTATTGATACGGTTAAGGGAAAGGTCGTGGCAAGAAGCTACAACAAGTTTTTCAATATCAACGAACGTCCGGAAACTCAGTTTGGTTCGTTGCAAGATCAACTCAAGTTTCCTGTAACCGTATACGTGAAAGAGAATGGTTATTTGGGTATAGTAAGTTACAACGAGTATGAAGATGAATTGTTTATCGCAAGTAAGTCTGCCATCGAAGGAGACCATGCTCAGTGGTTAAGGGAAATGTTGTATGACAAAGTTTCAGTAGATGATCTGGGTAAAATGAAGAACTACATTAAAGAACATAATGTCTCTTTTGTGTTTGAGTGCGTAGACATGAAACATGATCCTCATGTAATTGAATATCCAGAAAGCGAACTGTTTCTGCTTGATGTGGTCAGAAATGACATGGACTTCTCAAAATACGAGTATGACCAGATGGTAGATGTGGCGAATCAGTTTGGGCTTACACCAAAAGAAAAAGCATACGAGATTACTACATGGCAGGAGTTCTTCGACTGGTATCATGAGGTACTGGAACCAGATTATACATACAACGGCCGTATCATCGAAGGCTTCGTGATTGAAGACAGTAATAACTATATGATCAAGGTAAAGCTGTCTTATTATAACTTCTGGAAGTTTATGAGAAGTATTGCAGGAGAAACATTGAAAAAAGGATATATCACCAAAACCAGTGCATTGACGACTCCCGAAGCGAATGAGTTTTATGGTTGGATGAAGAATCTACATGACACAACAGAAGACTTGGAGAGTGTGTCCAGAAATATATGCGTTCTGCGTAATATGTTCTATGCAAGTAAAAAGCAGTAACTTCGAAAGAGAACAAGAGAACCTTTGTAGAGCAACCTAATGTTAAGGTTGTCGCTTTGAGAGGGTTCTCTGTTTGCAATTATGCAGATGTTTAATGTGTATACAGGAGGAAATCAACACATGAAAGCAATGAATATTGAATGGGATATTGATCTTGAGGACGATGAAGACTATCAAACCACTATAGAGAACTTAGGGTTACCGACAGAAACTGAGATTCCTGTAACAATCACGGATCTTGAAGATATTACAGATTGGTTATCTGATGAATTTGGATATTGTCTTCATGGATTCGAGCTAAGCGCAGATAAAAAATCGGAGGTGTGACATATGAGTATGAGAAGTAGTTTTATTTATGGATACGGATTTAATTGTGATTGTGACGATAGTAAATTGATTGACTTCGTGAAAGCACATAAGGAAGCATTCTGTAAGTCCGATGTGGAAGTCAAGATATATACAGAAATGTTAAAGCATACTGAAACAGAGTATGATTTAGAAGATTTCTTTGAATCATATTCATGTGAAAATGCAGGTTCAGAAGGAAATGGAGCAGTTATTGCCAATATCATGTCAAGAGAAACTGGGATTAGGTTTATATATTGTTTGCCTGATGGAGATTGTTATACATGGGCTTCTGTTGTATTTGAGCAAGGATATCCTTGGCGACTAAACGAGACGGAAAAGAATTTGACAGAAAAGAAATTGTTCAATATCTGTAAAAAATACATGATTGAACTAGGTATCGAGGAAAGTCCAAACTATTTAGAATTAGAGTATTATGGATAAAATGATCATTTAAAGGAGATGGAGAAAAATGAGAGATTTTAGTAACGCATCAATTAGACTTGGTGACACAGTAAAAGTAATTGGAACAACGGATTGTGGTGGATTTGAGCAGGAATGTATCAAGATTGGCACAATCTGTAAAGTGGTTGGTGTGATGATTTCAAAGAATGAAGAGCTGATTGTAGCGATTGTTCCTCTTAATGAGTTACCGTATTGCGGAATTGGCGAGAGCTGGTATTTGGAAAAAGATATAGAAAAAGGTCATATGGAATGGGTGATTGATCAAGACCCAAGAGAACAGGAAAGTGCATGAGTATGAAACCTTGGAAATGTCCTGTATGCGGAAAAGTATTTGATGACATGAATATTTGGGATTTTGCGACTCTTCCGAAAACAATATTGTTTGGAAATTTCGAAATCAAATACTTAAATGATGAGGTTGTCACCATAGATCGAAAAATCAATATTCCTGTATGTTCTACAGAATGTAAGCAAAATAATGAAAACAGATACTTTGTGGAAGAATATAAGGGAAACAAAATCTACTGTGTAGAAGGCAAGTATATGCCTTACCTAGAATGCGAGTATTGGTTTGAGTCTTTGGAGGACGTTAAAAAGAGAATTGACGAGCCACATTTAAGACCAGTGACACCATCATTTGTGCTTGGGTTTTATGATGCGATATCTGGGAAATAGGTATCTTTATAGGGGCTTTTGCTGCATGAAAAAATATGATATACTCACGGTTAGTAAAACAATGCGAGGTAAAAGTAATGAAATTATACAAAAACGTTGATATTATCGACTTGGAATCAATCTTATCCAAAGGAATTTTAAGTCTGAACGAAAGCGGAAATGATAACTGGGACGAAGGAAGACGAGCGGATAATTCTCGTGATGTCGTATACTTATTTAGACCACTATCTAAGCAAAACTCATTTTGTAATTATGGTGTAGCTTTACTGGAAATTGAAATACCAGATGATCAGGTGAGAGAATATGCAACAGGAACTCGTGATGTGAATAAGGGAAAGTATGTTGAGTATATTACAGAAAAAGTTCTTCCTGACTTGATTACTCATATCTATATTCCAGAGATATTTAAGGAAAGAGTCGAAATAGCAGAAGTACTGTCAGATGACGTAATGTCGAAGATAGTCTGGTGTGGCTTTAAAGCAACCTATTGGAGTGCCAATGGATTCGCAGAGTGTCCTGAGCACTTAATGACTCAATTCGCAAAAACAGCACCATTCATAGAGTCAACCTTTAACTTCTTTAGAGGTGAAGAAGAAAACAGAGATATCATCGACTTGTATGATTATCAATATATTTATTGATAAGGTGGTCTAGTAATGAATATATGTACATTGAATGAAGATATCAACCAGTGTGACTTTTTTGATCGTGAAACTGGAGCTTGCCACAATGAAAATCCATGTAATATGGTTGAGCGAAAGATAGAAACTAATTCTGTAAAACAGAATGAGAGAAAAGAAAAGTGGTACGATAAATATTATAGAAAATAAAGCATTTGAAGAATAACTTCAAGTGCTTTTTTAATGTAAAAAAGGAGGAGCAAGATGAAGAAAGTATTAGTAGTGGTAGATATGCAAAATGATTTTGTAGATGGTTCTTTAGGAACACCCGAAGCTGTTGCCATCGTAGATAATGTGGTAAGGAAGATTGAGAATTTTGATGGCAATATCATTGTGACATATGACACACATACACAGAACTATTCACAGACCCGTGAGGGAAAATACCTTCCTGTGCCTCATTGTATTGCAGATTCAGATGGATGGAAATTAAATCCTAAGGTAGAAGCTGCATTGGCAAATAAAGATGTACAGAAACTATACAAGCCATCCTTCGGAGATCCTGTACTTATTGATATGTTAGATGAACATCTTGGCGATGTAAATTTTGATGAACATTTTTGTACGGTAGAGTTTGTAGGACTCTGTACGGATATATGTGTTGTGTCTAATGCACTGCTACTTAAAGCAGCATTTCCTGAAATGGATATTACGGTGGATGCAAGTTGTTGTGCAGGAGTAACTAAAGTAAAACATGAAGCAGCACTTGAGGTGATGAGATCATGTCAAATTAATGTGATTGGAGGAGAAGCATAATGATCATACTTAATGATGTAGAGTTCAAGCGAAATCATTATCCGGATGGTACACCATTGCTCGTATTAGAATCAGTCTCTAAGCAGAACAATGTAATCATTTGGAAGTACGAAGATGATGCAGAGTTATTTACTATTGTCTGTTTAGCAAAAAGCATTCAGGAGCAAGAACAGAGAGTCACCTTATATATGCCATATATTCCTAATGCTCGAATGGATCGTGTAAAAGATGAGAAAGATGTATTCACGCTAAAGTATTTCTGTGACTTGATTAATTACTGTCACTTCGACAAAGTGTATGTCTTAGATCCTCATTCTTTAGTAAGCGAAGCATTGATTGATCGCTTGGTAGTTCTCGAACCTCAAGCCAAAATTAACCAGGCCATTGATTTGGTCATGGAAGAAGCGAAGGAAGATCCGCTCGTATTCTATCCAGATGAGGGAAGTATGAAGAGATATAGTACTTCACTCAATCGTCCTTATGCTTTCGGTATTAAAAAGAGAGATTGGAAAACAGGTAATATTGAAGGCTTAAATGTAATTGATCCTAACAATCAAGTAAAAGGTAAAACTATTCTGATTGTGGATGATATTTGCAGTAGAGGAGGTACATTCTATCACAGTGCCAAAAAGTTAAAAGAACTTGGTGCGGGAAAAATCTATCTTTACATTACTCACTGTGAGAACACAATTCTCAATGGTGAATTATTGAAAAGTGAACTAGTTGAGAGAGTGTTTACCACGAACAGTATTTTTACAAAAGAACATGAAAAGATTACAGTGATGGAGGTTTAAACATGAATAACACAGTCAGTCTGTTACTTTCAGATACATATAAACAGTGTCATGATCGTATGTATCCTAAGGGCTTGACAAAGCTGGTATCTTACTGGGTGCCGCGGAAGTCTATGTTGGTGAGTCAAGATAAGATGGTGTTCTTTGGATTGCAGGCTTTTATCAAAGAATACTTGATTGAATACTTTCAAGAGAATTTCTTTGGTTTATCAGAAAGCGAAATGTTAGCTCAGTATACAGAATCAATGGACATTCAAATTGGACGAGATAACTATGATTTGGATAAAATTGTAGAGTTACATCGTTTAGGATATCTTCCACTTAAAATTAGTGCATTGCCAGAAGGTACAATGGTTCCTATGGGTGTGCCTTGCATTGAAATCACAAATACACATGAAAAGTTCGCTTGGCTGGTACAGTGGATTGAATGTATTTTACAGGTAGAACTTTGGAAACCATGCTGTCACGCAACTATTGGATATATGTATAGAAAAATTGCAGATTATTGGTATGGAAAGACAACTGATAATCTTCCGGGTAATATGGCTTGTGCCGACTTTGGAATGAGAGGAATGTCTTGTATGGACGAAGCAATCAGATGTTCTGCATCTTGGTTGCTTTCTTTTAATAAAACTTCAACCATTCCGGCAATTTCATATATCAACAAGAACTATCATGCTGATTGTGCAAACAATGGAATTGGTATAGGCGCTGTCTCCACAGAACACAGTGTCATGGGTGCAAATTATTCTGTAGATGGAGATGAAATCACCTTTGTGAAAAGACTTCTGACAGAATTATATCCAAACACTTCATTCAGTATGGTGTCTGACACTTATGATTACTGGAACATGGTGAACAATATCTTACCTCAGTGTCGAGAAGAAATCATGAACCACAATGGAAAATTGATGGTGAGACCTGACAGCGGAGACATTGTAGAGATTTCTGTTAAAACGGTTGAGCGTTTATGGGAGATCTTTGGAGGAACCATTAACAGTAAGGGATATAAAGTATTGGATCCTCACATTGGTATCATCTATGGAGATGGTTGTACTATGTCAAATGTAGATACTATTTGGCGAGAACTGGAAAAGAGAGGCTTCGCAGCAAACAATATTGCATATGGTGTTGGTGCGTTTTGCTTTAGTGCCATTGTAGAAAACCAGAATCTGATCGTGGTCACAAGAGATACTTTTGGTATTGCTATGAAAGCAACTTATGGAGTCATTGATGGTAAGAAAGTGATGATCTACAAAGACCCTAAGACAGATACTGGAAATCTGAAGAAATCTCATAAGGGATGTTGTGAAGTATATGAAGAGAGTGGTGAATTAAAATGTAGAGATGGTCTGATGGAAATGAGTGATAATAGTTTGCTCGAATGTTGTTTCGAGGATGGAGAGTTGGTCAAAGATGACACATTTATTAATATCAGAAATAGAATGTATGGAGGTGTAGATTGAGAGATTTCTATTTATCAGAAGAAAACTGTTACAACAGGCTGAAAGACGAATACTTAAAGTATGGTAAATTGATATTTTGTGTTGATTACGATGATACAATTTATGATTTTCATAAGAAAGGGAGAACATATAATGATGTGATTAATCTGCTTAAACACTGGGAAAATTATTCAGAGGTAATTATTTTCACAGGAAACTCAGAAGAGAAGTATCCGGAAATTGAAAGCTATCTTCAAGAAAACGGAATCAAGTACAAGGGTATTAATTGTGATAGCAGCGTGTCATTTGGTGGTCGTAAAATTTATGCGAATGTATACCTGGATGACAGAGGAGGTTTATCATCAGTATATTGCATACTGAGTAAATTAATTAGTGAAATTGAAAAAGGAGATGTAGTTTATGAAGGTTAATGAATTGGAAATCAGCAAAGATCAGATTGTAGAATGGATTCGTAAGTTTTTTGATCAGAACGGAAACGGCTGCAATGCAGTAGTGGGAATTTCTGGTGGTATTGATAGCTCAGTGGTAGCTGCGCTGTGTGTGGAAGCCTTAGGAAAAGATAGGGTGATTGGTGTCTTATTACCTCAAAATACACAAACAGATATTGATGCAGCGTATGAGTTATGCAATCATTTAGGAATCAAAAAGTATGAAATCAACGTTGGAGGAATAGTAGATTCTCTCTTGACCTTGATGAGTTATGAGATGGATGTAGATATTACTCAGCAAACGCAAATTAATCTTCCACCTAGAATCCGTATGGCTACTTTATATGCTGTTTCTCAGAGTATAAATGGTCGAGTAGCAAATACCTGTAACTTATCTGAAGATTGGGTTGGATGGAACACTAGATATGGAGACAGTGTTGGAGATTTTGCACCATTGGCATTCTTCACGAAAACAGAAGTAAAGCAGCTTGCAAGAGAATTGAACTTACCAGATGTTTTAGTTGAAAAGACACCGATTGATGGTTTGTGCGGGTCTACCGATGAAGAAGCCTTCGGTTTCAGCTATGAGACATTGGATCATTATATTCGTACAGGAGAGATCAACAATATGGAAGCCAAAGAGAAAATTGATTCTATGCACAGGAAGAATCTATTCAAACTTCGATTGATGCCAAGCTTCACACTGGAGTAAGAGCTTATGACAAATGCAGCATATATTTTATCAAAAATGACAGATTATGATTTATCCATGCTGTTTACCGGTACGTACAATTATTCTCAGAGCATGAGTGAGGGTTTTGGTAAAAAAATATTTCATGCATTTACAAAATGGAGAGACTCAGGTGACAGACCAATGAAGAACTACTTCTGTAGTAGAGACCAAGAGAAAGATCGACCATCGGTATTTGCTTACAGTCGAGTGAGAAAAGATGGTGTATGGGGCAATTTTTCTTATAGAACTATAGGAGTAGCTTTTCAGGTTTGGCTATCTATGCAGTACAACCCAGAAGATTGGAGGTAATAAGTATGGCAAAAGACAGAATAGAAATTTGTAAATTCTACAAATCCCGTGGAGAAATCTGTGAAAAAGGAAGAGAGGCCGTTCACAGAGGATATTGTCAGAAATGTGACAAGTATGAACCGAGGGTAAGAAAAAAACACTTAAATAAGAAGAAAGCGGAACTAGAGAAAAATTGTGAAAGATACACAATACTATACTGAATAGAGCAGAAGATATGTAATGTGTATAACTAGAGTGGTAGTCAAGTGAATGAAATTTTAAATGAATTTCATCGACACCGGTATAAAATTGTTGGTACGTGGAGTGAGCTGTCACTTGGAAATATTCATGCAGACATAGTATGTAAGAGTGATAAGTATGGCTCCATTTGTACCAGTGGTTTTTTTCTGAGAGAATAATGAAACAGGCTGCCAAAGGGGAATACTTAAACATTCCTTTTATTTATTACGCTGAATAGGTGTAAAGACAAACTTAAACAACATAAAGGGGGAATTGGATGGAGTACACTTTGACATTTGTCGGAAGAGATGAGTGGGATTATCCTACGTATGTAGACCAGAACGGAGACCACTGGAAAGATATTGATTGTAGAGAAGGCTATGAGGACGTTCTTTATCTGGTTGATCCGAATGACATCACTGGTGAAGCAGACTATCCTATGGATAGGGATGCTATATGTACTTTTATTCCAGAAAGAATAAAAGATCCTCATGATTCAATATTAAAATTAGTTACATTTATTTAGGAAAGGGAAAATATTATGAAGAAAGCGGAAGATGCAGTTATTATTGCGGTTATTTTAATTATTTTGAGTTTTGTGTTTAGCGGTGGTGTAATACTGATTCCTATTGTGTTATTCGGATTGTTTATGTATTTAATGTATATGATGCAATAAAAAGGTGGGTTAGAATATGTATGGACGTACAGAGCGTGAATTAGCAATCGAGCAACAGATCGAAAAAAAGTTATATGGTCAATGTTCAACAGTGAGAGCATATTACGTTTGGCTGGGACGCAAGGCTGCAACTACAAAGTCAAAATACATATCTTACGTTATTCAGCTCATCAGTTTTTGTGAAGAGCGTATGAATATCCCTGAGTTCTCTGAAGAGAATTTCAGGGATATTTCTTTGGATATGTTGAATGAATTCTTTCATGAGTGCTCCAAGAAAAAGCGAAATGGTGTAGTGATAGATAAGAATGATGATTCTATTGTTGCCACAAAAATCTGTGCAATCAGTACTTTTTTTAAATACTTGGAAATGAGAAAAATCATTGATCAAAACATATGCGTATACGTAGATCGACCGAGATTACAAGATAAAGATTGCATTACATTTTTGGAACAATCAGAAATTCGTGAGCTATTTGCTAACATTGAAAATGGAGTCGGGTCTTCTAAAGCAGTTAGTACGCAAAAGAAATGGAAGAACCGTGACAAGTTACTATGTATGCTTCCGCTGATTACCGGAATAAGAATATCAGCATTGCGTGATATTAATGTTGCAGATATTGACTTGGAAAGACAAACTTTACGAGTAATTGAAAAGGAAGATAAGACTCGTGAGTTTGATTTACCAGATAATGTGATTGAACTGATTAAGGATTGGTTGAGAGATAGAAAAAAGATGACTGAAACTTTTGACTGTCAAACTGATGCATTACTTATTGGTATATATCGTGGACAGTGTAAGCGATTAGGAGCAACTGCCGTGAACAATATTATTGCAAAGTATACATCAACTATTCCTAAAAAAATTACAGCTCATAAGTTAAGAGATACATTTGCCACAAACTTATACCGTGAGACAAATGATATTTACTTAGTCTCTGAGCTGCTAGGTCATGAAAGTCCAGATACGACAAAAAAATATGTTCGAGCAAGTAAGGAACAGAAAAAAGCAGCTATAAATATCATGAGTAGTTTCGTAAGCTAAACATATATGCTAAAAGACGAAACATCTTTTGACAGTATCATAAAAATTTGATAATATGATAATGCCTAGGAGGTGTGGTCATATGATTAAAGATACAACACAAAAAGATTTACTAATTGAATTAAAAAAATCTTTTATTGGATTTAATGATTCTTTTAAAAAGAGCTATTACGATAGTCTAAGTAATAGAGTACATATGCAAAAAACAGTAAGGATTTCATTTGATAGAATTAGAGATTATGAACAAAAATTAGGAAAGCATATTGAGAATTTTAACAAAAGTGAAATGTCAGAAATGTTTAGATGGATGTTAATTGATAAGCAAATTTCTTTAGGTTCAGTGCTTAATACTCATTCTGCACTTAAAGGATTTATCAATACGTATTTTGAGAACAACGCTGTGGTAATCAATAGTGTCTCCAGACAAGAAATAAAGGATATGTGTGTCCAAGACACTACTTCGAAAAAAATTAGCTACGCTGATCTACAAGCGAAACTTCCCTTGTTAAAAAATCCTTCGGATCAATTCTTTTTATTAGGGTTGTTTGAAGGAATTCAAGGAAATTATTGTAGAGAATTCAGATTTTCTACAATGCAGGATTCTAATGATCAAACAAGAGAAATTTGGCTCGCATTTTATGATGAAGTTACAGGTGTGCAGCTCAAAGGACGTAGATTTCAGGCGTCTCCACAGTTATATGAGTATGCTAAGCAATCTGTAAACGAATATCGTTATTATGCTCAAGTGACCTCTTTAACATATGATCTGGCTGGAGATGAGATTGTTAAACAGTCTAAAGATGTAAGTGATAGATATGAGTCAAATTCTGTTTGCCAAACTGCATTTTGGAGAAGGCTTCATGCGATCTTAGATTACTTGGAGTTAGGCAAACTACAAGCTCGTGACCTTAGATGGGGTGGCATATGGTATTCATTACAAAAAATACAATTAGAAAAAGGCTTAAATGCAATAGACGATGTTTTTAAAACATCAGAATATCAGTTAGTAAAAAGCAATTATCAGTTAAGTGATCGCAAGTACGATATTTTACAATCATTAAAAAGACAAGGTTACTTATGATAAAAAACAGTGTTAGTTCTTCATTAGGAGGTGGCACAATGAATATGAAAGGTGAAAAGTTTGATGCGATTGATAAAGACAAGTATTATGAAAAGATAGATACTGAAAGAGTTCATATTGCAAAAGCAACCTGTAATGCGTTCAAGCGTATTCAAGACTACGAATTAACTCATAAAATGGTAGAGCAGATGAGTGAAAAAGAAGTCTTGGATATGTACATTTATTTCAAGGAACACGATGTAGCCACTAATACAATTTTAAACACACACTCAGTATTGAGTATATATATGGAAGATTATTGGAAGTCAAGACAAAAGGAAACTAACAATGTATTTCAATTTATAGACACGAGAATGGTTCGTGATTTGTGTGTAGATACCAAGAAACCGGATCAGCTTACGTACTATATGTTGCAAAACTGCTTGAAGCGGTTAGAGAATCCCTCAGATCAATTTATCTTGTTGGGAATATTTGAAGGGGTACTTGGTAAGTCATCATATTGTGAATTATCCTATGCTTCTTTAGAATACGCAAACCGATCTAAGCATGAACTTTGGTTGGCTGGCATAGATAAATTTGGAGAGGTTAATCTTACAAATCGTTTGTATCGGGCATCTGAGCAGCTATTTGAATATGCTGAAAAGGCAAGTAGTCTTTACAAATATAAATCAATGGACAATGACACTATATATATGTTACAAGGTGAAGAGATTGTCAAACCTCGTATTGGTTATAGTGAAGCAACCAAGAGAGACGTTGCTTCCAGGAAAGAAATGATGAAAACAAGGATTCGTAATATCCTGAATCACTTAGAGTTAGAGAATATGAGTGTACAGAGCATATTCTGGTCTGGGGTATGGTATAGTTTACAGAAGTTTAAGTTCGAATATGGTACATCAGATATTGATGCGGTATTTAGACATAAGGATTATGAAAAAATACGTGCTCAATATAGCTTGAGTCATCGGGTACCCGATGTTAAGCAATCTCTGAGAACAAAGGGATATTCTATATAATGAACAACGGTAAGCGCTTAACTATTGAGCGCTTACTTTTTTGTTGGAATTTTTACCAAAAATTACCTGTGGTAAATTTTAGTAAATGATTGTAAATTTAAGTTAGATGTGTTATATTAATTTTATGAACACGAACATATGTTCGAATATAAGAAAGGGAGTGTAGTTGTGACACAAACACAAATGCAAGATTTTATGATGTTTCTTGACAATATGGTTCTCGCAGAAGAGCCTCTTGAATATGAATCACATATGGCAGGTGTACGCTGTACCGGGGCACTCATTTTTGATTCATATACACTGGATGGTACATATTTAACTTTGACAACTGTATTAGAAAGAGAGGTTATTTCTGCTGATTTAAAAGATTGTAGCATTCTGGAAACGGAAGATAGTATTGTATATTACTGGGGTAATTTGGAACATGATTTTGTCAAAATAATTTTTTATGAAAATTTTTAAAAAAGTAGTTGACAGCATATGATACATGTGTTATAGTACTGGTATAACAAATACAGATCACATGTAAACGTTCTGTTTACGAATTCCCTTTAATATAGAAAATACAATAAACACATGTACATTGGGCTATCGCCAAGCGGTAAGGCACAGCACTTTGACTGCTGCATTCGTTGGTTCGAATCCAACTAGCCCAGTTTTAAGCCGGTATGGTGGAAATGGTAGACACGCTTGACTTAGGATCAAGTGAGAAATCGTGCAGGTTCGAGTCCTGTTACCGGCACTCTAAATTCTCTGAGGCCACAGAGAGTTTGGAAAGGTTAACCTTGTTTCTTTGATTTGCATCCGGAAAGCGAATCACGGAACGAAAAATCTTCGCAAGCGAAATGTTACATTTATTACACTAATTGGTAGACATTAGTTCTTTCTCACCTATATAGCGGTAGGAGGAAAGGCACAGGTTTAAGTCCTGTATGTTTATCAAAGTTGCACAGTAGCTCAGCTGGGGGAGTGCTTCTGAAAACAGAAGAGGCCGCAGGTTCGAATCCTGCCTGTGTAATCGCAGATCATTAGTTCAGTGGTAGAACAGTGTATACCCTTTCCGCACGACCAAGGTTCGATTCCTTGATGATCTGTTAAAAAACTATCTTTATCACAGAGTTCTCACAGAGTTTTGAAGTGATATCTTCTTGAGCTATGCATAGGCTTCCTTCTTCCTTTTTTCTTGTTCTGTAGCTTATGTGTTCTCTCAAATCAACATGACAGGCTATCAAAACACTTCCTTCTATTTTAAAAGAAAACAAGTACAAGTATTAGTGTTATAACTTTCCTGTCTAATCAATTATTTCACTGGCTAAGGCAATTCTTCCTTCTGACATGATAAATGGTAATCGTTGCTGTATGTTTCACAGTGAAGCATGTAGCAAGATATTTAGAGTTGTCTCTTTCCAGTTACCTACCTGGCAACTCTGGCAGTTCCTTCTATTTATTATACCAGTGCATACTGCCAGAAATCTCCATATGAAAGGAAAAGTAAATATGACTATCAATGAGCTTCTGTTACGCAGAAAAAACAAAATCTTATTTCCACTGGATTCAGAATCTGAATTGGAAGTGGGATCAAATGCTTGTTATGTAAGCACGATCAATAAGAATATTGAAACCTTAGGGTACACATTCTCAGAAGTGTTGTTTGAAGCATTGACGACAATGACAGTTGATGAGTTGGGAAGCTTTTATCTGGAACTTGTTTCGATGCTTAAAAACATAAAAGGTGCGGATGTAGTTTATTGTCCAATGTATCCTAATTTTCCTGAGCAAGTCATGAAAATGGATGATACAGAGCTGTATGTCAATGCTATGGTTCATTATTGGAGTGGCGGTACACTACTTCCGATCACCAAACAGAAACAGAGATTACCATTATTTGACGAGGGTAAAGTTGAAATCCTAAAGATTGGGAGCCTGGAGGATTTACAACAGATCTTCGTCAATCTGGTAAACTCAAAGACATCACTTTCTGTTACTGATAAAGAAGACCTGGAATGGTTCTTTAGAAATATGAATGGCTTAGTATATGACAATTTACCAGAGCAAATTAATCTAAAGGAAAATGTGGCTTTGGTAGCAAGATATCTGTTTCAGTATATGGATGAAAGCACTGCGTTAGAGAAGACTTCTTCCTATGTTAAGACAGCTACTGATGTACTTCGTATAGCAACAGCTTTATCAGACGGAGATATTAGTCTTGCAGCCAATACAGTATTTAAGAGTTTTTCAAGAAAAGAACGCAGAATTCTGATTGGATTATTGGAACACTGCGGAAATATTGAGGAAGATATGCTTCGATATAAAAATAAATGGATTCGTTTAGGTGAGCGATTACATCCAGGAGAATTTTCTCAGGTGAAATTTCCCAAAACCCGAGCAGCTTTTTATAAACTCCGTAACAATAAGAAAATCACCACTTTCAACGGATCAGTAGAGGCGCACATTAAGGAGCAAGAGATTGAACAAGCTCTGGCATTGTTAATTAAGCGTCCTGGAGAACTTGGTAGAAGACTTGATTACTTATTGAGAGTTTCAACAAATAAAGACCCAATTATCAATGCATTTAATAAAGTGGCTGCCAATATCTCTACACCGGTTCTATTACAAATTCGTCAACATTTCATTAGTCGTAACATCAACAAAGACTATCGTGTATTTTTCCCGAAAGGTCAATTAGCGAAATCTTTTAATCGTAAAAATAACCTTTCTCCCCTAAGCGAAAAATATTGTAAGGCAATCGTCTCCATTTGTGAGAATGCCTTAATTGAAAACTACAAACAGAAAGACTTCATGGGAAATGTATATCTCTCAGAAGAGTTTAAGAACTACATTGTACCGTTTAGTCAGAGAAGTGCGACAAAAGCAGCTAAGACTATCACACGAGGTTCAAGAATAAAGCTTGACCCGGACACCGAAGTAATCCGAAGCTTTATCTGGTGGACTAATACAGAAAAATGTCGTGTGGATTTGGATCTGTCTGCAGCAATCTTTAATGATGAATGGGGTTATATGGAGCACGTATCCTATACACATTTGAAATCAGCGAAATATCAGGCATATCACTCTGGTGATCTAACTAACGGTGGATATGTTGACGGTAAAGGTGTAGCAGAATTTATAGATATAGACATTGAATCTATTGTTAAATATGGTGCCAGATATGTGGTGTTCCAGGTCTATGGCTTTACAAGTATTCCATTTAGTTCTCTACCAAATGCAAAATTTGGTTGGATGGAAAGGCAAAATTGTAATTCTGGAGAGATCTTCGAGCCAAAGACTGTAGAACAGCGACTTGATTTAACAGCAGAAACTACTACCGTTGTGCCAGTAATTTTTGATTGTTTGAAAAAGGAATTTATCTGGTGTGACATGAGTATTGATTTAGTTTCATGTCGTAATCATGTGGGAGGCAATAACTTAGAAAGTAATCTGAGCACTGTAGAAGCAGTATGCTACTCAACGACAGCAATGGATAAACCTAACTTATATGACTTGATAGATTTACATATCAAATCACATGGAGTGAGAGTTAACTCGAAAGAAGAAGCTGATTTGATATTTGACATGAACGAAGGCATCACTCCTTATGATTTAGATGTTTTCATGGGTGAGTATTTGTAAAGGGAAATTTATAGGCTATATGTATCCTTCCTTCTTAATTTGGTTGGATGATTTAGGGTACAGATTCTCCTATAGGTAAATAAAATGTCGTGGCTATGATTTTTCTTCCTTCTATATTCTATCAAAATATCGCAAATCTTAGAAAAATCCCTTACCACAAGCGTACTTTAATGGAACATACAACTTTTATGCTGGGTTCGATTCCCAGAGTACGCTTTTGTGTATGTTATTACACAAAAAAATATATTGCAGAAAGGAATGAGGAGAAAATGAGTATTTTGAACAAAGGTCATCCGGAGGTGAGATATGTTTAATCCGGTATTTACTTTCCTGGTATTACTAGGAGCAGTTTTACTATGGTTTCTGTCTGCTTTTGCATTTATTCCATTAGGAGGACTCATAATGAAAATTATACTGAATGCAACAGATACTATGGCCAAAGAAGATAAAAAAGAAGAGGAAGAGAAGGAGATCAAGGAATGAAAAAAGGATTATTTGGTGGAGTCGGCCTGGGAGTCATTATTATCGTTGCAATGATTTGTATTTTTAATTGCACAGAAAGAATTCCTGCTGGATATGTGGGCGTTGTTTACAATATGGCAGGCGGAATTACTGGTGAAACACTTGGTCAAGGTTTTCATGTTGTTGCACCAACTAAAAAGATTACTACATATTCAATCGGTATTGAACAGAGTTATTTAACGGCTGAAGACAAAGGAGATTCCCCGAAAGATGAAAGTTTCAATACACCAACCGCTGATGGTAAAACCTTACGAGTAGACTTGGAATTCTCTTATCGCTTCGATGCAGATAGAGTAACAGATGTGTTTGTTCAGTTTAAAGGACAGTCGGGAAAAGAGGTAAAAGATTCCTTCATTAAACCGAAGATGATTGCTTGGACACAGGAGGTTACAGCTAAGTATCCTGTAACAGATGTATTTGGTGATAAGCGTCAGGAATTGAATGAAGCCTTGGACGTGTACCTAAAGCAGAAATTTGAACCGTATGGTATCGTTATTGATACTGTAAACTTCACTAATATTTCTACTGATGAAGAGACTCAAGCAGCAATTCAGAAAAAGGTAAATGCACAGCAAGAACTTGAACTGGCACGAATTGAAAAACAGACTGCAGAGGTTCAGGCAAATAAAGACAAAGAAGTTGCATTGATTGCTGCAGAGAAAGACAAAGAAGCTGCTTCTATTCAGGCTGAACAGACTATTATCACTGCCGAAGGTAAAGCAGAAGCGAAGAGAATTGCTGCAGAGGCAGAGGCCGCAGCGAATAAAATGATTGCTGATTCTCTGACGAAGGAGTTAATCGAAAATAATAAGATTTCCAAATGGACTGGTGAAGTTCCGAAGGTTCAGGGATCAAGTGCAACTATTGTAGACATGGGTTCTTTAGAAGAAACTAGCGAAGAATAATTAAAAGGAGAAATAGATTATGAAGATGAATGAAAATATGAAACAGAATTTAGTAGAAGGTTTAGCTGTAGCTGGTAGTACATTTTTGGCAACAATTATTGCAAATTGTTTAGTAAATAAGTCAATGAATCTCATTGGTAAGGCAAAAACTTACTTGACTGAAAAGACTCCGAAAGAATCTTACGAAGACCTTTTTGAGGACTAATTATGGAAGAGGTTAGATTAAACATAACCCAGCATTGCAAAGAACGCTATGCAGAACGTATAGCCGGAAAGGAAGAACGGGGCGATATAGCTGTCTATATCGCCCAGCATCAAAGCAAAATTGAAGAGGACATCAATAAAATTTGTGAGTATGGAGACATTATTTATAATGGTCAGTTGAAAGATAAAAACTATGTGAATGTAATCTTGAATGGTACTTGGGTGCTCTTGACTGATAGAGATATGAAGAAAGCAATTACTGTATATAAAATTGACTTCAACTTAGGTGAAGAGTTCAATAAGTGTTTTGTAGACAAAATGCTGGAGAAGATTAATATTGTTCGTAGTCAGTATTGCGAAGTGGTAAAAACTTCAGAAGAACAGAAAAGTGTTTACACAAAACTGGTCACTGAGTTTACAGAAAAAGTAAAAGAATACCGGAAAATGATTAACAATCTTGAAAAGCAAATCTGTGCGTACAAAGAACTGATTGAAGGGGTAGATGTTCAGGTCTATGAAAAGGAAAGTGAATTTCGCAGTGTCGTTATGGAATTAGTATGTAAAAAGGAGTTCTAAAATGTATAAACAAATTATCATTGCCCGTAAAGACTTGAATATGTCACCAGGTAAATTAGCTGCTCAAGTGAGTCATGGTAGTATGGCTTTCTTAACCAGTCAGATTAGAAAGAATACTCAAATAAGCGTAGTTGGAAATATTAGCTGCATTCGTGCATATTGCGTTAAATATGATGCTGGAACTGGGGAGAAAATAATTGATCCTGTTCTTTATAGAAGAGATGATTTGACTCAATGGGCACAAGAGTTTACCGAAAAAGGAAAGTCACACTTCTATGTAAAACCAGTTAATCCTGATGCTCCTTATGGTGTACTTGAACTATGTGAGCCAGAGTATGAGTATGTAACAAAATTAATATTTAAGCAAGGGCTTTATGATAATTGGTTGAATGAATCTTTTACGAAAGTAGTATTAACAGCAAAGAATCGAGCCCACTTATTAAAAGCGAAAACCATGGCAGATGAATTAGGTTTACGTGAAAATGAAGACTATTTCTGTATATACGATGCTTGTAGAACAGAACTGGAAGCAGAAGAAGTTGATGAAAATGGAGTTGGTCGTACATTGACATGTATTGGTTTCACTCCGATGGATTCAGAATTTATAGACCAGATCGGTAAAAAATATCAGTTATATCAATAGTTTTTACTCTGAGGTAGCCTCAAAACTACCTGAGAGATTCAGTGATAGTTATTGCACTGTATAGTTGTTCGGTACTGTAAAGAGATGCCACTTATCAAAAGAAAGGAAATATATATGATATACATCACAGGGGACATTCACGGAAATCCAGTAAGATTATCGTCTGATAACTTCCCTCAACAAAAACAGATGAGTAAAGAGGATGTGGTAATCATTTGTGGAGATTTCGGTTTAGTATGGAAACAAAATGATGAAAGCGCAAATGAAAAATGGTGGTTAGACTGGTTAGAAAACAAGTCCTTTACAACCGCTTTCGTAGATGGAAATCATGAGAATTTTGACCGTTTGTATCAATATCCGGTAAAAGAATGGAACGGAGGACAAGTCCATGAAATTCGTCCGAGTGTACTTCATTTAATGCGAGGAGAAATTTATACTATAGATTCGTTAAAATTCTTTGCATTTGGTGGTGCAGCTAGTCATGATATTTTAGATGGCATTTTAGATCCTGTTGCAGACAAAGAGAAAATTAAACAGTATGAGTTAGAGTTCAAAATGTTTCGAGTCAATCATTTAAGCTGGTGGGAGCAGGAACTTCCCACAGAAGAAGAGATGCTTCATGGGCATCAGAATCTTGAAAAGCATGATTGGAAAGTGGATTATATAATCACTCATTCTCCATCCGCAAACACACTTGATATTATGGGTGGACAAGGATTATATCAACAAGATGTTTTAACAACATACTTGGAAGACATAAAATCAAAGATGACTTATAAGAAGCATTATTTTGGACATATGCATGTTAACTGGACATTGGATGATAGCAACATATGTACTTATGAAATGATAAGGGAGGTCAAGTAGTGAAAATGGAAGATCTGTTTAATGCATTAACAGAAATGCAGGATTTGATTAGTGAGCTGAATCGTGCGGCATATTGTTATTATCAAAATGACGATCCGATCATGACAGATAAACAATATGATGATAGGTATGATCGCTTGCTGGAATTGGAAAAAGAAACGGAGATTACTTTAGTGAATTCTCCAACGCGTAAAGTTTTAGGTTATGTGTTGGATTCCCTTGAGAAAGTACAGCATAGTAAGCCTATGTTGAGTGCTGACAAGACAAAAGACATTGAGGTTATTCGTAAATTTGTAATCGGTCATGCGTGTGTTGCATCATGGAAACTAGATGGATTAACTATAGTGCTGAGATACAAAAAAGGAATCTTAGAAAAAGCAATTACTCGTGGTGCCAGTGGTATTATGGGTGAGGATGTTACCCATACTATTCAAACTTGCAAGAATGTACCGATGAAACTGAAATATCCGGTAGATGTAGAGGTGCGTGGAGAATGTATTATTGCCTGGGATGATTTTAATAGAATCAATGAAGGACTGGAAAGGCCGTATAGTCATCCAAGAAATCTTGCTGCAGGTACAGTCAGACAGTTAGATACATCAGTGGCAAAGGGAAGATGTCTATTATTTAAAGCGTTCGAATTAGTACAAGATGATTATGATAAAAAAGACACGATGGATATTTTAGAATCCTATTATTATATGTCATGCCTGGGATTGGACGTAGTCGAACATCATGTAATTGATGAAAATATATTTGATGAGGTAGTGGCAAAATTTGTTCCAGAACAATATCAATATCCGGTAGATGGAATAATTGTCAAATATAATAATTACTTGTACGGAAAGGCGTTAGGAACAACTGCTCATCATCCATTAGATATCATTGCACTAAAATGGAAAGATGAGTTATATGAAACTACCTTACGCAATGTAGAGTGGAATACTTCTAAAACAGGTTTAATCAATCCGGTGGCAGTCTTTGATCCAGTTGATTTAGATGGAGGCATTACCACAAGAGCAACACTTCATAACATTTCCTATATTGAAAATCTTCAACTTGGGATCGGTGATACGATTCAGGTCTATCGTGCAAATAAAGTCATCCCAAAAGTTCATTGTAGTCTTGAAAAAACAAATAATATTGTGATCCCGGAAGTTTGTCCGTGTTGTGGACAGTCAACTGTAATTCATGAAGAAAACGAATCCAAAATGTTGTATTGTGACAATCCTCATTGTGATGCAAAGCTGTCATCTAAGTTAACATTCTTTGCTGGCAAGTCAGGGTTAGATATAAAGGGATTGAGTAAAGCAACCATCGAGAAGCTAATTGATCATGAGCTCCTGGATAGTTACAAGAGTATATATCATTTACGTGAGCACTTTAGAGCATTGCTTCGTATTGAAGGATTAGGTAGAAAGTCAATAGAAAATCTGTTGGAGGCAATAGAAAGTAGTAGAAACGCTACTATAGAGAAATTTATTTGCGCATTGTCCATACCGTTGATCGGTAGCACAGCTAGTAAAGATATAGCTAAGTATTGTCAAGGATCTATTGTTGAGTTTGCTCGTATAGCAGAAAATAGTCCTGGAGAACTTACACGGATTGATGGTATTGGTGATTCAGTAGTCGCTTCATTAAGTAATTGGTGGCAAGAGAATTGCGAAATGTTCAATGAATTGATACAGGAATTTAATTTTAGCGTTAATGATTCTGATGAAAGCGGAACAGATTTGTTGGACAAGGTTTTTGTTATTACCGGAACTTTAGAGCATTACCAGAATCGTGCAGAGTTGATAAAGGCTATTGAGAGTAAAGGTGGAAAGGTGTCTGGTAGCGTAAGTGCTAAGACAAGCTATCTTATTAATAATGATAAGGAAAGCAGTTCTTCAAAAAATCAAAAGGCACAGTCTTTAGGAATTCCAATCATTACAGAAGAGGAGTTTATTCAAATGATTTCATAGAAAGGAGAGCTAGGAGCACAAGAGTGGATATGATATTAGTTGCATAAAGATGTGAGGGAACAGATGGATTGGCGAAATAGAAAATATTTTTTGGTGAAACTTGTAAGAATTGTATGAGTTATTTAGATATATAGGTAGGTGGAACAATATGCTAGATGATAATAAAGATTTTTATATAAACACACTTAGAAATATCGTAAAAACAGACAACGGATATTGCTTACAAAAGGTTTACTACGAAAATGAAAATGGTGAGATTAAATCAACTAAAGAGAATGAAGATAATTTAAACAAGAATCTTTTTTTTAAGCAATGTTGTAAGTGTACTCACAGTAGCAATGGAAATTGTTTGGTAAGAACTAGGTTAGAAAATCTTCCTGAAAATCAGTACATTTCTTACCACTGGGTTGCAAATTGTGATGCATATTCACCAATCTTCCCATTGAACATCATTAAATCAAAAGAAGAAATGATTTGGTTTATTGAAAATACAGAAAACTTCTTCGATTGCCCAGAGAGTTATGAAACATATTTTGGTTTTGAACGAAAATGGGATGAAATAACTGGCGATATTTTAGAATCCACAAGAGAATACTACAACAGAGGCGGTGAGTTCAAAAATATTCCTAATAAATTTCCATGTGTTATTTATTTTGGAGTTGTAGATTTTGATGGTGAGCGAAATAACGATGAGAAGTTAGATTGGATTTGTATTGAGGATGAAGTAAACCATATGTCTATAGAACAAAGGAGGATGATGTCTTGTATATCTACGAATCACATTTAGGTGAATTATATTCTTCCGACGAGGAACTTGAATGGGATCAATTGTACTGCGAACAGTGTGGAGACTACGATTGGCTTGTTGGAGAGGTAGAGACTAGAGAGGAAGTATATGAATTGCTCAGAGGAGCCTATGATGAGGAATATATTGTAGAATTTCTCAATAGATATTTTGAGGAAAAGGAGGGTGATTTATGGATCCGATAGTGACTCATCTTTTAGATGTAATTCATTCCTTGGCTTATCAAGTGGCGCAATATCAATATCCAAATCAGTTTGATTATTCAGATGATCAGCTGAGAATGATTAAGTTGTGCGCTGGACTTGATGAAAAGTATTGGTCAGAAAGGGAAATAAATGGAGTGTAATAGTTGTTTGCTCATAGAGCAATTAACAAGAGGAAATGTAGAAATACAGCAAGAATTAGAAGAAATATTGATGCAAGCAAAATAATCATAATAAAATGTCACCTTGTCTCATATTAGACGCAGAAGAACTTATTAGATTATGTTCTGTTATTAAACAATTAAGTACTAATCGGGTATCTATTGGAGATAATACTATCTCTAAATTAAATACAACAAAAACTGTTATGGAAAGAAAGGAGGGAATATAAAAACATGAAAGCCGACATTATTACTAAAAAGAAAAGGGAACTGGAGAAATTGGATAATGAATCTACCAGTGCTCTGAATTTGGTAACTTCGACCATTAATCAATTAGATAACATTAATTCCAGGATTGACGTGGTATTGGAGGAAATCAAAGATGCTAAGAAGTCTTTGTTAGATACCGAGGAAGGTTTATTATCCAGAAAAGCACATAATAGTCGAATTGCTGAAAAATTCAAGTCATTAATTGAAGAATAGGAGTTCACATGAAAAAATTTAAAATTACATGGCAACCAATAGACAAATTTGTGTCTATTAAGAGAGAAAATATTGTTCAAGCATCTGACACAACTGATGCCATTACCGTATTTCGATGTGAATTTGGTAATTCACGAAAAACAGAAATTTATTCGGTAGAAGAAGTAGTTGATCAAAATGACACTTGAACAACAGAAGTTATATAAACAGATATGGTGTATAGTAGGACACCAAAAGCGTCAAATTTTTAATCATATTAAACAATTCATTTTATTTCAAAATCTAAAAAATAATCTATATCACAACTTTCATTTCACGGACGTAATCGCAAACCAGCTACTAGGAAGTGTGGGTGAAAGTCATGCGAAGCAATTCGTTTTATCAATGTAATAAGTGCAATCATATTTTTAAATATTCAGATTTATCAGAAGAACTTACAATGCGCCATCTGAGTCCCTGCTGCAAGCGAAGTTATAAAGTTTTGGGAAGAGAAGTAGATAAATATTTCGAGGGTCGCTGTAATGTGAATTTTGATGCAAAATATTATGAATATTAATTTGAGTGCTCTTATCTTATACATTTCTAAATCATTTCAATTAAAGGAGAAAACATCAATATGGAAACAACAAATTTAAGACAGGCAGACGCATATGTAGCAGTAGAGGGTATTTTATCAGAAAAGAAATTAGAAATGACAAAGGGTGCTGATGGCTCTAATGTAATTAGAGGTTCTTTGGTAATTAAGACAGGTGATACCAATTTCACTACATTAAATGTATTTGTAAGCGAGCTCACCTCTAAAAAGGAACCGAATAAAGCGTATGAGGGCATGAAAACTGTGCTGGATGAGTACAAATCTATTGCTGAAGTAGGTGAAGCAGAAGCTACTAAATTGGCTTGTAGAAGAGGAAACTTGCAGCCGAATACATATATTCATCGTGAAACATATGACGAAGTAGTCAATGTTCGTTACAGTGCAAGTTTTGTGAGTAGAGTTACAAACGAAGCTGAATATCATCCGAGAGCTGAATTTGAGGTAGAAGGTTACGTATCTTCCATTACAAGAGAAATTGTAAGAGAAGAAGAAACTGGAAGATTGAAAGTTAAGTTGATTGTACCGACATATCGTGGAACAGAGCCGCTGGAATTGATTGTTCCAGAAGATCTTGCGGATGATGTTGACAATACCTATGAAGTAGGACAGACAGGTAAGTTTTATGGTGAACTGAAAAACAACATCATTGTGGAAGATAATGTAATTAAGATGGCTATTGGTAGAGACAAGGTAGAACATAAGACAACATACATTAATGAAATCGTTGTTACTGGTGCGACTGCTCCATATGAGGAGGAGAGAGAATACTCTAGTGATGTGATTTCTCAGGCAATGACAGAGAGATCTCTGCGTTTAGACAAAGAGAAAGAAGAAGTGAAGAACAATAAGAAATCTTCACCAATGTCTACACCGAAACCGGTAACTGGAAGAACCCTTCCGAAGTTCACAATGTAAGAGAAAAGGAGAGTGATAGATAATGGCTATGGAAATTGATATTTTTAATCCTCAGGTTAGTGTGGTTGCGCATGGTCTGGAAGGAAAAACGATTATGCTTTACGGAATCAACAATACAGGTAAAACATCTCAGGCAGTCAGGGCGAAGAAACCGTATGTTTTTGCTTGTGAGTCTGGTTTAGGTGCTCAGAATAACGTACGTCATAACGTAATCACAAACTGGCGTGAGTTTAAGAAAGCGGTAGATCAGTTTACAAATAAGAAAACCGTAGAACGAGCAAAAGAGATGTACAGCACCATTATTATTGATGAGGTATATGCATCATCTTTGTTCTGTCAGAAATTTGTGTGTGATACTTATGGAAATGGATGTATTTCTCTGGGAGCAAATACAAACTCCAAAGTCAATCTGTATCAGATTTACGAACGACTCTATTGGGAACAGATTAATCTCTTAGTTGGTGCAGGATATACGGTTATTTTCATTGCACATGAACAGGAAAAAGACGGATATGTTTCACCAAAGGGAGACAAGCGTTGTATCAATCCGATCATTGATAACTGTGACGTGGTAGCTTATCTTCATCCAAACGGTGTAGATGAAAACGGAAATGTAATTAAGTCTAGTGCTTATTTTGCACAGACAGATCAGTATTTTGCCAGAAGTCGTTATGACTATATGGTAACTTATCTTCCGGAATTTACGATTGAAAATCTGGAACAGGCAATCGCTGATGGAATTGCTAGACAGGCTGAAGTTGAAGGCGTTGCCACAGTTAGCTATGAAGAACAGAAAGCCATGAGTGAAACAGTGAAGCTGTCTTACGAAGAACTTATGGATGAACTACAGGTATATGGTGGTAAGTTAGTGAATGCTGATAAAGCAGAAATGGTAACTGAGATCGTAGAAAATACTTTGGGCGTAGGTAAAAAAGTAACTGAATGTACAAAGAAGCAGATTGAACCGATGACAATCATTTTAGATGATTTGAAATCTGCTTGTGAAGATTTAGGTATATAAGGAGTAAACAATGGCAAGAGGCGGCAGACGCAAATGTAAGATTTGCGGTGAGTGGATAGAAGATAATAATGAAAGTATCAGCTATAAGCAAGGCTATGCTCATGAGAAATGTTTTAACATAGCTATGAAGGCTGTCGTAAAAGTAAAAAAAGAGAAAATTGTAAAAGAGAAAAAGACAGTAAAACCACAAAAAGAACTGAAAGATGGCTTATCTGAGGAAGAATATAGAGACAAACAGATATTGTGTAATTATATGCGAAGTCTAATCCATGAAGATCTTCCTGTGGCAGCTTATCAGTTAATGGAAGACTATAAGAAAAAATATCATATTACATACAAAGAAATGTATGAAGACCTGAAATGGTATTTTGATTTGTGTAATCATAATCCAGAAGGTGATTTGATAATTGCTATAGTTCCGAGATGCCATACTGAAGCCCAAAAGTATTATGCTTCCACGAAAGCAGCAAATGCCTCTTGTCAAGCTCACTTAACTGAACTTCCAAATATGTATAAAGAAACTGTTGCAACAACATCTGGGAAAAGAGAAAAGAAATGTGACCAGATAGATATTGGTGCAATAGGTACAGAATAAATAGAATGGTAGAGATAAATAATGAGTGATTTATTTGACAAGATGGCAGTATTTCAGGTACTTGGCTGTTTATTAAAGCAACCGGCATTACTTGATAACTACAGTCTTACACCAGAGGACTTTGATGGTGAAGACTTTCATAAAATTGTTTTTTCGTCCATTTTTAACTTACATAATAAGGGAGTTGCAATAATCGACTGTTTTGCTATTGATTCGTTCATATCAGGATATGTGAAGCAATATCAGATTTTCAATGATAATGACGGTCTACGATATTTGACAACAGCACAAGATAATTGTCAGATAGATAACTTCGAGTACAATTATAATCGTTTGAAAAAATTCAGTTTATTAAGGTATTATGAATCGCAGGGATATGACATTTCTCAAATTTACAACACTTCTATTGTAGATCCAATCGAACAAGAGAAAGAGCAAACCAAATTTGATAATTATTCCATTGAAGACATTATTAATATTACTGAACTGAAAATGGTGATCGAACCCAGACAAAGATACCACTCACCGACAAGAATAAAAGGACAATTAGCTGGAGTCGGTATGTTAGATTTAATTGAAGCATTTAGGCAGGCACCCGAAGTCGGATATCCAATGCAAAGCAAAATCATGAATAGTTTACTTCGTGGGGCTCGTAGAAAGACCTTCTATCTTAGATCTGGTGGTACGGGTTCGGGAAAATCTCGTCTATCATTTGCTGATACCTGTTGTGCATCAATCCCATGGTTTTATAACCTAGAACGTCATGAATGGGAGTATACAGGATTTACTTCTCCTGCATTAATCATCACAACAGAGTTAAGCATAGATGAAGTTCAAAGTATTATATTGGCTTTCGTGAGTGGAGTTGAAGAAGATCACATCATAGATAATGCTTATACCGAAGGAGAATTGGAACGAGTACGTGCGGCAGCACAATATATCGAATCCAGTCCATTATATATTGAGTATCTTCCAAACTTTGACCTAGACGATGTTAGTAATTTGATAAAGAAGTATCACATTGAAAAAAATATTGAGTTAGTGAATTTTGACTACTTACATACATCAATTAAAATGATGATTCAAATTTCTAACTTGTCACGAGGTATGAGAATGAGAGAAGATCAGGTATTATTTATGGCTTCTGACTCATTAAAGACTTGTAGTACAGAACTGGATATTCACATAGATTCTGCAACTCAGTTAAATGGAGAATATAAGGATGCGAAAGAGAAAGATCAGAACATCCTGAGGGGTTCAAAAGCCATAGCTGACCGAATAGATGCAGGATATATAGCGATTGCACCTACAAAAATGGAACTTGAAGCAATAAAACCAATATTATCTCATGGTTTTTATCCTGAGCCAAATATGATCTATCATTTGTACAAATGTAGAAGAGGGAAAATTACCAGAGTTAAAGTGTGGCTTCATGTAAATTTAGGAAATAGTAGAGTCAAGGATTTATTTGTAACTACATTTGATAATGAATTGATTCCGGTAGATAAATTAACTATAGAAAGCGCCGAGAAAATCGTCAAGGATCATTCCATAGACGAAAGAGAGATTGTCGCTACTTCTGAGGAACAAACAGAGGCAGCGAAAACATTCTTATCATTCTAAGGATGGTGTTCAGATGAGTAATTATTTTGATGTAAAAGCCATTATACAGTCGCTTTCTAAAGAAGATGTAATAAATATTGTCACGGAACTCGGGTCTGATGGATATAAGACAGGTAGTTCTGGAGAGATAATATTTCGTAGCATATGTCATGGTTCTGATAGTTGGAAATTATACTATTATCATGAGCCAAAAGACGACTATCCTGGAAAAATATTTCACTGCTATAGCAGATGTAGCGAAAGCTTTTCAATATTTGAATTAGTGATAAGAGTAAGGAGACTACAAGGTGTTACCTTAACTTTTCATCAGGCAGTCAAATATGTTGCCAGTGTAGCCAACAAAATGTTTTATTCAAATGATGATTCCGATGCTCCGAGTCATTTAATTGATGACTGGAAATGGATCAATAAGTTTCAAAATCTAAAACATCAACACGCAATTCCACAGCTCTCATCTATCAATGAACATATCTTGGAAATTTTCTGTCCATATCCTCATGAAGTTTGGCTGAATGAAGGTATAAGTCCAGAAACAATGCAGAAATATCAGATTTCATATTGGGGAAAAGAAAATAAAATCATTATTCCACATCGAGATATCAACGGAAGATTGATAGGTATACGAGGACGAGCGTTAAATCAAGACGAAGTCGAAGCTGGTTACAAATATATGCCAATCACCATAGAGGGAAAGGAACTGAAACATAAACTTGGAAATAATCTGTATGGATTGTGTCAGAATGAAGAAGCCATAAGGCGTTTAGGAAAAATAGTTCTTTTTGAGAGTGAAAAAAGTGTCATGCTCTGTGACACATACTATCATCAGAATAATTTTTCAGTGGCAGTGTGTGGTTCCAATATAACCGATGTGCAATGTCATTTGTTAAAAGATTTAGGAGTCAGTGAAGTGATGATTGCATTTGATAAAGAGTACGTGGATCCTGATAGTAGAATAGCTGAAATCTACGGAAACAAAATTATTAAGCAGGTGAAAAAATTGACACCATACTTTACGGTAGACGTCATCTGGGATACTGAAGGGTTGCTCGATTTGAAAGATTCTCCTGCTGACAAAGGAAAAGATGTTTTGGAAAAGTTGATGAAACAAAAAATAGAAATTCAGACGAAAGGATAAATATAAATGATACAAAAAACAGAATGTCGAGCTAACTCATATCCATATTTTTACGCATCAGGGACTGGACACACAATTGAAGAGATCATATCCCCTTTTTCTTTTCTCTCATCTGACATGTACAAATACCGTTCATTTTCTCCTTCTCATGTAAAGGATGTACAATTTTTTCCACCTGCTACAAAAATGTATTTTACTGATGGTACAGTCATTACTTCTGTAGCTCAGGAAGGTGATGAATTCGATCCGATCACGGGTATGATGATGTGTATTTTTGAATATATCTTTAAAAATAAGACTTACAATAACTTTTTTAGACGTTGGATCAAAAAAGATAAAGCGGAAAAAGATCAGAAGATACGTGAAGCAGCTAAAAACTTAGAGAAAGAAGAAGCCAGAGAAAAACGTATCAAGAAAAAAGCTGCGAAGCGACTGATTAAGCAGATGGCGAAAAAGGAAGAAGAAATTGAAATTAGAAAAGAAGCCTATTTACGTGCCATGAGAGAATTCTCTGAAGGCGGCAAGGAGTGTCCAAATATTGAATAACTTACGTGAAAAATTAAGACCAGTCACTCCTGAAGATAAACGTAATCTAGTTACAGTCTCGTATTCTAAATTAGAAGTCTTGTCCAGCTGCAGAAGGAAATATAAACTAAAGTATATAGATAAAATGTATCCAGATGTACAAAACATCAGTTTGGACATGGGTTCTATTCTACATAAGGGACTTGAGTTGAAAGGGAATTATCTCATCAACAAAGAACCTGTTGACTACGATGAGATTAAATCCATTCTGTATCAGGGAAGTACAGAAGAGACAGAAAAAGATAAAGAAAAAATTACGGGCTTAAATGAAATTAAAACTATCTATTTTAATGATTGGGCAAATTATGATGAGAAAATTAAGCTCTTCTTTGACAAAGTCTTACCTACCAGAATTAATGATGATGGTTGGGAAGTACTTGGATGTGAAGTTCCCTTTGAGTTTGTGTACGATGAAAAGTGTATCATACATGGTTTCATTGATCGAGTAGATCACAAATTCATAGATAATGAAGAAGTTTTAAGAATCACAGACTATAAATCTTCTAAGAAAGTTTTTGATGACAGTAAAATCAAAACTCCACTTCAAATGGTCACTTATGACCTTGCATGTCTATTCATCTATGACATCTTACCTACATATCACGAATATGATTTCATTTTACTAGACCAAAAGCAAACTTCTGATACAGGTGTTTGTACAAAAGGATATTTGAAAAGAGGATTGAAAAAACTAGATGGTCTCCTGAAGCAAATTAAAGATATGGAAGCAGAGGAAAATTATGCTCCGTGTCCTACTCCATTATGTTATTGGTGTCCATATGCTCCAAAATCACATACACCTTTTGCTGACGGTCACTTTGGAAATAACTGTGAGTATTATAGCTTATGGACTCCAGACAATAAAACATTCCAAGTGAATAAAAAATATGTGCCTGGAGAAACAGAAACGGAAAAGAGAAAGTTGGTGTTTTAAATTAGTGGCGAATATATGACCTATTTGCACAATCATACAGATCGCGGCAGTAACTTGCGAATGCTTGATTGTACAACTAAGACAAAAAGCTTGATTGATCGTGCATTAGAACTGGGTGCATCAGGCGTAGCGATAACCGATCACGAAAGTCTCAGTTCTCATGTAGAAGCGATAAAATATATTAATGAGTTAAGAACAAAGAAAAGAATAAACGATGATTTTAAATTAGTACTAGGAAATGAAATTTATTTAATTGATGAAATTGAAAATATAAACAACCAGAAAAAAGTAAGCACTCCTTTTTATCATTTTATCTTGTTGGCAAAAGATGCGGTAGGTCATAAACAGCTACGATATTTGAGTTCACTGGCTTGGAGTAACAGTTTTCGTACCGGGAAAATGGAAAGAGTCCCTACGTTAAAATCCACACTTGAGGAAGTGATAGTCTCTGAACCAGGGCATCTTATAGCCACAACCGCCTGTATTGGTGGAGAACTTGGACACTCTATTTTGGATTATAGATTAAACCAAAATATATCTGCTCGTTCTAAGACGCTTCACTTTATTGAGTGGTGTAAGCAATTATTTGGCGAAGACTTCTACCTGGAAATGCAGCCTTCGCATAATAGAGAACAAATAATTGTCAACTGTGAAATTCTGAATCTATCCGAACAAACTAATGTACCATTCATTATTACTACAGATACTCATTACTTGAAAAAAGAAGATCGACCTGTACATGAGGCTTATCTAAATAGTCGTGAAGATGAAGAAAGAGAAGTTGGAGAGTTTTATGCCACAACTTATTTAATGAGTCCTCAGGAGATTCATGAGTATATGGATAAGCAAATAGACAAAGAGAATGTATCACGCGCATTAGCGAATACAATATTAATCAGTGACAAAATTCAACAGTTGGATCTTTATCATAAGCAGATAGTGCCAAGGGTTAGTATCCCGAAATTCGAAATGCAACATAGCTTTGCTAATGCTTATGAAAAATATCCATATCTTAAAAAATTCGCCTATTCTTCTGAACAGGTAGACAGATACATACTCTACTTAATAGAGGAAGGATGGTGGAACAAACAATACACATCAGACCTAACTGCTGATGAAATTGAAACTATGATAAGTCGTATTAACGATGAATTAGGAGCTGTATGGGAAACGTCCATTAAACTGGAAGACAATGTTTCTTCATATTATATATCAGCTTTGGAAATCGTTAATATGATGTGGGATGATAGCGAAGATGGTGGTAATTCTTTAGTAGGATGTTCAAGAGGTTCGATTGCTTCTTTCTATATATCCTATCTGATAGGAATACAGCAGCTTAATCCCTTGAAATGGAATATTCCTTGGTGGAGACATCTACATGCCAGCCGTCCTGAAATGCCAGATATTGATATAGATACTGAAAAATCTAAACGTATGAGAATCATTGAAGCCACTCGAAAGAAATGGGGACATGATCGTGTACTCAATATATGCACATTTAAGACAGAGGGATCAAAGAGTAGCATCTTAACGGCTGCTAGAGGCCTGGGTATAGACAATGATATTGCTCAGTATTTAGCAAATATGATTCCGGTTGTAAGAGGTAAGACCACCAGTTTACATGTGATGCTTTATGGAGATGAAGAAAATGAAGTAAAGCCAAACACAGAATTTATAAATGAGTGTAATCAGTATCCAGGATTACTTGAAACAGCAATGTCGATCGAGGGGCTTGTATGCGGTAGATCAATTCATGCAAGTGGCGTAATCATATTTGCTTCAAGTTACATTGATCATAATTGTATGATGAAAGCCCCTAACGGCATTCCAACAACACAATGGTCAATGGAGGACTCAGAGTATTGTGGAGGTCTGAAATATGACTTTCTTACAATTACCAATCTGGATGCAATGCACATATGTATGGATTTCTTAATTCAATATGGTTACATCGAATGGCAAGGAAATTTGCGTCAAACTTATAACAAATACTTCCATCCTGACGTTCTGGATTATGACTCTGAAGATATGTGGAAGATGGCTGAAAACTTGGAAATTGTTAACTTATTCCAGTTTCAGACGCAGGTTGGTGCAAAAGCAATTCAAGCCATTAAACCACGAAACCTCCGTGAATTAGGTACAGCAAACTCTGCTATGCGATTAATGGTAAAAGAAGGAGAACAGCCAGTAGACACCTTCGTCAGATATAAAAATAACATCAGCGAATGGTACAAATGTATGACGGAAGATTATCATTTAACTCCCTCAGAAGTTGCGATAGTTGAAAAACATCTGAAAGATGTATATGGTATGGCAAGTATGCAAGAAGAGGTCATGCGAATGGTTATGGATCCTCACATAGCAAATTTTTCTATGCAAGAAGCAAATAAGTTAAGAAAATCCATTGCAAAAAAGAAAACTAAGCTCCAGATGGAAGCGAAAGAGCTATTTTATAAAAAAGGTAATGAAATTAATACTTCGCATAATTTATTGGATTACGTTTGGATCGAGGTCATTAGTAAACAGCTTGGTTACAGTTTTTCATTACCTCATGTAGCAGGTTATTCCACGATTGCGGTACAAGAAATGAACATGGCATATCATTACCCAATTATATATTGGAACACGGCAAACTTGATTGTTGACTCTGGTTCACTAGATATGGGTGAAGAAAGCAAGGCAACAGAATATGGAAAAATCGCTACAGCCATTTCTAATATGCAGTTAATTGGTACGGAAATAGCATTACCATTAATCAATTCTGCTGATTTTGGATTCGTTCCAGATGAACAAAACAATCGAATTATCTATTCTCTAAAAGCTATTAACGGTATAGGTGATGATGTTGTAAATATCTTAATCCAAAATCGTCCTTACAATTCTATGGGTGATTTTTATGAGAGAATGATTGATACTGGATTAATAAAAAAGGCACAAATGATTCAGCTTATCAAAGCAGGGTGTTTTACTGAGCTAGATGATCCAGATAGAAGACAAACGATGACTTTCTTTATTGGTCATTATGTAGTGGAACCTATAAGCAAATTAACACTTTCTCAGTTTGATCGCCTAATGTTATTTAATGAAAAATATCACTTCATTCCAGAAAATATTCTCTTGTCAATCAAGCACAAGTATTTTAAAGACTATGTGCTAGACTCAGACTATGTATCACGAACAGTTATTGATCCTAAAAGAAAGGTGCCGCAGCGTGGCTATCATGACCGATTGTTTGAACTGGATGATCCATCAATGGACTTCTTCATTTCAAACTATTCTGAGGATTCGGTGGTGGATGTAAATGGTGTACATTATATCATTTCTGAGAAAAAGTTTATCAAAGAGAACACAAAACATTTACAACCCCTAAAGGATTGGATGCAAACTAAAGATGTCGTAGGCGTATACAATGCTTGTCTATTCCGAGATGCTTGGGTGAAATATGCTAGTGGTACAGTTTCTCAGTGGGAAATGCAATCACTGTCTATTTACGCAAAAACCGAACATGAATTACTTCATATCAACAGCGAACTGTATGGTGTTGAAGACTTTAGCTCTATGTCACCTGCTGCTGAGCCTTATACATTCTATACACGAACCGTAAAAATGAAAGCTAATGGTGAAACCTATTCTATGAAGAAAGAGTTCCCGAAGTACTTGATTAAGCGAATCTGTGGAACAGTGATAGACAAAAATAAAGACAAACACATGATTACATTGTTAACGACTACTGGTGTAGTAACTGTGAAATTCAATAAAGGTGAGTTTTCATATTATGATAAGCAAATTTCTAAAGTAAACGACAACGGAAGTAAAACACGAATTGAAAGCTCATGGTTTGAACGCGGAAATAAGGTGATGGTATGTGGTTATCGTTCCGGTAATTTATTTAGGGCAAAGAAATATAACGATACGATTTGGAAACATACTTGTTATTTAATTACGAAAGTAGAAGATGACGGAAAACTATCTGTTTTAACTGAAAGAGTAAACGTCGAAGAAAGTGAGGTGGCATAATACTTGGCAGTTGGAGATAGATTAAAAGCAAAAATTTGTGTTGAAATAATTCGGTATTATGATGAAAACAGCAACTTCGGCATTCTTGTTGCAAGTATCTTAGAAGTTGAAGCAGGTGAGCCAGCATATAACACAGGTGAAAATATTGTTATACGTGGGGTCATGCCTCAGCCAAAAAGATATGCTGACTATATGTTTGAAGGAGAAGAATGTGAAGACCCAAAATGGGGGAAGCAGTACATTTGTAAAAGCATTTATCACAGTCTCTTGTTGAATGAAGATGATGTAGATGGACAACGTAAGTACTTAGAAACACTGTTTACAGAGACCAGAGTTGCTCTCTTGTACAGAGGGCTAAAAGATCCATATCAAGCATTACTGAATAAGGATGTTCAGAGCCTGGTTACTGTTAGTGGAGTGGGTTTTAAAACAGCCCATTATATGATTAATAAGTTTGAAAGAGATTTAGCAAAATCTCGTATCTATGTAGAACTTGCGGACTATGAGCTGACACCAAACATGGTTAATAAATTGTATGACCATTTCCAATCAGCAGACTTGGTTATTCAAAATGTTACGAACAATCCTTATACATTAATGGCTCTCCCGGATATTGGATGGAAAAGATGTGATGCTATTGCCATGAAAAAAGGAATGGGGATTTATGCCCCAGAGAGAGTTGAAGCATATGTAAAATACTATCTTTCCATGATGGCAAACCAAGGTTATACATACATTTATTCTAACGAGCAACTGATGCCAGCTTTGTTAGAAATATTCGGTAATGACATTCCAGATGAAGCGATTGCTGCAGGAATCAAACGCTTAGGCAAAAAACTGTGGTGGAGCGAAGATAAGGAAGCAGTGGGTATAGCATCATATATTAGGCTGGAGCAGGATATAGCAAAGAAACTCATAGAGTTACGTGATGCTCCTAACACCTTTAAGTATGATGGTTGGGAAGAGGTCATTGCTCAAAGAGAGGAAACACAAGGATGGAAGTTTACTGAACAACAAATTTTCGGAATCAAAACATCATTGGAAAATCAGGTAACAATTATCACAGGTTTAGGTGGTACTGGTAAATCTAGTATTGTAGCTGGTGTAGTAGAGGTATTGAAAAATTATGAGTATGCTCAGTGTGCTTTGAGTGGTAGAGCGGCTGCAAGATTAGCTGAGGTTACAGATTGTGAGGGATTTACAATTCATCGTCTGTTAGATTATCCAAAAGGAGACAGTGATCATCAAGGGTTCGCTTATAACCAGGATCGTTTGTTACCATATGACATTATCATTGTGGATGAGATTTCTATGGTGGACGGGGACTTGTTCTATAAGCTAATTAGAGCCATAAAACCAGGTGCAAAGCTGATTATGTTAGGAGATGTTGGTCAGTTGGAAAGTATTGGATGTTCCAACATAGCAAATGATCTTATTGAATCTTCAGAAATAGTTAGCGTTGTGTTAGACAAAATCCACAGACAAGCAGAAGCAAGTGCAATCATTACAGAGAGCATCAAGGCAAGAAATGGAGTGCAGGTAGTAGATAAAGAATATGTAGGAACCACAGTTAAAGGAGAACTTCAAGACTTAACTTATACTTGCTACAGTGATGCAAACAATACCTTTTATAAAATATTACAACTGGTTTCGAACTTACTTACACAGGGGACAAGTATTCAGGATTTACAGGTAATTGTTCCAATCAAAGAAAGAGGAAATGCTTGTACATGGAATCTTAACTTGGCAATTCAGGAACTGTATAATCCACTAAAACCTAATCAAGATGAAATATTCATTCATTATTCAAAGAATAAGGATGGAATCATTCGTGTAGGCGACAAAGTAATTAATGTAGTCAATAACTATAAAGCTGTAACTTATGTTGGTCAATGGGACATAGCTGATGTAGAAGAAACCGAAGAAATGGGAGAAAATTGTCCGATATTCAATGGTAACATGGGTACGGTAATCGCAATCAACAAGAAGAGAGAAGAACTTATTGTGGACTTTATAGGGATAGGCAAAATATTAATTGATAAAAGTCATTTGAATTCTATAGTACTTGGATATGCAGTAACAGTTCATAAATGTCAGGGGTCTGAATTTCCTTATGTTATTTTTGGATGTGATTATTCATCATATTCTTTACTTACTAGACAAATGATTTACACAGCAATCACACGTGCGAAGAAACATTGTTATGTACTTGCACAAACAGGAGCTTTAAGATATGCCATCGCTCAAAATAAATTGGTAACTAAACAAACAATATTAAAATCTGCACTATATGATATAGCGCATCCTAAACTGGTATTTTAAGGAGGAGAAACATGAGTTATTTAATCATTGCAATTTTAGCATTTGTGCTTGGTTTTGTACTTGGTGTTATCTCAACTGCAAGCGCGGTTGAATCAGTAGGACTTGACTGGACAGAAGATATTATGAAAAAACTTGAGGAGGATGAATAATGACTGTACAAGAATGGTTAGGTGAAGACAATCAATTAGGTATTGATATTTGGGAAAAGAAATATCGTTATGAAAATGAAACTTTCGATGAGTGGATCGACCGTGTTTCTGGTGGAAACAGAGACATTGCTGAGTTGATTAAACAAAAGAAGTTCTTGTTTGGTGGTCGTATTTTATCAAACAGAGGACTGGATAAAAAAGGTGTAAAAATTACACTGAGCAACTGCTATGTGATTACTCCACCAGAAGATAATATTGAATCAATCTTTGAATGTGCTTCAAAATTGGCAAGAACATTTTCATATGGTGGCGGATGTGGACTTGATATCAGTAAATTAGCACCGAAAGGCTCAAAAGTAAATAATACAGCAAAGGAAACTTCTGGTGCAGTTTCATTCATGGATTTATACTCATTGATTACTGGATTAATCGGACAGAATGGTAGACGAGGAGCCTTGATGCTCAGTATCTCTTGTGAACATCCTGACTTGGAAGAGTTTATTGAAGTAAAATCTGACTTGGATAAAATCACAAAAGCAAATATTTCAATTAGAATCACAGACAAGTTTATGGTTGCTGTCCGATTGAAACAACCGTTTACTCTTAGTTTCACTAGACCAGAAACCGGTGAAACAATTACTAAGACAGTAAATGCATATGATCTATTTCATAAAATCTGTGAAATGAACTGGGATTATGCTGAACCGGGAATGTTATTCTGGGATAAAATTGAAAATTGGAACTTATTAAGTTGTGACCCGAATTTCCAGTATGCAGGAGTAAATCCTTGTGCTGAGGAACCACTGTCAGCAGGATCGAGTTGTTTATTAGGTAGCATCAACCTGGCTGAATTTGTAACTGAAAATAAAAACTTTGATTTTGAGGCATTCGAGGATTGTGTAGGTAAGTCGGTCGTTGCACTTAACGAAGTACTAGATGAGGGAATGCAATTACATCCATTAAAAGAACAAAGAGAAGCTGTATATGACTGGAGAGCCATTGGTTTAGGAATTTTCGGTCTTGCAGATATGTTGATCAAAATGGGGATTAAATATGGTGGCAAGGAATCCATTGAACTATGTGATATGATTGGATATAAAATGTCAGATACTGCAATCAAAATGTCTGCGTTATTATCCAAAGAAAAAGGCTCATATCCGAAATATAATCCAGAAGCTATAACTTCATCAGCGTTTTTCTCTACCAATGCTTTAGGTGAAACCAAAAATCTTGTTCAATCATTTGGACTTCACAATTCACAAATCTTAACTATTGCGCCAACAGGAAGTCTTTCTTCAATGTTAGGTGTATCTGGTGGTATCGAACCGATCTTCGCTAATTATTACACACGAAAAACAGAATCCCTGAAAGGTCATGATGAGTATTATAAAGTCTATACTCCTATTGTGAAGCAGTATATGGAAACACATAATATCAAGGATGATAAAGACTTGCCTGAGTTTTTCGTGACAGCACAATCCATTAAATATAAAGATCGTATTGATATGCAGTCAATCTGGCAGAAACATATTGATGCATCTATCAGCTCAACTGTAAATGTACCCAATGACTTTTCAGTAGAAGACGTAGAACAGCTTTATCTCTACGCATGGAGCAAAGATCTTAAAGGTGTAACTATCTTCCGTGATGGCTGTAAACGTACAGGTATCTTAACCACAGACACTTCTAAAAAAGATGATGCTCATCCAGCATCAAAAACTTCATCACAACAATTACAAAGAGGAATGATTCTTAAAGTAGACAATGACACAGTAGGTAAAGAACGTCATTTGGTAACCGGATGCGGTAGCTTACACTGTACTGCATTCTTTGATCCTGACACTGGCGAACTGTTGGAGACCTATTTATCAAAAGGTTCTCAAGGTGGTTGTCAATCTAATTTGGCAGCCGTATCCAGATTAATGTCGCTATCTGCAAGAGCAGGTGTCGATGTCTACACCATAGTAGATCAGTTAGAGAGCTGTATGGCTTGTCCTTCTTATGCTGTTAGAACTGCAACTAAGCATGATACCAGCAGAGGTGCATCTTGTCCTTCCGCAGTAGGTAAAGCACTCTTGGATATGTATAAAGAGATGCAGGAAGACCTAGGTAATACCGAAGACTTGGTAAAAGAAGTAGTGACAACTGAACCGCTACCTGCTAAGAAAGTCGCTCATCCGTGTCCTGAGTGTGGTGAAGAATTAGTATTTGAGGGTGGTTGTAACGTTTGTAAGAACTGTGGCTATTCAAAATGTGATTAAGGGTGATTAACTATGCCAATGGAAAATTCTGAAAATATGATTGAATTTGTTACAGGTAGACGTAGTGCTGTAGTGACTTTTACCAATCGTAAACACATCAATCGTATTAAACAAATTTATGAGGAAAGAGCGGAAGAATTCAAATACTTCCATGAAAATGAAGATGGTTCTGTATGTGCCAACATTCCTTTAAAGTGGATCAAGATCAATCCTGGAGCAAAACCTGATCCTAATAAGCCGAAGAAGGAACTTACTCCAGAACATAAGGCTAAGTTGTTAGCAGCACTGGAGAAGGGGCGAGCAGCCAAGAAAACTCAAAAATAAATGTAGTGAGCAGTACCTAAATAGAATCCAATGTATTTCAATGACAATTTGTTCGTGTGGATTAAAAAATATCGTAAATTAGGTCTGCGACTACAAACTATTTTGTACAAAAAAATAGGCTACCTTGTACGAGGTAGCCTGAGAAAGAAGAGGAAAATATGAATCTGAAAGAAAAAATTAATACAGCAGTGAACTTGGTATTACCTAACAACTCGTGGTTAGTCCATACACATTTGTGTGATTTTGCTATGTGTGGATACTCTCAGAGACAGCAGAAAAAGATGTGTAAGGAATATCTTACCAGCATTGGACAGACGCGTGACAAGGATATGGCTTGCTGCGATAAATGTAAGCATATGAAATTTGTAATTTGCGACTCTGATGATTACCACGATCTTATAGGTATTATTAGCCCAACAGAACAGAACTAAAAGGAGAAATGAATATGAAAACAATTAGAATTAAGTATTTTTCACAGGAAATCGAAAAGCTCACAAAGATAGAACAGGGAGATTGGATCGACCTTAGGGCTGCTGTAGAGGTAACCTTGAAAGCAGGAGAATTTAAGTTAATTCCTTTGGGGGTCGCAATGGAGTTACCAGAAGGATATGAAGCTCATGTGGTTCCAAGATCTTCAACCTATAAAAACTTCGGTATCATTCAGACAAATCACCAGGCGGTGATTGATGAGTCGTACTGTGGAGATAACGACCAATGGTTCTATCCGGCTTATGCACTAAGAGATACTGTGATTCATGTAAACGACAGAATTTGTCAGTTCCGTATTATGAAAAAACAGCCAGAAATTACCTTTGATGAGTGTGAAACATTGGGTAATGAAGATCGCGGAGGGATTGGATCGACAGGTACAAATTAAATTACATAGGTGAGAGGATATGGTAAAAGTCAATTTATCATCAATCGACAAAATTTTTGAAGTACTTCAAATCTGTAGACAATACGAAAATAGAATGAATGGCATTGATGCTATGGTAGGTAGTTATTCTGTAGATGCTTGTTCTACCTTAGGGTTGCTGGCTTTACTGGGAAATATTGTAGAAATTAAAGCAAATACATCAGATGAGAAGTTACTACAAGAGTTTTGTCAAGAAATATCAAGAGCAGATCAGGAGGAGAGTGAACAATGTTAGAAGGATGGAAATGTCCAAGATGTAAGAAAATTAATGCTCCATTTACAAATCAGTGCACTTGTTCAGAGCAAGAAGTGGCATCAAATCAGTCAGTGTGTGATCATTTTTGGATTTATATAGGTACAAGCTCAGATAATACACTTCATCTCTACAAATGCAGTAAATGTGATATGTATAAGTCTGTACCAGCAGGTTACACAATAAATTAGGAGAACATAAATGACAAGAGCAGATTTTTTATTAAAATGTGATATTCAGAATATTTTAAATAATGGGTATAAGGACGAAAATCCTCGTCCTTATTACGAAGACGGAACACCAGCATACACTTATTCAGTGAATCATGTACTGAGAACCTATCACTTAGACAAAGGTGAATTTCCAATTTGTACATTACGTCCGATTGCATGGAAGAGTGCAATCAAGGAAATCTTTTGGATTTATCAAGACGCAAGCAACTCACTTGAGTTACTCAAGAATAAGTACAATGTTCATTATTGGGATCAATGGGAATCGAAAGATTTACAAGGAACGATTGGCGTTAGATATGGAGAAACTGTCAGAAGACACAATCTTTTAAACAATCTCTTGAACGACATTAAAGAAAATCCGTATGGACGTAGACATATCATGTCACTTTGGCAAGAGGATGATTTTAAAGAAAGTGATGGTCTTATGCCATGTTGTTATGAAACTATCTGGAATGTTCGTGGAGAATATCTTGATATGTTCCTAAATCAAAGAAGCGGAGATATGTTGACTGCATCGGGTGCTGGTGGTGTGAACGAAGTTCAGTATGCAGCACTTCTAATGATGGTAGCTAAAGCAACTGGATATAAACCAGGAAAGTTTACTCATTTTGTAGCGAATGAGCAGATTTATGACAGACATATGGATGCAGCCAATGAATTGCTCCAAAGATGTGACAGGCTTAAATCAGATGAACCGTATTATAAATATCATTTTGATAAGGTGGAGATGTTATTCACGCCAAAGTCAGATAACTTCTATGATTTCACCATTGATGATTTTCAGTTACAAGACTATGAGCCAATTAAACCTCAGTTGAAATTAGAATTAGGTATTTAAGGAGCAGAATACATGTTGGTACTGTGCGGAAAAACAGGGTCTGGTAAAGACACGGTGTTAAATGAACTAAAAAAACTCGGTATGAAAAAAGTCATTACTCATACCACAAGACCCATACGTAAAAACGAGGTAGAAAATGAATCATATTACTTCACAGATGAGGAAGAGTTTCTTTTCATGAGAGACATGGGGTTCTTTCTGGAAACCACAACCTATAATGTAGCAAGCGGTGAGACTTGGCATTACGGCACATCATACAGCGCAATAGGAAATGGTCGAGACAATATAGATAAAGTAATAATCATGAATCCTGAAGGAGTGAAAGTAGTCAAAGATCATCCAGAACTGAATCCGGTGATTGTCTATATTAATGTAACTCCTTCTGTACTAGAAGAGCGTGTCAAGAAAAGAGGAGATAATCCTGATGAGATTCAAAGACGTTTAAAAGCAGATGAAGACTATTTTAAAGATATTAACCAATACTGGGACTTCGGTGTTCGCAATGAAGACATAGATCCTGTGACTTTGGCAAAAGCTATTTATGACTTATATCAGATGAAAGTAGGTAGTATGAATGTCTAAGCAAAAACGTCAGACCTTTTGTGGCAAGAATAACTGTGAGTCATATGACTGTATTTATCATTATTCGAATGCCCCATGGAACGAATTGATTAATGTGTTTAGTCCTACACTGACTAAGGAAAAGCAGTGCAAAGACTATGATAATGATACACCCAGAAGCTAAAGCATACATATGCGTAGATTGTAAACTTCTGATGTTATCTGCCAGGGAGATGCTTAAAGTGTTTCCCTGGGTAAACTCAAAATTGAAATCAAATGGAGGATAGTTATGAAAATAAATCGTGTAAATAATATAGAAAAATTGTTTGAAGTAATTGATTCCTGTGAAGGAAGAGTGGACTTAATCGGTGATGATATTCGTATCAACTTAAAATCCAAGTTAGCTCAGTACTTTAGTTTAGCAGGTATATTCTCTGGTGGAAATGAAATTCCTGAGTTGGAAATTGTAGCCTACAACCAAGAGGATGTAAATAAACTAGTAAACTATATGATGTATGGATAATTAAGGGGAGGATTCTCCCCTCTTAATATTTTTTATAAGTGTTGTAAATACTATTGTCAAAATTTATAAAGAAGGTGTTTTTATTAAAAAGATAAAATTAATGATTCTAAATAATTATTTGCTCGATCATGGG
>CAYSYT010000004.1:0-9667 GCA_964435195.1 uncultured Christensenella sp. | reverse complement strand
TATCACGAAAGATGAATATAATAGGATGAATTTACGTATATCACACTATGTTGATAAATCAGAAGACATACGTTATAATGATAATGAATCTGTCTCCTGTTAAATATGAGAGGAGGCATAACGTATGAATATATATCAAATTAGACAGTTATTAAGGCAAGGAGTTTCGATCTTTGATTTGGAACTCAATGTAAGTTATTATGCTAGAGTCAGCACAGATAAGGAGGAACAAAAGAACTCTATCATAAACCAAGAAGCATATTTTAAAGAATTTATCTCTAAATATCCGAAGTGGCATTTAGTTCAAGGATATGTAGATGATGGAATTTCTGGATTGCATACCCAGAAACGAGAAAATTTTCAAAATATGTTGGATGACGCTAGAAACGGAGTAATCGACTTGGTGCTTACCAAAGAAATTACCAGATTTGCCAGAAATACCCTAGACAGTATCCAATATACTCGACAAATGCTGAGTTACGGTACGTGTATCTGGTTTATCAATGATAATATCAATACGATTGATGAAGACAGTGAACTGCGTCTTACAATCATGTCAGGTATTGCACAAGATGAAGTACGAAAGCTGTCATCGCGTATCCGTTTTGGTCATGCTCAGTCTATTAAAAAAGGTGTAGTACTTGGTAATTCATTGTTCTATGGTTATGACAAGAAAGATGGTAAGTTGACAATCAATGAAAAAGAAGCAGAGATGATTCGACTTATATTTACACTATACGCTACAGGAGATTGGTCAACTAGACGTTTGGAGAAGCATTTGTATGAGATAGGATACCAAAATCATAATGGTAATGCTATTTCAAATAGAACCATTCAACAAATTATTCAGAATCCTAAGTACAAGGGATACTATTGTGGCGGTAAAGTCAAGATCGTTGATATGTTTACCAAAAAACAAGAATTTCTTCCACCGGAAGAATGGGTTATGTATAAAGATGATGGCGAAACCGTACCAGCGATAGTGTCTGAGGAATTATGGAACCAGGCGAATGAAATTTATGCGAAAAAAAGTGAGATAATACGTAGCAGAAAAACATCTATAAAGTCAGATAGTAACTTACTGACTGGAAAAATCATTTGTGGCATTGATGGACATGCATATTGGCTTAAATCCAGAGTGATCCGTGGACATGAGGATCTTAAATGGAGATGTAGCTATAAGGTAAAAAATGGGAAAGATTCTTGTCCTTCATTCTTAATTGATGAAAAAGAGATTCGTTTGATGCTGGCAGACATATTACAACAGGACTTAGGTGATTTTGGTGATGTCATTAAAGACTATCTTACTAAGTACCGTAAAATTATAAATCCTGAATCCAATGGCTCAAAAGCTATGCTTGAAACATTAAATAAACAGTTAACCGTAGAAGAGAATAAGAAAGAGAAGTTACTTGATTTGATGTTGACTGATTTAATTACTCAAGATGAATTTAAGGCTAAGAGTCAAAAGATAGTTGCTGAGATTGCTAAAATAACTGACAAGATTAATATGATTGCTAAAGAAGAAGATACAGAACAAGCAATCATTGAGAAACTAAAGACAATAAGAGATACTTTAGAGAAGTATGCAGGCATAGAGCCGCAACTGATTAATAGAAAAATTATAGATGAATTGATAGAAAAGATTGTTGTGACGCCTACGAGCCAACATGAAGCAACTGTTGTATTTTACTTGTACAATCAGAAGGAATATGTGAAGCAGTTGGTTAAAAAACAGGGTAAAAAAATGGGTTGTTCGGACGACATGATATTAAAGATGTTTCCCGAACGACACATCGTATTTACAAGGAATTTGAGGAGTTGTATGAATCACGAATTCAAAGTTAACTATCATTACACTATGGCTTTGAGTTAATTGGTAACCAGGAGACAGATTCAAATAAAAACTCATATAATTACATGACTTCTTGTTGTGTGCTTATATGAGTTTTTATTTTCGTGAAAATAAAAAAATAGGGTGGAGTAGATGCTAATGACTAATCAGTCATTAAAAAATCTACTTCACCCTTTATTTGTTATGGAGAAAATTAAATACCCTGTGTCGAAAAATTTCAAAAGATTTTGTCATAATCTGTTGTTTTAACTCATAGATTGTAATATCATAAAGGAAGGAGGCAACAGATATGACAGAAACAAAGCAAGAGTTAGAAGAAGCACTTGCCTTTATTGGGGAACTGTACCCAGAGTATCTGGATATAATCAAGTTTGGACAACAAGTAGATGTATTGTTATCCATCTTTGACCTGTGTAAAAGATACCAAATTTCTCTATTAGATATTGAATCCGTGATTACAAAGTCTATAGAAAGCAATCAGAGCCTCAAATAACGATTTATTTCCTTTTGGTTATAAGTTGTTAGACACCACACAAAAAGATGTTATTTGGGCGAAATACGAAGTCACAGGAGTATTCTAATGATAATCAAGAACTTTAAAGACACCATCGAGACAGAAGAAATAGTATATACAACAACGATACGAGATAGTAATGGAAAATGTAAACAAGTCTATTACACTAATCCGCAAGAAGCAAAAGAACGTGCCGAGAATATGTGTTATGAACTTATTTGGGACAAGCGTATACATAGGTATGTTATAGGAAACGTGATCAGATAAAAAAATAGGGTAGCAGAGATACTTGTCTCTGTTACCCTAAAACTATGACCTAAAGATACTATGTACCACATTTTCATTAAACTTTTTCTACGAAATCATCACTAAGAGCAATCCATCCATTGCGATTCTTCTGGTATGCTTTTAGAAGTCCCCAAGTATAATTACCTGCTTTCTTTTCCTCTACAATACCAAATACTCCGATGCCCGTAAACACCTCCTTGCCATTGTTCGTGACAACTGTACCATTAGGAGTCTTTCGGATACGAAGATTAGGTACTTTTACTTTTACGTCATAGGGAATAAAGGCAGAAGTGGTAGACGTATACTTTGCAGTGTATACTGCTTTACCAGAATTATCAAAAACTTGATATGTAGACTTCTTAGACTTTGCTTGAGTATCTGCAGCAGCCTTAGCATTATCCAAAACATCATATGCACCAGTCTGATTCTGGCACTTACCATTTTCCCAAGCTGTACCTACACGATATGGTGTCTTAGATGTTTCAACAGGAGTTTCTACGACCTTATCATACTTATTTAACCCAAAACGTTCAATGATATTACAAATTTTGGACACATAAGCAGAGTCTGTAGCATAGCCTCCATTTTTAATCAGAGTGATTGCTTCTTTATAGTTCTTACATTTGGTCAGTCCTTCATATCTCTTCTTACTACCATTCATTGCTCCAAGTAAGTAAGCACTGTGATCAGCAATGGAGTCTTCTATACATGGATATTTTCTGAAGTCGGCATTGATGTATGTGACATTACCTACAGTATATTCTTCGGCAGTTCTGATCGTGACCTTGGATTTACCATCCCAAGAAGAATTAGCCCAAGAATTACCAGAAAGAGTAGTTTTCATACCAAAGCAGTTATTGGCAGATGTAGCCAAAGTGGTCTTAACATAACCTGATTCTAGTATCATCTGAGCGGCACTTACAGATGCAAGTACACCAGTTTTCTCATAGTCTACTTTACACATCTCTAAAATTTTAGCAGCCGCTTCTTTTTCGGATAGATTAGCAAAATCAGATGCCTGTGTACCTTTTGACGTATTTACAGTAGGGGAGTAGACAATCTTACCAGATTCATCAAAGACATGATAATCAGAAGGACAATTTTTCTTAGCGTTGTCAAGAGAAGTGTATGCACCTAACTGTGATGCTGAATCAACCCATGATTTACGCACACGATAGAATGAAGTGGTATCTTGTGTAGGAGTAGAATTGGCAGTACCAGCAATTTTAGCTTTAAACTGTTCCCATGTTACTTTACCAGTATTGTAAACAAATGGATTCGGACAAATTTTTGAAGTAACATCATAGTGGCGAATGACATGGTTAATATCTATAGATAATTCAGACATTAAATGTCTTACCAACTCTACCGTAGCATTGATGGTTGCATCTTCAAAATACCAATCTCGGTCTGTAGCATTCATTGTTGCAGTTGACTTTTTTTTAACACACATTTCTATACCTATTGAATTTGAATTAGTACATTGCTGATAATATTTTGCTCCACCAGAACCTTGTAAACCTCCTCCGCAATGCCATGAGTAGTAGTTATAATAATCATTGGCTTGCCAAATATCACCTTTAAAGCCTACAAAGAAATCTGCAGATGCACCTACATATGTAGAACCATAGTATGTGGCATTATCCTTTGCATCACCTAAAGCTCCTACGTAGTGGATGACGATCCACTTAATAGCATTTTTCGAACGTTTTAAACTGGTGTGATTAATATTCATTAATTTTTTATTGATGTTCATATGCGAATCCTCCTTCGTTTTGACAAAAGTACAGACTTTACGAGTCACAAATATATATAAAAAAGAGACATACGTTTTATATGTCTCTTATATTTCTCATAATGTTTAATGTTGAAAATTATCTTTTTACCAATTTTAAAATAAAATAGCATAGGAGCATGACGCTCCTACACTATCAGTAACTTAATTTATTTTCATTAACTAATTCTTCAATCTTAGAATTTAAGTAAGCATCGAAGTCATTATAAAGAGTCTCGATCGCTATCTTTGAATTCTCAGAGATGAGTTTCTTACATTCTTCGATTGCTCGATTTTTTGCTTCAATAGCTGCTTCTTGAGTAAACTCACCTTTCTTTTTTAGTTCATTAACGAAGGTCTGGTTTACCTGAATAACAACCATACCAATTACATCAACTGCTGTATTCACATAGGATTCTAACTGTTCGTTGTTCATCATGGTTGTGTATTCTTTAATTTTGGTCTTTAACAGCATTACGATATATACAGTTAAAACAGGCATGATACCTGTAGCCAGTAAGTATAAAATTTGCTCCAAAAATTCTTTTAAAGTCATATATGTACCTCCTTATCCAACACCTTCATTTGGAGGGCTGTAAAATTTTTCCTTTTCGAATTCTAAATCCTTTTCAGCTTTAGTCTCGTTGAAAGATTTAATACTGTAAATTGTATAAGCTAGTACCTCACCAATCACAGTAGAGATAGCCGCACCAATCAATGAATACAAAGCTGATAAGTCCTGCAATACTAGCATGACATAGCAACTGTAGACTTCTATAGCCACACAATTTACCAAGAGGAGTATCATGAGTAGAGCAGTGATTAATTTACTCGTCTGAATCTTTTTTCGATCTTTCTTGTACATATTTCGAATTCTTTTAAGTTCTTGTTTACGGTAAATAGATTCATTTCTCAGACGAGCTTTTCGTTGCTTTTCACGAAATCTCTTTTCAGACATGTACATTGTCATCACCTCGTCTTATTCAACGTCACGACCATGTTCATCCAATTTACCAATAACAGGTAAGAGATTAACCTTGGTCATCAAAGTACTGACATAACTATTTCCATGATAAGTGTCAGTATATTCTTCAAACATTTCTGTCAAAGACTTCAAAGATCGAATTGAAATCTGTCCCTTTTAAGTTCTTGTTTACGGTAAATAGATTCATTTCTCAGACGAGCTTTTCGTTGCTTTTCACGAAATCTCTTTTCAGACATGTACATTGTCATCACCTCGTCTTATTCAACGTCACGACCATGTTCATCCAATTTACCAATAACAGGTAAGAGATTAACCTTGGTCATCAAAGTACTGACATAACTATTTCCATGATAAGTGTCAGTATATTCTTCAAACATTTCTGTCAAAGACTTCAAAGATCGAATTGAAATCTGTCCCTTTTCTATAGCATCTTCACCTGCTCGTATAATTGAATGGCGAAGTTTCTTTAAATCTAACTGATCCTGCTTATTCATTCGTGCAAGAATCATGTCCAGTTTTGCATCGACCGCATCCATCTTTGAATCATAATTATTGCGAATCTTTTTTGATTCTTCCCAGTGTTGGGTTTCTCGTTCATCAAATTTCGCTTCTGTATCATTGATTACGCCCATACAGTGCTCCTCTGCTGTAGTGATTAATGCTTTCAACTTAGAATTTTCTTCAGTCAGTCTTTTTTGCTCCGCTTCAAGTTTCTTAAATCTTTTCTCATCAGGGGTTTCATAACCAAACCAATCCTTGATAAAAGTAAGACGTTTGATAAGTTCTGGGATGGCAAAAATGAACAATAGAAGAGTGAGCAGAAGTGCTTGCCAATTTGAAGTGATTATAGTTCCTAGTTGCTGTAATTCATCCACTGGTATCTCCTTTCTATGTAACCGCAGTTACATTAATTTATAATGTGGTTTCTCCTCACTGAAAAACCAGTAGCGTATATAATCGTCTAATATAATTGCAATTACGCATAGAGGTAAGAACAGAAGAGCGAACTGGGGGCAAGTTTGCCCCAATATATTGAGTGGAAGATTACTATAATCCCAGACATCCCAATGCAGCCATAGATTTACTATGCATCCGGTAATAAATTCGCTTAACAGTACAAATATCTCTGTGCGTAGTACTTGTTTCCAGAACGGATAGTCCCATGGTATATATTGGTTCTGTTCACCTGCAAAACAAAAACAAACGCCACCTAGAGCGAACATTGTCCAATGTGAATATCCTCTCCAAAGGACTTCAATGAAGTAGTAAGCTAGTCCTCCGACACAAAATAAAAATAAGTGTTTCAATAATTTCTTCAATGGAATCACCTCAAATAAATAAGACCTCTGAAATCCTCAGAGGTCTTTATCTATATTTTATCATTTTAAGTTTTCCAACTGTTCTCTTAGCATACGATTTTCACGCTCTAAGGCTTCGATTCTTGTTTCGTGATTCTGCCATCCTTTAATAAGAATAGGTGCATACTGAGTATAATCAATCGCATAACTCACACTGTCTTCCGGAGCATAAATATCCGTGACTGGTTTATCTGTTTTTTTATCTACAATAGACAGAAGAGAGTTATAGCCGATATCAGAATTGATTAACAAGTCTCTTACATCTTGAGCAATAACACCATAGTGTACAATACTATTATCATCTGTCTTATAAGTGAATTTCTTTATATCACTGCCTTTAAGTAATACTAAGCTATCGTCCTCAGATAAGTCACCAAGAATATTCTTTGAACGTGCATCTGACTGTTTGCTTAATGATCCACTGTAGTATAAAGATAACCAATAGTGATCACCTGAACCAAGGTTACATTTACCTGCATATTTATCACCATTTACTTTTTGCGGAATCAAGTTATCATCAGATGACATCATTGCACGAGTAACTCTATCTGTAGAAATCAAGTAGTTATAAGGTGCAAGCATGAACTCGCCAGATGGATTAAATATATTATAGTAACTAGGATCGCTATTTGCGTCATAGTGTACAAAGGCGCAGTAATAGCCAGTAGAAGCATTACCTGTCTGTCTCAGTTGAACATATGTTGCATTATTAACACCTATACCAAAGCGGATGTTGTTCGCATTACCAGCAAGACTTGCATTACCCGAAATGTTTATATTGCCTGTTGGGAAATATATATTTTTAGATGTGTCACTACGGAGAATCCAGTTTGAATTTGTTACATCATAGATACCTGCGTTACCTGCAGCAGATACATAGAAGAGAGCCTTACGGGTAGCATTTGCAGTCAAAATCCCTGTATCTTTTTCAGCAGAGTTTTCAATTCTAACTGAGCCATTTGTACTTGTGAAACTAAGGTTTCCACTTGAAACAGTTAAACCACCAGTAAGTGTACCGCCAGTAAGAGGTAAGTATTTAGCAAGGTCAGAAGAAGCGGCAGCTCCTAGGTTTGTTCTAGCGTCAGCAGCAGTTGTTGCACCAGTACCACCTTGAGCAATATTTAAGCTAGTACATGCTTTTGGAATACCATCAACAAAGTACACAGGTGTATTGGCAGAACCAGCGTTTGTTGTTAATTTTAATGCAGAAGTGGCAGCACCGCCAGCAGAAGAACTACCAGCATAATTGTGAACGTGACTCTGAGCAGCAGCACCAATATCTGATAAAACCTCAGAGGGCTTTCTATAATAAACCCATCCTGATTCATCAATAGTAGCAAAGTTACCTGTTTTATCAGAAGCAGAAGTAGTCTGTAACCATGTACCACTTATATGTTTACCTGTCAAATTTCCTGTTAGAGTACCACCAGAAATGGGAAGATAATCGTGAGAGTGAGAAGATATTTTCTTATCTGTATAAGTTTGTGACGCACTTAAATTTTCATTTATTTTAAGGACGGCATGTTGCCACATTCTTTCAAATGCAGCATATAACGCTTGATTTGCCATTTGAGAAATACCCCCTTAAATTATGTATTTTTTATGTTCACTTTGAATATTTTCCGTTACTGTATGAGCATAAATCATAGTGGTGGAAATATTCTCGTGACCGAGTAATTTACTAATGTCTTGTATCGGCATTCCATTATTGATTGCCGTGGTGGCAGTAGTATGCCTAAAAATATGTGGTGTTATGTTTTTGTTTGTTTTATCACTCACTCTATTTGAAATTTGTTTGACGATCTTTTCCAAACCTGCTTTATGCATTTGTCCATGAGGTTTACGATCAGATACAAACAAGTATTCATTTTGATCATCTCGTGATTCAAGATATTTTATTAATGCAAACTCTGCCTTTGCATTCAAATAACTCGTTCTATACTTAGAACCTTTTCCAAATAAACGAACTGTTTTTCTTTCCCAATTAATATCCGATTTTTTGAGAACAGCTAACTCAGATACTCGACAACCTGTGCTATATAAGATTTCAACAATAGCTTTTTCTTTCAAAGTGTCACAAGCATCACGAACATACTCTAAATCAATCTGAGATAAAGATGTTCTTGGTTTTACTTCATATTTAATTTTACGAATCGCAATCATAGGATTTTGTGGAAGATAGTCTTCACCAGAAGCCCAGCAGAAGAAGCTACTGAAGGTTTGACGCAGTTTATCCAAGGAACGATTTGAAATATGATGTTCTTGTTGGTATTGATATAGATATACACGAATATCATTGGGAACTATTTGCTCTGGAGTTTTTTGAAGTGTAAAAAAGAATTTTTTCAGAGCCATTCCATAATTATAGAGAGTAGGTTCTGAGAGTCCTTCAATTTTCTTACACACAAGAAATGTTTGTACCATTTCTGGTAATTCTGAATTGTAAATACTAATAGCGGTTTCTTTCTTAGTTACATCGTAGTTGTAAGCAACTACATCAAGTTTTTTTGAGATTACTTCTAGTTCATCTGAACTGAAGACGACAGCGAGAGATACAATGAGTTGATGTTTAAATTGTTCGTACATTAAAATTTCCCTTTCTTGCATTGCATCAAGAATAGAGGTATGGTATAATGTCCCCGTACCTTGATGGTGCATATAGGAGTTGAGTTACAGTCTTTGGTCGGAGTGAACTCAACTCCTTCTTTTTTTATTTTTCTTTTAATTGTACACCAATTTTACGTTTCGTCAATAGCTTTTATCAAATTGACTATACGTTTACTCATTTTGTCTCAATGGTGTCTCTTATGTGTGGTGGAAAGCGAGAGAGTTAGTCAGCTTTCGTTCCAGAAAGCTAACTACGTGGCATTATTTTTTCAAACAAATCGATTAG
>CAYSYT010000003.1:0-64864 GCA_964435195.1 uncultured Christensenella sp. | reverse complement strand
AGCATAATTTAAATTTTTTTAAAAACTTCTGAATCCTTTTCCGTATACTTCGTTTGCGCTCGTTACTATCACGAAGGCGTGAGGGTCGAGTTCTTTAACGATTTGCTTTAATTGAGAAAACTGATTGCTTTTTACACAGGAGATTAAAACGCCTTTCGGGGTTTTAGTATACATACCCGTACCGTTTAACAACGTTACTCCGCGCGGACTGTTTTTAAGCAAATTTTCGGCTATCTCTTGCGGGAAGTCGGTTATGATATAACAAAATTTCGAACTGTTTATTCCGAGCACGATTGCATCGCTGACTTTTGCGCTTATAAAAATCAATATAAGAGCATACAGAACGTTTTCGGGATTTTTCATAACGACTGCCGCGATTATGACGACCAAGGCGTCTAAAAGAGCCACGTACGTCGCAATGCTTCCGATTTTGATTTTATGCTGTATTACGCGTCCGAGCAATTCCGTTCCGCCGCTTGATACTTCGAATTTAATGAATAAACCTATTCCGGTGCCTTGTAAAATTCCGCCGTACATAGCCGCAAGTAATGGGTTATCGGTAATTTTCGGAACGAACGCAAAAATATCGGTAAACAAGCCGAGGACTACCGTGGTTATAAGACAACGGATAATAAATTTATAACCCATTAGTCTGAACCCCATAACGAGTATCGGCAGATTTATCGCAATGATAAATACGCCTGCGGGTAAACCCGTAAGTATATGGATAAGCGATGCCGCTCCGCTAACCCCGCCTCCGACTATTTCGCACGGGATTAAAAAAGTTCTTACGCTGAGCGCGTAAGATATGCAGCCGATAACCATAAATAAATACCGCTTTGTTTCTTGTAATAACGTTTGTTTTTTCATAACGTTAAATATTATAGCCTCGGATGATTATACTTGCAAGCCGTTAAAACGGTATTGAGCGTTATGACCAAAAAATGAAAAAAAATACGGCGCGTTTCGCTCAAAACATACCGTTTGTTTGCGAGATTGCGCCGTTTCCGTTTAAATAAACGGTTTACCGATTTGTTTAACGGGGGGGGGTGTCTTTTTTTAGCATAGAAGTCAACTTATCGGGTAGGTCTACGTTGCAAAAACATTCGTCTACGTTATCGAGAGAACAAAGGTTATACCAACATTTTTTATGAAGTTTGCTACTGTCGATAAGCAGGACGTTGGTTTTGGCGTATTTCATAAATTCCTGTCTTACGAAACTTTCCGTTTGAGAATTGTCGGTAAGTTTACCGTCGTCGGATAACGCATCGCAGGAAAAAAAGAAATAATCCGCATTTACTTTTTTTATGGCTTCGAGGGTTTCGTGAGAGTTGCAGGCAAAGTTGGAAGAATCTACTTTACCGCCCGTTAATACCGTTTGAATACCCATTTCGGTAAGAGTTATGGCGGTTTTCAAACTGTTGGTAAGTATTAAAAGATTTCTGAAATTTTCCAAATACGGGAGCATATGAAAAGCCGTACTCGAAGAATCCAAAAAAATAACGTTGCCGTCTTGAATGAGTTTTACCGCCTTTTGGGCAATCGTAACCTTATCGGCTTTCATTTTAGACAGCCGTAAATAGAGCGGAACGTTTTTGTTTTCCGACATATTGTTTAAGATAGCGCCGCCGTGAGTTCTTATTACCAAACCTTTTTCGGCGAGCGCGGCGAGATAACGCCTTGCGGTCGGTTTGCTTACAAATAACCGTTTTGCTATCGTCGTAACCGATACTTCGGTATTAGAAGACAGTAAATCTAAAAGACTTTGTTCGTAGTGAGTTAACGACATCGTTAAATTTCCTTTCGTTTTTCTAATTATAAACACACGGAAGAAATAATGTCAACTGTTTTTTTAAAATACTTTCAGCCAAAAAACACAGTAATGCTCGCTTTGATCGTTTATTTGAGCGTTAACGAGCAACTTTTGAGCGTTTTAATCGCAAATCGAAAAGGGTATTGACTAATTCGTTCAACGGACTTAAAATTTAATAAAAAACAAAAGGGGTAGAATATGCTCAAAGATTTCAGAGGCGAAGTATGGATAAATATTCACCCGGATTTGCTGGACGCTATCGCGAAAATTAACGATGAACCGATTGACGGCGGATACGGTGAAGAGAGTTATGCGAAAAAGGCTACCGCTCTTATGCAACGTTATTTTTCTGACGAGATTTATACGACGTTTGCAATTAACGGAACTGCGGCTAACGTTATGGCAATGAAAGCTATGCTTGACAGATGGTCTACGGTTTTATGCGCAAAACAAACGCATTTAAACACTTACGAAGCGGGTGCGCTCGAATTTAATTTGGGAAATAAAATTCTTGCGATAGAAAGTCCCGACGGGAAACTCACTACCGAGTTAGTCGATAAACTTTTGCGTAGCGTAAAAAACTATAAATACAACCCGAAGGTTATCGCGATTACGCAGCCGACGGAATTCGGCACGGTTTATTCCAACGCCGAAATTAAGGCGTTGTGCGACTACGCTCATTCGAAAAATATGTACGTTTATATGGACGGCGCGCGTCTCGGTAACGGCGTTGTGGCACTCGGTACTAATCTTACGGATATGATTGAAAAAACCGGCGTCGACGCGTTTTCGTTCGGAGGAACGAAGGTCGGCGCAATGATGGGAGAAATGATTGTTTTCCGTAGGAGAGAATTTGCAAATTATCTTAAATATTCTCAAAAACAATCGCTTCAACACATGTCTAAATCAAAGTTTTTGAGCGTGCAGATGGCGGCTATACTCGAAAGCGAACTTTGGATTAAAAATTCGATTCTTTCAAACAACGCGGCAAAATCGCTTGGCGAAAAACTCGCGGAAAAGGGCATTAAAACAGCTTACCCCGTTCAATCGAATATGGTATTTGCTATTTTCGACGACGAAACTTACGAAAAAATTACGAAGGTTTACGATTTGCATTACTGGAACGAAGAACAACGCGTAGTAAGATTGGCAACTACTTATTTAACGACGGAAGAACAAATCGACAGATTCGTGTCGCTTATATAAAAGGAGGATAATTTATGAAGAAAAAATCATTTAAGTTTTTAAGCGTTATAATGGCGCTACTGTTTGCAACGCCTTTACTCGGCGGTTGCGGTTCGGATGACAATCGTCCGATAGACGATACCAAAACTCAACTTTCCGTTTCGGTCGTTCCGTCGGGTTACGGCTCGGATTGGCTTAAGCAATGGGCACTCGACTTCGAAAAAGAGTTTGCAAACACTTCGTTCGAAGAAGGTAAGTTGGGCGTACAAGTTACTACCAGCACGGACGCTCCCGGAGGAAACAATTTGCTTTCTTATATGCCGGGTGTCGAAACCGAAGTTATTTTTACGGAAGACGTAGATTATTATACCGTCGCTAACGCAGGGCATATGCACGATATTAAGGACGTCGTTCAAGCGGATATGACCGACGTAGGAGAGGCAGGTCAAACGATTGAAGGAAAAATGTCTTCGCAATATATCGATTATTTCAAAAAAGACGGGCATTATTACGCTCTGCCGTTTAACGTCAACTATACGGGTATAGTGTACGACGTCGACGTGTGGACGGAAGAAGGTTTATATTTCGCGGGCGACGTTACGAAAGCGACGGAAAACGATGAATGTCCCGCAAAAAAGAACGGTTCTAATTACGTGTTCACGGGTAGTAACGGTACGCTATCCGCAGGTCCGGACGGCAAAAAGGGTACTTATGACGACGGGTTGCCCGCAACTTACGAACAATTTTTCGCTCTTTGCAACGAAATGGCTACTCAACGTGCAATTACGCCGATAGTTTGGGCGGGGCAATATCAGTTTTATATGTACAGAATGTTATATTGCTTGTGGGCAAACAACGAAGGCGCGGAACAAATGCGTTTGAACTATACTTACGACGGAATCGCAACGAATCTTATTAAAGAATTCGACGCAGGCGGAAATCCCGTCATGGATTCCGCAACGACGATTACTACCGATAACGGTTACGAATTGCAACGTCAGGCGGGAAGATATTACGCGCTTTCTTTTGTAGAACAACTTGTTAAAAATACAAATTATTACGATTCTAATTACTGTTTCGGCAGTTACGAGCAAGGCGATGCGCATCTCGAATTCCTCAACGGCGCTTTCGATACTCAAAGCGGAAAACGTACGGCTATGTTGGTTGAAGGTTGCCATTGGGAAAACGAAGCGACCGACTATTTTAACAGGCTTGAAAAGAAATACGGAACAAGCGCTAAAAAAGAAAATCGTAATTTTGCGTTCTTACCTTTCCCGCATCCCACGGACGAGCAAATAGGTCAGAAAGCCGTAACTTGCGACGCTTACAACTCGGCGTTATTCATTAACGGAAAAATTGCCGCAAATAAAGAAAAGGTCGCGGAAACTTTTGTTAAATACATTCACACACGCTCTGCTCTTGCGTCGTTCACCGAGATAACGAGTCTTATTCGTCCGTACGATTTTACGCTTACCGACGCAGAACTCGGTTCGATGTCTAACTTCGGCAGAAGCGTTTACGAAAATTATAAAAATTCCGATATAGTTACTCCGTATTCCTCGAACGTGACGGCGATAAAAAATTATTCTATGTTTAATCCGCTTTCAAACGGTATTTGGACAACTACCATAAACGGAACTACTTATAACGTTCCGTCGTCGACTTTCAACGACAATTCGAGTGTTACGGCAAAAAACTATTATGAAGGAATAGTTTCTTCAAAGACGGCAAGTTGGTGGAACGGTATTAAATAGTAATTATGGAAACGGTTATGGGTAAAAAGGGCGGAATGCAAAAACAAAAAAGAAAGGATTTGCTTTTCTTTATTTCGTTGGTAGTATTACCGCTTACACAGTTTTTTTTGTTTTATATTTGCGTTAACTTTAATTCTATTTTGTTGTCCTTAAAGGAATACGACGTTATAACAAGCGAGACGACGTTTGTATGGTTTAAAAATTTCAGTAAATTTTTCACTGAATTTTCTACTACCACGACTTTTACCACCGCAATTAAAAATTCGCTTATATCGTGGGTCGTAAACGTTTGCGTAGGCATAGTTTTGGGAATGATTTTTTCCTATTATATTTTCAAAAAAATGCCGGGACACGGATTTTTTAAGGTAATGTTGTTTATGCCTTCGATAGTATCGAGTATAGTTATGGTTGCCGTTTACCGTCAGTTCGTAGAAAAAGGACTTCCGGGTTTTGCAAATATTTTGGGAATTAAAATGAACGGACTTTTAGCCAACTCCGATACGAGGTTTACTACGATTATCATATACAATCTTTGGGTCGGGTTCGGAACGCAGATACTTATGTTCCTCGGCGCGATGAACAATATTTCGGACTCGGTTATCGAAGCGGGAAAAATAGACGGCACTACTTTTGTCAGAGAGTTTATACATATAGTCGTGCCGCTCGTTTACCCGACTTTCGTCGTATTCGTAACGGTTAGCGTGGTGCAAATATTCACTAATCAAATGAATTTATATTCTTTCTACGGTACAGACGTTTTCCCGTCGGATATTACATTGGGTTATTACCTTTATAAAGGCGTGCAAAACGGCAGGCTCTCCGATTACCCGTATTTGTCGGCAATCGGTATTTTATGTACGATAGTTGCGATTCCTATTACCTTCGGTATAAGGTTCGTACTTAATAAATTCGGACCGAGTGAGGATTGATGTATGACAAAAAGATTAAAAACATCTAAAAAGAATAAAGTCGGCGAACAAAAATCCGCGGTCAATTTGATTTTTACGATTATTTGTCTTGTCGTTCTTATAATTTACGTTTTGTCTCTCGCGATGTCTTTCGGCTGGGGAATAATGAACACGTTTAAGGATAAAATCGATTACGGTATGGATTCGCTCGGGCTTCCGCCGACGTGGACGTTGGAAAATTATCAAACGGCGATTGCGAATTTTTACGTAGGAGTAAAAAACAACAGACCCGTATTTATACCGGAAATGTTACTTAATACTATTTTGTACGCAGGCGGTTGTTCGTTTTTCCGTACGTTATCGTGTTGTATAGTCGCTTACGCTTGCGCTCGTTTTTCTTACAAAGCGTGCTCGATTATTTACGGAACCGTACTCGTTACTATGATGTTGCCTATCGTAGGTTCGCTTCCTTCGGAAGTTCAGATGCTTATGAATTTAGGATTGTACGACAACATAATAGGTACGTGGCTTTTATCTTTCAACTTCTTGGGAATGTACTTTTTGGTATTTCACGCGGCGTTCAAATCCGTACCGAAAGACTATTCGGAAGCGGCTCAAATCGACGGGGCAGGCAATTACAGAATATTGTTTCAGATAATGTTGCCGTTAGTTAAGTTTACGTTCGTTACGGTTATGTTGTTGCAATTTATAAATTATTGGAACGAATTCCAGACCGCGCTCGTTTATTTGCCGAATCATCCTACTATTTCGTTCGGATTGTACAAGTATACATTCTCTGGAAAGAGCGTAATAAACAGTACGCCGCATAAACTTGCGGGTTGTATGATAGTTTTCGTACCGATATTTATAGTATTTTTATGTTTCCATAAACGTCTTATAGGCAACGTTTCTATGGGCGGTATAAAAGGTTAAAGGAGGAAAAGGAGAAAATGACGAAAAAATTGAAGAGAAGCGGAATTGTCGTTTTATTGTTCGTTTTGGCGGTTTCGTTTTGTTTGTTTGCGTTTTCCAATGTAAACACTAAGGCTACGGAAGGGATTATTGCCGAAACTTACAAAGTCGGCGAAACTTTGGTCATTCCTTCGCGTACTCTTTCAAATTCGTCGGGTAACGCAAACGCGGATATTATTTTGTACTATCCCGACGGCACGGCGGTTGCAACTTCGAAGGTTACCTTCGAGGACCCCGGACAATATACGGTTGAGTATCGCGCCAAAATAGGCGGACAACTCGTTAAAGAAACTCAATCGTTTAAGGTTGTTCAAAATGCTTATTCGGTATCGGGAGAAAACAGTACGATTCGTTACGGAAAAGACGATTCGAATTTTAACACGGGTTTAGTCGGATTAGACGTCGCTCTTGCGGAAAGCGAAACTTTTAACGTAAACAAGGTTATCGACCTTAAACAATTCGACGGGAAAAGTTTTTTGAATTTTAACTTAACCCCGCAAACGAAGGGTACGAGAGACGCTTCCGCAATGTGGATAAGGCTTACCGATATTCACGATTCAAGCAATTACCTTTCGATAAAGATACAAAGCGTTGCGTTTAACGGCGCACCGTACGTATATTCGGTTTCTTACGCTTTGGCGGCGCCTTGCGGACAAAGCCCCATCGCACAGGATTATTCGGATATAAACAGAATTCACGTTAACGACCGTTTCGGACAGGCGGTATACACGTCTTTTTACGGTAATGCGGAAACGGTAGGTTCTAATTATAACCCGACAGGGCAAGACCCCGTAGGGATTATCTATAAACCCGAAGAAAAACAGTTGTGGATTTCTTCTTATTCGGCGACTCTTATGATTGCCGATTTCGACGACCCCAAATATACGAAATATTTACCGCAAGACGCTTGGTCGGGCTTTACTTCGGACGAGGTTATGCTTTCGATAGAAGCGACGGGCTACGTGGGTTCGCATTTCAACTTTATTATAACTAAATTAGCGGATTTCGACCTCGAAGAATCGGAGTTTGTAGACGACGAAGCACCCGTAATAACGGTAAATACTTCCGGCTATTCCGAAGATTATCTTCCCCTTGCGGTAAAAGGTAAAACTTACCCCGTATTCGACGCTACAGCGTTCGATTTGTACAGCGGTGAAAGAACTGTAAACGTAAGGGCGTATTACGCATACGATACCAACGGCAGAGCCGAATTGCAAATAAAAGACGAAAAAATTTCTATCGACAGAAACGGCGTGTACGCATTGGTCTATACGGCAACCGACAGATTCGGCAACGTTGGCGAAAAGGTTTTACGCTTCGCTACGGGAACGACCGAAAACCCTGCGATTTCGTTAAGTTCCGCGACGGGCGAGGGTAAAGTCGGTTACGCTTACGCGTTGCCGAGTTACGACGTTTCAAAAGGTTCGGGCAATCTTACGGTAACGATAACCGCAACCAAGCCGAACGGCGGAACGGAAGTGATAACCGATACGTTTATACCGAGGTCGGAAGGCGTTTATACGTTAGTATATACGGTTACCGACGTTACGGGTAGAATCGAAAGCGCTAATCATACGGTAACCGTCGTAGACGATTCTTTACCTGTATTCGGAGAAGTAAGTTGCCCCGAATATTTGATTTACGGACAAAGTTACGATTTCGATTTGCCGTCGGCATACGTTTACGGAACGGATTCGTACGTACAGTCGGAATTATACGTTGACGGACAAAAAGCGTCAAATCCGTTTACTCCGACGGCGGTTGGCGATATCAAAGTAAAATACGTCGCTAAAAATTCCGTAGGAAGCAGCCAAACGGATGAATTTACCGTTAAGGTTATAAAAGTAACGGAAACGGTTGACGGTGAAGAAAAATTAGCATTTTCTAAATATTTCGACGCTTCCGATTTTACCGTATCGCAAGAAGAGGGTTGCGTTTCGTTTACGGCGAATACGAAGTCCGGCGATTCGGGAGAAATAAAATATATTAAATCTTTAATGACGCACCGTTTCGAACTCGGCATAAAAATAGACACCGATAAAAATCGATTCGGACGTTTGCAAATACTGTTGACTGATGCGCATAATCAAGATAATCAACTTAAAATAGAATTGGTAAAAGTCGATAGCGGCACGGTATATTACGTAAACGGCAAAAATACCCAAGTATCGGTAAAGAACGGCGGATTTACGGGCGGAAAAACGTTGCAACTTTCGTATAACGACGGCAAGATATTAGACGGCGGTTCTTTGAGCTTGAAAATAAGCGAAATTTTTTCCGCAATCGAATACGATGTTTCTTTAAAACTGTTGGATATCACGGGCGATGCGCAAGTTTCTTTGACGAATATTAACGGACAGGTTTTGACTTCGACGTTTAACGTTTCTAACCATAAACCGCAATTCAAAGTTAACGGGGATTACCCCGAACAGTTAGACCTTAATTCCGTGCTTACGGTTAATTCGTTGAGCGTACAAGACGTTCTCGATACGCAAGTCAGCGCCACCGTAACTGTTTCGGGTCCTTCCGGGAAATTGCTCGGTAACGCTAACGGAGTTGAATCGCACGAAATCACTCTTTCGGAATACGGCAGTTACAGAATAACTTATACCGTTTACAACTGCACGGGCAGGTCGGAAACTTACAGATTGACCGTTAACGTTTTGGATATGGAAATACCGCAAATAACGGTGAACGGCGAAATTAAAGAAAGTTATAAGGTCGGCGACGGTTTGAAACTTCCGACGATGACCGTTACCGATAATATAAGCGCTGCGGAAGACGTTGAAAAATGTATTCTCGTAAACGACCCCACGGGAGCATTATACGTTTGTAGTTCCGAAACGTTAACGTTCGATAAAGCGGGCGAATGGACTATAAAATATTATGCTCAGGACGAGGCGGGAAATATCGCTTTGAAAGTATTTAAGATTAAAGTTGCATAAAGGGGTGAACGAAAATGAAGAAATTATTAAAAAGATTTTTGGCGATTTCGTTGACGGTTCTGACGATGTTTACCGCAGTTGCTTGCAGCGGCGGTAATAAAGAAGAGGAGGAAGCCGTAGAAACGCCTACTTATCAAAGCAGCGAGTACGACTTGGTAAAAAACAGTGTTACCGAGTATAAACTCGTATACCCCGAAGAGCAAAAAGACGACAGTTTAATGATTTACGCTCTTAACGAATTTTCTCTTTTCTTCCGTCAGGCTACGGGAATAACCATTACGCAAGAAAGCGATAAAGATATGGTTTATTCGGACGGAATGAAAGTAATTTCAATAGGTGAAACTTCTTTGCTCTCGGGCGCGAACGTTACGGTAGACAAAACCGCTCTTAAAGAAACCGGTTATATGATGAAACGCGTAGGACAATCGGTATTTTTGGTGGGCGGAAGCATTTACGGAACGATTAACTCCGTATACGGGTTTTTATCTGCGCAATTCGATTACGAATGTTATGCTCCCGACGAAATTGCTTTACAAAGCGGCGTTACCGACGAAAAGCTGGTTGACGTAGACGTGGTAGACGTCCCCGATATCGTTTGGAGAATTCAGGGCACCGGCGAATCTATGACCAACACTACTTATACGAGAAGAATGATGTCTAATATGCAAAGCGATTTCATGATGACTTTCGGAAGCACGTATTATCACAATTTCTTTTCGGTAGTGACGGAATCTGAAAGAGCCGCTCATCCCGAGTGGGTTTCTAACCACGGTTTACAGCTTTGTTTAACTACCGACTTCGACGGATTGGTCGAACACGTAGTAGAAAAAATGAAGGCTGCTTTCCTGGCTAACCCGAATGCGACGGCTTTGTCTTTTACGCAAATGGATGACGGCGGGTGGTGTTCTTGTGATAATTGCAAAGCAAGTAAAGACCGTTACGGCACGGATTCCGCCGCGATGATTTTGTTTATGAACGAATGTGCTCGCAGAATAAAAGTTTGGAACAACGAAGTTTGTCCGGAAAGAAATATTTATCTTTATATGTTTGCGTATCACAGCACTACGGACGCGCCTGCGCATAAAGACGCTAACGGAAACTGGGTGGCAAACGACGAATCGCTTATTTTCGAAGATAATCTCTTGGTTCAATATGCGCCGATAGCCGCAGCGGGATATTACAGTTACGATAACGATAAAAACAAAGAATACAATGAAATAATGCAAAAATGGAAGGCGCTTACCGATAAGTTTATGTTCTGGTCGTACAACTATTATTATAAAGGACAGAATTTTCATCCGTATTACGATTTTCACGATTTAAGAAATTATTATAAGTATCTTGAAAATAACGGAGTATTTTATCTTTTCGAAGAAGACAGGTGTAACGTTGCGAAATGGACGGATTGGAGTCGTTTAAAGATGTACGTACGTACAAATCTTTCGTGGAATAACGACGCGGATTTAAATAAACTTTACGACGATTTCTTTAAGAATTATTATAAAGACGCCGCTACGCCTATGCGTAAACTTTTTGACGAATACAGTGCGTATATGACGTATATCATTAACAGAGACGGAATCAGAGGTCAGGGCGGTACGGCGGAATTGGAAAAAGCCGAATATTGGCCGAAATCAATGCTCGACGGATGGATGGGTTATATCGAAGAAGCATACAGTACCATTAAATATCTTAAAGGCGTTAATCAAACCAAATATACGCTTTTATACGACAGAATTTGTCTTGACAGTATTCCTTTCCGCTTTTTATCGGAAGAATATAACTTTTCAAGCGTTTACGTGGGCGACGGAAATTCGCTCGAATACGATATGAAGCGCTTCGGTCTTGACGAAATAGATACCTGATATTATTCGTTAAATGAATTAACTTTTTGTATGGTTGCATAAAGGAGAAAAAAATGAAGAATAAAATTATTGCCGTTTTAACTATGGTTATGGTTTTCTGTTTCGTTTTCGTCGGATGCTCCGGCGGTAACGACGACAAAAAAACGAAAATAACTTTGAACAGTTATTCGGTTACAATCGAAGGTTCGGGTAACGTTGAAAAAATCAGTGCGAGCGTGGAAAATTCTACCGACGCCGTAGAGTGGATATCTTCGGATGTAAAAATAATTACGGTAGCGGAAGACTTAAATACCGAAGAATACGATTGTATAATTACGGCTGTATCGTCGGGTACTGCGACGGTAACGGCAAAAGTCGGCGACGCAGAAGCGGTATGTACGGTTACGGTACAGGGCGCGCAATATTACCCCGTACTTACGCTCGATAAAACCTCTACCGAAATTTGGCAGGACGATAACGTTTCGGTAAAAGCCACGGTAACCGTAGGAGGTGTCGAGAATAAGTTTGCCGTAATACAGTGGAAATCAAACGATACGACGATTGCCACGGTTACCGACGGCGTTATAACGGGCGTCGGTATAGGAGAAACGATAATTACGGCGTATTCCACCGTTGACGGAAGAGAAATAGAAGCAACGCTTACCGTCGGCGTAAAAGATAAAGTTTATTTTGCCATAGACGAGGTTTCGGTAAAACTTGCTATGACTTCCGGAATAAACGAAGGCGAAATCGCCGAAAAGGCACTTAACGTAACGTTAACCGACAAGGGCGAAGAGAAGTCTGTCGACGGTAGCGTAGAATGGTCTTCTTCGGATAGCGACGTCGCTTGCGTAGACGGTAGCGGAAAAGTTACGTCGGGAACAAAAGTCGGCAGCGCAGCGATAACGGCAACTTATAGTTACGGCGATAAAATACGTACAGCTTCTACTACGGTAAATACGTATAAGTCGGTCGTGGAATTAAACGAAAGTTTCGGCGACGTCGATTTGTCCGTCGGAAGTTTCAGAGTCGCGCTTTCAGAATTGGATATTGAAGGTTATAACGGAATAGTAAAATCCGGCATCGGCAACACCGACAACGAAGGTTCGGTTGACGGAGAAAGTCTTGTTATACCGACTAACGGATTGTCTTTCGGCGTGCAGACTTTAAGTATAGAACTTTCCGACCGTATTTTTAAGAGAGAGGGATTATTCGTTACTAAAATATTGAAAACGGCTTCCGACGTTGCGAGTATCACCGCGGCGGCGGGTAACAGAGATGACGAAAACGACGCTTACGACGGTTATTTCGTTCTCGGTAACAATATCGACCTCGGCGCTACGGTTATAAACGCACCGACGGACAAGGTTAGCAGCAGAAAACCGACGTCGGGTTTCCAAGGCACTTTCGACGGTAGAGGATACGTTCTCTCCAACGGTAAGTTTAACGGCAACGGCGGGTTGTTCGGTACTATCGGAAGAAACGCGACGGTTAAAAATTTATCGTTGGTTAACGCGGAATTCGGTAGTGACAACTCCAACGGCAGCGGTTTGTTTGCTCAAAAGATATTCGGTACTTTGGAAAATATTTCCGTTACGGCGACTATGACGAACAGCACGACTAATAACGGCACGTTATGTTATGCTTCCGTCGGCGCAAAGTACAGAAACGTCGTAATCAGTTTGGTATATTCAAATACGAGAGAATTGAATTCGTCCTCAAAATCGAACAATGCGGTATTAGCCCCGTATTTGCCCGACGAAACGAGCGTGTTTGAAAACGTTTACGTTATTACGGATATGGTTTACGAAAATTCCGTCGCGTTATTCGACGTTAACACTGCTAATAAGCGTTTATACGCCGAACAAGGCAGAGGAATAACCGCCGTTCGATTCGGTGAAGAATCAGCGGTTACTTTCGCCGAATTGCCAAAGGATATTTGGAGGACGGTTGACGGCGAAGTTCCGTATTTTAACAGCGAAATCGGTTTCGTCGCTAAATATTCGGTTACTCATTACGTTGAGAAAAGGACGCAAGCGGACAGTTACGAACAGTATTCTCAAATCGTTTCGAAAACTGCCGTCGGCGCAAAGATTGAAGCGCTACCGTTGAATATTAGCGGTTATGCGGTCGATAAGAGTGTTTCCGATACCGTTGCAAGCGCAACCGTACAAACGAACGGAAGTACTGCGCTTAAACTCTATTACAGATATCAGGATTCCGTTGCCGTTAGCAATTCCGACGGCGCAAACGCAGTTATAGGCGACGCAGCCGGTAAAGATTCTATGTTTATAAGAAATATCGGTACGTTCCAAGGCAAAGATAACGTTTACCGCTTTAATTCGGTAAATACTTCAACTTATTGGGAAAGACGTGCGGAACTTATGGGTGTTTCCAACGCATGGTTGGTAGAAAAAGGCTATACGGAATTAGTATTCGATTTGTATTTCCCGAGCGGAAACGACGTGTATATGAGCGCTTACACTTTTGAAAACGGTGCAATAGTAAATAAACAACTTAATGGTTTGACTTACAAAAACGTCAGAGATTATCAAGAATACATTCAATTCTATAAAGACGGCACGCGACAGTTAAACATTGCGTCTAACACTTGGTACGAAGTTCACGTTCAATTCGTTGACTTCTCGGCGGGAACGTTAAGCAGACTGTTCTTTATAAGTACCGTAAAAGACAACGACGGCTATTTATATATCGCTAACGCACAGTTGAAAAAGACGGAGTTTAACGCATACTTCTCGGGATTAAACAAAAATATTGACGTTACGGTCGGCGATACCGAAGAAATTTCTATTGAAAAAGTAGTAACCGGTTGGGGCGGAAAAACGGGTAATTTATCTTTAATATCTTATAAATCGGCTTCGGATTCGGTTGCTACCGTAACTGCCGACGGCGTTATAACGGGCGTTAAAAAGGGTACTACGACAATTACCGTAGAGTATAAGAGCGGCAGCGTTGAAGTAACCGAAACGATTACCGTTAACGTTAAAGACAACGTTTCTTTAAGCGTTAACGAAAAAGATTTGATTTTGACGCAATTCGTTAGCGATTCTTCGGATATTTCCGAAAAGCAACTTACGGTTAGCCTTATAGTAAACGGCAGTAATTATAACGAGCCTACTTATACGTGGACGTCTTCTAACAGCGATATCGTATCGGTAGACGCTAACGGGTTGGTAAAAGCGGGAAGAATATCCGGTATAGCGATTATTACCGTAACTTGGTCGGAACTCGGCGAAGAGTACACCGCAACGGTCAGAGTACAAAACGTAATGCCGGAAAGAGCGGTTGACCCACTCGGCGACATCGATTTGACTAAAACGCTAACGTTGTCGTTTGCGGAAGATTTAAAAATAGACGCAACCGATACGGCTACTATTAAAAAAGTACCGCAAGCGTGGATAGGTAACGTTGAGTTGCAAACCGCACTCGACGGCGAAAACGTCGTTATAACGTTCGTAGACGGTACGCCTTACGGAACGCAGACGTTGGTTCTCTATTTTGAAAACTTCGTTATAACCGCAGACGGCTTGTTCATAACGAAGGTTATAACCACGGCTGAAGAATTGTTAAGTTTGCAAACGTTGGCGGGCGGAAGAGATGCCGATACCGACGCGTACGGCGGATATTTTGTTCTCGGTAACAGTATAGATTTGGCAAGCACTAAAGTAAGCGCAACCCCCGATACGTTAACGACCGCACAAGCGTATTACAGAGATAACGCACGCGGCTTCCAAGGTACGTTCGACGGAAGAGGGTACGTAATAGCAAACGGAATTTACGACGGCGACGGATTGTTCGGAACGGTAGGTAAAGACGGCGTAGTTAAGAACGTAGGCTTCTACAATGCGGTGTTGTATCAAGAGGCGATAACGGGCGGCGGAATACTTGCAAAAAAACTTATGGGAACGGTCGAAAACGTTTACGTAAGAGGATACGTATTCGACAACATCGTAAATACGGTAGGTATGATAGCGGGAACGACGTACGGCGCGACCGTGAAAAACAGTGTTTTCGTAGTTGATTTTTCGACTCGAAGAGCAAATAACGTGATAGACAGCGGAGCGTTGGTAGGATTTAACGCGGCAAGCGGACACGGAAGTTCGGCAGCAGGGCTTGTAAATACGTATGAAAACGTTTACGTGGTGATGAGTACGGATAAGAGAATGGGCGGATTGTCGCTCGGAGTATTCGGAAGCGAAAACGCGCAAACGTATACGGGTAACGTAATTACTTATTTACAAAGCGATACCGATATGGCGTTTAGCGGACTCGATACCGAGTTGTTTAAGACGGGAACGGACGGAATACCGTATTTTGCGGAAGAAGACAACTTCTTCGATACCACGTATACGGTAAACCATTACGTAAGAACGGCAAGTAACCCGTCGGCTTATACAATTCGCGAGACGGTCGTTAAAAAAGGCGTAGCGGGAAGCAGTGTTACCGATTACGGTCGCGGTTATGCGGATAGGTGGTTCGGCGGAAATAATTCGAACGTATATCCCTCTGGCAAGGCGGACGCTTATAAGGGTACGGTTTTAGCCGACGGTACGCTCACGCTCGACGTATATTATTACAACGCTTACGATATAGTGTTTAACGCAGGCGAGAGAAAATCAAGCACTTTGCTTCTTGAAGTAAACGGAAATCCGAGAGACGGTTCGGTAGTATTGGATTACGTGGGGGAATACGAAGGCAGAAGCAACGTATGGCAGTATTATACAAGTTCGACAGGCGGTAATTACGCATTAGGACTCAGAAACGGCGGAACGATAGGTAATTACGAGTATCTCGAATTCAAGGTATACAGCACTGCACTACAAGATATAGATTTCTGTATAATGCCCAAAAACGGTTCGGGACTTACGAACGTGTATATAAACAATACTACGCATATTACAAATCAAAGCGAATCGATTAAATTCTTTATGAACGGAGAGGAACTTACCGAAGGTTACGAAGGCTCGGGTTGGGTTACCGTACGTTATTACGGACAGGGAACTTCAAACAATTCGATAAGATTAGGCGGCAGAGGTAAAACGACGTTCTATATAACGGATTTCGTTTGCGGACCGACAGTATAAAACTAACCGATAAAAGGGGAAAACTTTTCCCCTTTTACGGGTTTTAAATTTCTTACGGACTTAATTGAAATTTTAAAATCAATAACCGCTTGCGGTTTGATAAAGTAAGGAGGTTAATTATGAAGGAAAAAAACAAGTACGTTACACCGTGGCTTAATTACAGCGAATTTGTTACGAAAGAAGTTCTTACGATAAGCAACGACGGTGCAACACAATGGGCGCCCGAATGGGACGAGGGTTATACGGGGTTCGGAGGTAACGAATAATGACGGCAAAGATTAAGAAATTTTCAGTTTCGACATTATTTATCGTACTTTTATTAAGTTTATTTGCTGCGTTCGGTTATATGGGCGTAAGCGCAGACGTTCGTACCGCTTCCGTAGATGATTTTAACGATTCGGCGTATTACAAAAACGGCGGTGCGTCGGTCAGAACTAATAATCCGATAGGAATCAGATTCTTCGTTTTATTGGAAAAGGAAGTATACGACCAAATACTTACAGACGGCAACGGCAATATTAAAGACGGCGTATCTACGGGTACTTTAATCATTCCGACAGACGTTTTGAGCGGCGGCGAACTCACAAAAAATACCGAAACGGTAAGAGATACCGTTACCACTCACTTATGGACGGAATGTACCGAAGATACCGACTTTATGCAATCGGTAGTTTATCTTTACGATATTCCTGCCGCAAGTTATAACAGAAGCATAAGTTACCGCGGTTACGTAACCGTTGACGGCACTACTTATTATACTCAAAACGTAAGCGGTAGCGAAAGAACAGCCGCAACCGTTATGCTTAAAGCGTATAAAGAAGATACTACGAACGACGCTAATCTTTTGGCAGGCGTAAACGAGGTAGTAGGAAAAACCACTGCGATAAGCGTAACTAAAACGGGTATCGTAAAAAGACTTAACGACGTTGACGATAGTTTGAAATTCGTTTATAACGAAAATTCCAAATACAGCGTTGAGGATAATTTTACGGTTACTAAAAAAGGCGCAACTTTGGAAATAAGTTTCACTAACGACGTTCAAGCGTTGGAAGTTCAACTCGAAAACGGTCTTTCGTATACGGTTACCGCCGACGAAACGGGTAAATACGCTCGTAAAGTTATCGTTAGCGGTGTCGATAAAGACGTAAAACAAGCAAATTCTCTCGGAGAAGTAGACCTTTCAAACAACACGATGACGCTTTCTCTTGCCGACGATTTGGGGCTTACAGCCGAAGAAATAGCGGAAATAACGAACGCTCCGTCGGTTAAGGTCGGAAGCGTGGTCGCAAGTAACGTTACTTTAAGTTTGGGTACGGTTACCGCCGCTTTTGAAAACGGCAAGCCTTACGACAATCAAACCGTTAAAATCGAATTCGAAGACTATATTATAGAAACCGACGGCTTGTTCATAACGAAGGTTATAACCACGGCTGAAGAATTGTTAAGTTTGCAAACGTTGGCGGGCGGAAGAGATGCCGATACCGACGCGTACGGCGGATATTTTGTTCTCGGTAACAGTATAGATTTGGCAAGCACTAAAGTAAGCGCAACCCCCGATACGTTAACGACCGCACAAGCGTATTACAGAGATAACGCACGCGGCTTCCAAGGTACGTTCGACGGAAGAGGGTACGTAATAGCAAACGGAATTTACGACGGCGACGGATTGTTCGGAACGGTAGGTAAAGACGGCGTAGTTAAGAACGTAGGCTTCTACAATGCGGTGTTGTATCAAGAGGCGATAACGGGCGGCGGAATACTTGCAAAAAAACTTATGGGAACGGTCGAAAACGTTTACGTAAGAGGATACGTATTCGACAACATCGTAAATACGGTAGGTATGATAGCGGGAACGACGTACGGCGCGACCGTGAAAAACAGTGTTTTCGTAGTTGATTTTTCGACTCGAAGAGCAAATAACGTGATAGACAGCGGAGCGTTGGTAGGATTTAACGCGGCAAGCGGACACGGAAGTTCGGCAGCAGGGCTTGTAAATACGTATGAAAACGTTTACGTGGTGATGAGTACGGATAAGAGAATGGGCGGATTGTCGCTCGGAGTATTCGGAAGCGAAAACGCGCAAACGTATACGGGTAACGTAATTACTTATTTACAAAGCGATACCGATATGGCGTTTAGCGGACTCGATACCGAGTTGTTTAAGACGGGAACGGACGGAATACCGTATTTTGCGGAAGAAGACAACTTCTTCGATACCACGTATACGGTAAACCATTACGTAAGAACGGCAAGTAACCCGTCGGCTTATACAATTCGCGAGACGGTCGTTAAAAAAGGCGTAGCGGGAAGCAGTGTTACCGATTACGGTCGCGGTTATGCGGATAGGTGGTTCGGCGGAAATAATTCGAACGTATATCCCTCTGGCAAGGCGGACGCTTATAAGGGTACGGTTTTAGCCGACGGTACGCTCACGCTCGACGTATATTATTACAACGCTTACGATATAGTGTTTAACGCAGGCGAGAGAAAATCAAGCACTTTGCTTCTTGAAGTAAACGGAAATCCGAGAGACGGTTCGGTAGTATTGGATTACGTGGGGGAATACGAAGGCAGAAGCAACGTATGGCAGTATTATACAAGTTCGACAGGCGGTAATTACGCATTAGGACTCAGAAACGGCGGAACGATAGGTAATTACGAGTATCTCGAATTCAAGGTATACAGCACTGCACTACAAGATATAGATTTCTGTATAATGCCCAAAAACGGTTCGGGACTTACGAACGTGTATATAAACAATACTACGCATATTACAAATCAAAGCGAATCGATTAAATTCTTTATGAACGGAGAGGAACTTACCGAAGGTTACGAAGGCTCGGGTTGGGTTACCGTACGTTATTACGGACAGGGAACTTCAAACAATTCGATAAGATTAGGCGGCAGAGGTAAAACGACGTTCTATATAACGGATTTCGTTTGCGGACCGACAGTATAAAACTAACCGATAAAAGGGGAAAAACTTTTCCCCTTTTATAAAATAAGGAGATAACGATTATGGAACTCGGAACGAATATGGTGTTTGAAAAAATTTTGGATTTGCCGTCGGCGGTTAAAAAAACCGCCGAGGCAGGGTTTAAATTCGTCGATTTCGATTTGACGCGTAACGCCGGATTTGACGGCGGCTCGGAAGAAGAGGAAATAAAGTATTTTTCTCGCTTAAACGAGATTATTAAAGGGTACGGCGTTTCGCTTTATCAGGCGCACGCGCCCTATATAAGACACAATTCGGAAAATCCCGACGACCTTTTTAATCCCGAATATATCGAAAGCCAAATAAAAGCCGTAAAGCGCGCGAAACTGCTTAACGTAAAATATTTGGTTTATCATCCGTATATTCCGTATCCTAAAAATAAAGAAAACGTTCCGTACGATTATTCGGCTTTTGCGGAGGCGAATTTTGAAAGAAACGTTAAATTTTTCAAAATAATCAAACCGTATCTGCAAGAGTACGGTGTTCGCGGTGCGTTAGAAAACTGCTATGCGTACGATTGGACGAAGAGAGCCGTCGTGCCTTCGGCGTGTTCGACTTCGGACGAACTTTTATCGATTGTTAACGCCGTCGGTAACGACGTGCTTTATTGTTGTTTAGACGTGGGGCATCTTAACCTTTTAAACGGCGAATCTGTCGAAAGTTTTATACTTAAAGCAGGAAAACAGTTGAAGGTTTTACATTTACACGATAACTTCGGGGCGCAAAACGATTGGTTCGGTGAAATGGACCGTCATTTGCCGCCGTTTTTCGGTTGCGTCGATTGGAAAGCAACGGTAAAAGCGTTACGTAAAATCGAATTTGACGGCGTATTCAGTTTCGAAGTTAACCCGTACGGACCGTTAGAACAGTTGGAACTCGAAAACGTTATGCTTTATAAAGCAGGCAAGTATATGCTTGAAAATTTTTAGCGGTTTTTGTTTTTTATCGTCAGTCGATACTTGAAATCTCCTTTTTTTATGGCATAATAACCCAAAAAAAGGAGATTTTTTTATGATTTTTTATTTTAATGCCGACGGCACGCCAAAGGCGGTATTGCCCGAATCGATTGCGCGCGGTTCCTCCAAAGCCAACGATTTATATTTCGTTTGTCCGACGTCTGAAAACAACGTCGTTAACGTTGCGTTTAAAATTCCGAACGGCACGGTAACCGAAAAGTTTATTATGAAGTTTGAAAATGACTCTCTAAACGGTGTTTTCGATGAAAACGGGGTTAATTTTAACGTATGGCATATTAAAATTCCTACCGTTATTACCGCTTGCGGCGGTATAGTCGGCGTACAGTTTTATATTTCTTGCGAACAAGAAACGCTTGCCACTTTCGTTTCGTCTTTTACCGTTTCGGAAGGGTTTATTGCGGAAACGCCTACGAAAGACGACGATTATAACCAAATTACGGAATTTTTATCCGCAACGAATAACAGAATCGAAAATTTGGAAAAACAATCGGCGTATTTGCATAAATTGACGTTTTTAATTTCTTCGGGAGAGGTTGTGGAAACTTATCAGAATTTTGCGCATATTACTTTGTCGACGTCGAAAAAAACGGAATTGCCGTGGAATTATTTTACCCAAAATAAAGATATTTTTAAAAATCAATTATTGATAAGAACGAAAAGCGGTAAATTCGATTCGTTTTTTTACTGTGTCGGTACGGAACTTACGGGCGCAACGCTTAACGAAATACAATTAAACGGCTATGACGTTTCCGGCAACGTAGGTACGATTAGGATAATTGCAAGTCAAGACGATATAATAACTGTTTGATTTTAAAAGAAAAATAAAAAAGTATGCGGGTTTGAATTTGAAAATGAACGCGATATTTTTTTGCGATAAACTTTTGTTTGCTTCAAATTGACATAGCGTAAAGGTTATGTTAAAATATAACCAAAAATTTAAGGAATCGATTATGAAAACCATTTGCTTGATAGGACTAGGCACTATTTCCAAAAATTATCTCGAAGGTATAACCGCATCGGATTATTTTGAATTAAAGGCGGTAGCGGACGTATGCAGTTCGGCGCTTTCGAGAAAAATTTTTAACGATTACGCTTTTTTTAACGATTATAAAAAGATGATTGCCGATATAAAATCAGACTACGTTTTGATAGCAACGCCTCCGGAAACTCATTTTGAAATTGCGTCGTACGCGCTAAATAACGGCGTTAACGTTATAGTCGAAAAACCCGCCGTGCTTTCGGTTGCCGATTTCGACTGTTTAAAAAAGACGGCGGAAGAAAACGGTCGAATTTTCGAAGTAATGTTCCATTGGCAATTCGGAAGCGAAGTTTTGGAATTTAACCGTCGTTTCGATAAAAAGAAAATAGAAAAAATTCACGTTAGCGTAAGCGATGCGTACAGCGAGGACGGAAAAAGTATTTTGCCCCTCAAAAGGAAACTTAAAGGCGCGCTTATAGACAGCGGCGTTAATATGATTAGCATGCTTAAAACGTGGCTTCCGTTCGAGGACGTTAAAATAATAAACAAACAAACCGTACCGTGTGCGGAATGCGGATTGCCTATTTACGTAAAAGTCGATTTGATTATCGACGGCGTTCCCGTTACGATAGAGGTCGAATGGCGTAAGGGTATAGATAAAAAGATAACGTATATGGATTACGACGGTAAACGGTTGATTTTGGATAATTCCGAACAAAAAATATCGTACGACGGTTCGGTTATAGACTGTTCCTTTATGCCGAGGCTTAAAGCACATTATTATAATTATTTCAGTCGATATAACGGTATACCCGATACGGAAGGCGCAAGGAGAATACATTCTTTACTTTTTAAGGTTGATGAATTATGAGAAAGTTTTTTAAGAATTTAATGATTAAATTGTATATTTTTATGGTTAGCGAACATATCGTTAAATATCTTGTAAGCGCGTTACTGTGTTTTGGTTTGCTGTTTTTGGTCGGAGTGCTTAACAGCGACGTAATGAGCGATATTTTCAGCATTTTAATCGGTTTTTTATTCGGGCAAATTTTTATCGGAATACTCAACGTTATTTTGGGCAATCTCGAAGACGCGACCAAGGTTACCGAAGACACCGAAAAACTTTTAAGAATTTACAAGGGGGAAGAAAATCGGAAAGAATTTACTTACAACGGGAGCAAATGTTTGGTTGCGTATAAGCATTTGTTAGTTAACAACGGTTATAAAATCAGGGTCGAAGACAACCCCGAATCGAGGTTCGAACCCGACGAATTCGTAATGAACAATTACAGAGAACTGTTTCTCGCTCACAGTCAAAGTTCCAAGTCTAACAGCGAAACTATCAGAATGGACGATTTCGAAAAGGAAAACGACGGTTACGTCGTTCGTCTCGGCAGGAGCAGTTTTTACAATCATTTGGTAACGAATCGTTCCATAGATTTCCGTCTTACGGACGATTTGACTTTACGCGACGTATACGAGTACGGCCCCGAGATATCTTTGCCGAAAAAATCTAAAATGTCTAATCACGTCGGAATTAACGCTCTCGTATTTTTGTCGGACGGTGAAATGCTTTTGCCACAGAGGAAAAAGGATTCCACTATTTCTAAAAATAAAGTTACTTCGGCGATAGCGGTAAAACTCGAAATTCCGGAAAACGGAATAATAGACGAAAAGTATTTATTCGAAGGTTGCATAAAAAACGGTTTATTAAAACGCACCAAGTTTAACGAAGAATGGCTAAAAACCAAAAATATTAATATAAAATTTTTAGGTTTGGGACAGAATTTATACGAGGGAGGCAAACCTCAATTTTATTTTACCGTTGTCGTTTCCGATTTGACACGATTAGAATATCTTACTTACCTGAAAGACCATATGAAGGACAGTTTCGGTAAACTCGATTGCGATAAGTGTATTTACGTGTTGCAAAAGAACAGTTTGAAGTTTGTAGGCGACGACCTTACGTTTAATTATTATACCTTAAACGACGCGCAAAACGGACGTGACGCTTCGGCGAAAAAACGGCTTTCTTACGAAAAGTCGTTTGCGGCAAACGTTTGGCACGATATTCAATAATTCAAAATATAACAAGTTTTAAAACCGCGGCAAGCCGTGGTTTTTTTTTATTTATTTTTTCATAACCGTAAGTGTCGTCGCATAGATTTATTATCGACAGGTTTTATGCGGGGGTTAAAAACGCCGTTCGACCGTTATTCTCAAAATTCGATAAAAAATTACAAAATAATCAAGGCGGAAGAAGTTATAATGAATTTTGTCGTTTTAAGCAAGAAAAAATTGATTACGGCGTTATGCGTTTTTCTTTCGGCGGCGGTTTTGTTTTTGTCGTTGGACGTTACGGGCGCGTATCAGGTATTTTACGGGGAAACGCTCCGAAAATTGCCTATTTACTGTGTTAAAACGGAAGAAAAAAAGGTCGCTATTTCTTTCGATTGCGCTTGGGGAACGGATTATACGGACGCTCTTTTAGACGTAATGAAAAAAGAAGACGTGAAATGTACCTTTTTTATGGTTGAGTTTTGGACGGAAAAATATCCCGAATTCGTTAAAAAAATAGATGCGAACGGACACGAAATAGGTACTCATTCGGCAACCCACCCGCATATGAACAAACTTTCCAAAGAGGCGGTTGTAAAAGAACTTACGACTTCTTCGCAGGCAATAACGAACATTACGGGCAAAAAGGTTGAAGTTTTTCGTCCGCCGTACGGGGAATATAACGATAATCTTATAGACACGGCGTCCGAACTCGGTTTGTATAGTATTCAATGGGACGTAGACAGTTTGGATTGGAAAAATTTAAGCGCGAAAGAAATTGAAAACAGAGTGCTCGGTCGTGTTAAAAACGGGTCGATAGTGCTGTTTCATAATAACGGACTGCATACTGCCGAAGCATTGCCGAATATTATCGCAACGCTTAAAAACGAAGGCTACGTTTTTGTGCCGATAGGCGAACTTATTTATAGAGGCGATTACCGTATTTCGGCAGACGGCACGCAGATGAGCAACGTTTAGAAAATCTTTGGAGGAAATATATATGAACAATTTAACGGAGAAAAACAATAAGGTTTTTATCAGCGGGGAAATCCTTTCCGACGCGGAATTTTCGCACGAAGTGTACGGCGAAGGATTTTACGAAATGAACGTTTTGGTTCGCAGACTTTCGGGACAGGGCGACGTATTACCCGTAACCGTTTCCGAACGGCTTATTGCCGACAAGGACCTTAAAGTGGGGTCGGTTATCAACGCTTTGGGACAGTTTAGAAGTTACAACAAATTAGTCGACGGAAAAAGCAAATTGATGTTGACCGTATTCGTCAGAGAACTTTTAGATACCGCGATTGTGAAAAATCCTAACAGTATAGTGCTATCGGGGTATATTTGCAAACCGCCTATATACAGAACCACCCCTTTTAACAGGGAAATAGCCGATATATTGATTGCGGTTAACCGCTCTTACAATAAATCCGATTATATACCGTGTATCGCTTGGGGAAGAAATGCAAGATTCGCAAAAAATCTTGCCGTCGGCGAAAAAATCGCTTTGGCGGGCAGAATACAGAGCAGAGAATATCAAAAAAGATATTCCGACGACGATATAAAAGTTATGACGGCTTACGAAGTTTCGATAAGTAAACTCGCCGCATACGAAAACGCCGAAAACTTTGACGTTGAAGAGGAATTTAATATTGCGGGGTTAGTTCCCGAAACGGGTAAGGACAGCGCGTATTCCGATTAAGCGGTGATTGAAAGGCGTTAAAACGGATGTAAAAAGCAACCGTGTTTTTAAACACGGTTGCTTTTTTTAGTTGAAGATTTTTTCGTTCAAAAAAGTTTATTTATCAATTCCGAAAAGAAGGTTGGGTTCAACGCCGAACTTCTCGTAAATGGCAAGTATACTATCGTAACCGGGTTTTTTTCTGCCGAGAAGCCATTGACTTACGGTAGTTTGGTTTACGCCTAAAATATCTGCCAACCCCTGTTGCGATAGATGATTGTCAATCATAATTTGTTTTATAATTTCTATAAGAGGCATATAAAAATTATATTATTTTTTAGGACAAAAGACCTGATATACTGTATGCAAATCCAATAATAAACAAAGGAGAAGTTATGGCAGAGAAAGAATATTTAAAGTATAGGTCGGATTTTGGTAAAATTAGTATTTATAAATTGATATTAGACGCATTGTCTATTATATTTATCTTAATGCTTGTATTTTTACCTATATGTCAGAGAATGGTAATCGTTTCGTTAGAAAATGGTTTAATGGAAAAGGTTAATTTTTCATTTTTTGATGAGGTGTTAAATATTTCTAAAACGATAATTGCTGGCGATGGAGGATATAGTGTCTTGCTTTTTGATTTTGGTATCCTTCCCTTTGCTACGGTTGTATATTCATTAGTTTATATATGTACCTGTATTAAAAGTTTAATTGTTGATATCGGAAATTTAAATAATATAGAAGAATATTCTATGTTAAATTATACTGCGATTAAAAAAAGCGGCGGAGAAAAGGAAACTAAAAAGTTAATGAGAAATCAAACTATATACAGTAGTATTTCTTTGGCAATAATGAGTATTGTTTTTGGTTTTATTTTGAAGGGACTTTTGGGTAATGATTATGATATATTGAGTAGCTTTGCAAATATCTGTGGTTTCAGTATATGGGCAATTTTTATCGTTTTAGTTTTAGTAGGGTTTATCGTAATATCTACGTTAAATAAGAAATGTAAAAAGAATTTGACGGTAAAAATTCTAAACGAGGAATATTCCGTAGTGGAAAACGGTGTGTCGGAATAATAAAAAAACTAATATAAAAAGCGGTATACAAAAGCGTAATTGCAAACTTTCGTATACCGTTTTTTAATTGTAAATATTATTTAAATGTAAAATCCGTTAGGGAATTTTACATAACCGAAAAAAGATATTTTCTAATTACGAATTGTATTCGGAAAGATATTCGGTAAATTCCTTAAAATCGTTTTTGTCCATAATTATTTCCGAATAACAATAATCTTTATTTCTTAGAATCCGCCAAATTTTTTTAAATTTAGTGGCTATTACGTTCCATACCGTGCGATTTTGGTCTTTATAAAAAGTACCGCTCGTATACGTCAATATACAATATTTATCTTCGAAACGGGTGACTTGTATTCTTAAACCCTCGTCGCAACCGCAATCGCAATCGACCATAAGGTTATCGCCTTTTTTATCTCTCATAACCGACATAATAAATACCTACGCTATAAAATTTAATTTTTCTTTCTCAATATAAAGTATACGGAAGTCGTTGCGACCGACAAGGTAACGAGCAGCGTTATCAAAACGTTTCTTATTACCGTATTCGGCGGCGTGAAAAGTTTATCGGCGGAAACGTAGCCTATAACGACCGTACCGTCGGATTTTTCATACTTGATAAGCGCGACGCCGTTCTCCGTTCCGTAATATTTTACGGTGGCGGTTTCGGTTATTTCGCAAATTGCCGTAGTTAACGCTTCGTCCGAAAAAACGTGCGTTGCTTTTAATTTTTCAAAGGTGAATTTTTCTTTTAAAGCGTCTTGCGAAAGCATTTCCACGGTGAAATTTACGGGAATATACCCCGTATAAATTTCTCCGTCTATATCCGCGCTTGCGTAATAATAATCGACGTTTAAGAAATTAAAAGTTTTTTCTACCGATACGCGTGTTTTTTTGGAAAGTCTTAACGGCGCGCCGTTTTTGATAAGACAGTAATCGTCGTTTAGCGTTATTATCGGCAAGTAATACATATTTACGTCCGTCGCGATGAAAACTTCGCTGAATTTTGACGAAGACAGAACGTTTTGCTTTTCGGTAAGATTGTTTTTATTTACTATAACTTCTACGGTTTTACCGTTGTTTTCGCCGACGAGTACGGAAAAAGTTTGACCTTGAATGGTGTAGTCGTAAATTATGGCGAATTCTTTATTTTCGCCGTCTATAAGTTCGATAAAATCGAAGCCGTTATCGGTTGCGGTAACCGAATAAACGGGTGCGTTTATATTCGTCGTAAATATTTTAAGATTTTCTACTCGCGCGCTTTCGCCTTTGGTTTTATAGTCGGAAGTTTTTTCTATATCGGCAAGCGTCAGGTTGGGTAGGGAAGTAGTAGACAGTATCGTTTCCTCGTTTTGGCAGATAAAGTATACTTGGTCTTTATCGAAGCTCATAGACATAGAGGTAACTTTGTTTTCCGTAGTTACGTCAGGCGTATAAATTTCGATAGAGCCGTCTGTGGCACGGTAGTATATATTACCTTCTTTAAGCGCAAACAGGTTACCTGCAAGGTCAACGTAAAGTTCTTTTATCCCTACGACGAAATTCGAAACGGAAAAATTTATTTCCGTAGTGGAAGCGTCGTAAGAACCGTTTTCTTTAAGAGAATATTTTTTAACCTTATCGTTAAAATCGTCGGTTATATAAACGTTTCCGTCGGTATCTACGGTAAATACGGGGTCTCCCGTATTCGTGGTGGGACCCGGGTTGATAATTTCTTTGGGAGTGGCGTCGTCGGAATTTTCATTCAGAGAATATACCGACGTGTTGCTGCCCGATTTGATTAAAAAGTAATATTTACCGTCGTTAAAATATACGTCGGTTATGTCCGCTCCGAAATTTCCGCTTATTTTTACCGTTTGAGTTTTTAAATCGAAAATTTTGAAACAGTTGGAATTTTCCGCCAGCAAAAAGGTGGCGTCGCCGAGCGCGATATAGCGTGGCGCAATGCCCGTTTTAGACGCAATAACGTTGCGGTATTCTTTACCGTTTTCGGTATCGGTAATAATAGTTAATTTTTTATCGTCTAATACGGCAACGGTGTTTCCTTTTCTGTCTATCGCTTTGTTCGATGAACCTATTCTGTTAAACGCGGTTTTGCCTTTTGCTACCGCAAAACCCGTAAAAATCAGTTGATTTTTTTCGTGGTCGATTTCAAATTCTTGAACGGCGTTTAACCTTTTATCGGTTACGAGTAAATTGCCGCTTTTAAAAGACATTGCCGTAACGGAGAAAAGTTTGCCTAAATCGTATTTGGTGTACGGATTTTTGCTTTTATCGTATACGGTCGTATTGATTTCAAGTTCGGTTTCGTTATTGCCGTTTAGCGATTTTTTATAGATTTTATTCTCGACCGAATAGTATACGTAGTCTGCATCGGCTAAAATACAAGACGGACTTTTATCGGATACGTGAATTTCTGTAGACATATCGTTAACGGTAGAATACAAAAGTTTGCCGCCACTAACGAAGAAAATTTTACCGTCTCCGTTTATGCAAACGGGTGTGTTTGTGTCAATTTTATTACCGTAATCTTGACCCGACGTTAGGCTTGAGCGTTCGTAAAGCCAAATACTCGTACCATACGACGAAACCAGATAATCGCCGTTAAGGTCGAAATCGTTGCCGCCGATGTTAAGGTCTTCTTTTTGAGTTAAATCGTCGATTGCGATTTTATAATATTTAGGCGTACCTTGATTATCCGAAACGATAAGATAATCGTCGTCGAAAAACTTTACCTGCTTTAACGAGGTAAATTGTTGTTCGGAATATGCTCCGTTTTTATAGACTAAAAGTTTATTGTTGTCGATAACGGCTATTTTTCCGTTTCTGTAACAAGCATCGTCGGGAGAGGAAAGTTCCTTATATTCCATAACGGTATTCGGTTGATAAAGATTTAAGGCAACCGATACTTCCGCATTTGCGGTTTTTACGGAAAAACCGAAGGCAATTACGGATAAAACGAGAAAAAACACGAATGTTAATATAAAAGATTGCTTTTTTATTTTAAAACTTTTCATACCGTTCATTTTATCATATAAAAAGATTTTTGTATATAATAAAATAATCTTTTTTTAAAATATTTTAAACAGAAGTGCTTAACGCACTTTCTTTTTTTACTTTTATTTTTTCAAATATGACATATATTGTCAACTTTGTGCGATATCTTAAAAACGAACATATGTTCGGAAATTTGATATTTTACAACTAAAAAATTAAAAGTCAATGGTCGACCGACAATAAAAAAAGTATAAATTTTTTTAGTTGTATTTACGGTCATATAGTATTGACTTCGCGAATTTTCGACGCATATAATATGGGCGCTTGCAGGCGAAACGAACGTATTAAATAATTTATCGGGAGAAAGTTTATGAATGTTTTATATGCAAAATGTATTTTATATTCTTATTCGAGTTTAGACGCCGTTATCGGGCAGATAGAGAACTGGTCGAGAAAAAAGCATTATCTTCTATGACGGATACCTCTTATGCATATTTTCAATGTGCGAAGATAGTGGAGTTTACCGCTCAAAAAGACTTGCTTATAGAAACCAAAAACGCAGTCGATAAAATTTTGGAAAGACTTGACCCGTACGACGCGGAATGTTTGGATTACAAATACGTTAAGTCTAAACCGAAAGACGAGTACCGTTTAATAGATACTTCGCGCAGGGCGTATTTTAGAAGGCAAATCAAGATTGCCGAAAAATGTGCCGACAGGTTGGAAAAATTCGGAATAAACGACCAAAGATTCGAAAAAGAATTTTTACGAATGGAATTTTTCGCGGAGTTGCTGCGCAGGGTAAAAGAATACGAAATTCTATGCAGAAAAAACGGGAGAGCGTACGTAGAAAAGAGTAAACCGAAAGTTAAAAAAATTAAAGCAGCCGTTTAATTATTCGTAATCGTTTTCGTCGTAATAACTTATCGCAACCGAACGTTTATCTTTCTTTTTGAGGACGATGAACAGGGCTGTCAATCCCGCAAACGCAAGGCAAACGACTATCGAAACTTTAAGACTGAAAAAATCGTCGGCAGTCGTATCGGAAGCCGTTTCGTCCGGTTGTTCGGGTTCTTGCGACGGAATAAAGGTGAGTTCGTTGGGGTGGTCGGGCAAAGTAAACGGAGCAACCGCGTCTTCGCTAACGTAACCGAGGCGGTTATTGTAAGATACGTAATAGTAAAAATTGCCGTTTGCGTCGGTAATGCGGCCTACGTAATTAAGGGTTCTTTGCGAAAAAATATAGCAAACGGGAGAAGAAAAGTTCCTATCGCGGTAAAGTACGGACGTGTCGAGAGTATCGAGCGTTACCGAAGGATACGGATTTTTAACTTTCAGCCCGTCGAAAAACAATTTTTCGGTCGGTACGTAGCCGTCGATTAACGGTATTCCGTTTTCGCCGTACATTTCCACGTGAGATAATATTTCGCCTTTCTCGGCGATTTTTACGTAATAGGTATACGGCAGATAAAACAAAAGGTTTACGCCGTCGGCATCGGAGTAGAAAGGGGTGTCTTGGGTAATTATTCTTCCGTATTCGAAAACCGTTTCGGCTTTGACGTATACCGAAGGCGTTAGAAAAGGTAAAAACAAGAAAACGATTGTTATAATAATAAATTTTTTCATAATCGCACCTAATTCCGTTAAACGGTAAAAAAGATTATACACTTTCGTTCGTAGTGCGAACACGAAAAAAATATCGTAAAAAAGGTGAGTTTGTCAAATATGCGTGAAGTGATAATGAAAATTAAAGAAATAGAAAAAGAACAGGCGCGCCGCGAAAAGAATAATCGCTTATTAAAATATAACGTCGGCGATAAAATTCATTTGAAGCAGTTGGAGTTTCACAAATGCGACAAAAAGAACAGGTGGGTTTTCGGCGGAAACAGAAGCGGTAAAACGGAATGCGGGGCAGTCGAAACGGTTTATATGGCGAGGGGAATTCATCCTTACAGAAAAAACAAAGCAAACGTTTTCGGGTGGGTGGTTTCGTTGTCGACGCAGGTTCAAAGGGACGTCGCTCAAAACAAGATTTTGGATTATCTTAATCCCGAATGGATTGAAGACGTAACTATGCTGTCCGGCAAAAAAGAGTGCCCGAGAAGAGGCGTTATCGACCAAATAAGAGTTAAAAACGTTTTCGGCGGTATTTCGGTTATAGGGTTTAAGTCTTGTGACCAAGGCAGAGAAAAGTTTCAGGGGAGTTCGCTCGATTTCGTATGGTTCGACGAAGAACCGCCGGAAGATATCTACGACGAGTGCCGTATGAGAATTTTAGACAGGAAAGGTGATATTTTCGGAACGATGACGCCTTTAAAAGGCTTGACGTTTATTTACGAAAAAATCTTTCTTAACCTTTCGAATTCGCCCGACGTTTGGTGCGAATTTATGGAATGGGCGGACAATCCCTTTCTCGATGCCGTCGAAACGGAAAATCTTACTAAAAGTTTATCCGCCGACCAAATAGAAAGCAGGCGCTACGGCAGGTTTAAAAGCAGTACGGGGTTGGTTTATTCGGAATTCGACGAAAACGCGCACGTGATAGAACCGTTGGTTGGAAGGCGAAGACGGTAAGATATTAAGACAAGTCGCGGGGAAACCCGTTTATACGGCAACGCTCGTAAAATACGCCGACCTTATTTGCGCAAGACCTATCGGTCAAGGTATGATAAGCGGAATAAAATAATAGTTAGAATTTTTGTGTTTTCGTAAAAAAAAGTTATGCCGAGCCTTTTGGCTCGGCATATTTAAAAAGGAGAGTTTTATGACGATTAAGAATATTATTAGATTAACGGCTATTCTTTTAGGTAGAGAAAACGTCGTCGATTATTTACAAACGGGCGACGGCGATACTCAAACGCTTTATCAGGTAAACGTTATGACCCGTTGCGCGAACGTAGTGCTTAACGAACTTGCTTGTACGTACGTGCCTATGGTGATATGCGAAACCGTTAATACGAAAAACGGCAGAATTTATTATTCCGAATTTAAGGAGGTTTTGCGTAAAATACGCCGTGTTACGGGCTTAAACGGAAAGGATGTGCGTTTTGAAAAACATACCGAATATTTATCGGTTAAAGAACCTTGCGTTACGGTAGAATACGAATACGTGCCTTGCAATTACGGAACGGACGATACCGTCGGATATTCCGAAACTTCCGTACCGACGCGCGTTATCGCATACGGTACGTGCGCGGAATACTGTTTGACGGAGAGAGCGTTTGACGACGCCGTGATTTTTCATAAAAAATATACCGACGGAATAGCGGAAATTTGTTCGCCGAAGAATATAAAGATTAAAGAAAGGAGTTTTGTATGAGGTTTATAAAAAGCGCGGCGGAAGTTTCTTCCAATCGGAAAAAAACAGCCTGTTCGCTTTTGAATAACGTGGATTATTGCGAAGGAATAACGGAAAGTGGCAAGGGCGTAACGTTTTCGGGAGAGAACGTTTTTATTCCGAGCGGTTATAATCCCGTTGAAGTTTACGAAGTCGACGGGCGTAAATTGATTTTTTGCGACGACGGTTATTTATACGAGTGCGGAGAAAACGGCGTTTCTAAAATTTCATTTGAAAGGTACGGCGTTGCGCCGCAGGTTTTTACGGCGGTAAAAAAAGGGAAAACGGTAACGGCGATTGTTAACCGAGAAAATTCGACGGTTACTTTGTTAGGGGGAAACGTTTGCGTTTTTAGTACGTTATGTTCCGACGGGTACGTTCGTTATAAGGGCAGAGCGTTTGCCGTTAAAGAAAATAAAATTTATTTCAATTCGCGGCAAGGCGGAACTTCGCCTACGGCGGATTGCGTAACCGATACGTATTTGATAGTAAATTCTTCTTACGGCAAATTGCTTAAACTTACCGTAGTCGGCGGTAACTTATACGTTTTTGCCGAATACGGCGTGTTGAAAGTTACGGTAGGTAATTCAGATACCGACGTCACGCTTAAACATACGTTAAAATTTGCATTTAAGTCGGACGGAAGAAGTATTGCCGTTGCAGGGGATTGCGTATATTTGGTCGGAAACGGTCGGTTGTATCTATTTTTCAACGAAAAAATTTCCGCCGTCGATTGCAATTTGCAAGAGCGCGATTTTACGATAGACGGCGGGTCGTGTGTCGTTAACGGCGTTTACGCCTTGCCGATGAAAATTTTCGGCGGACGGTTTTTGTACGTTTACGACACTGCCTTAAAAGAAGAAAGTTTTTTGAACTCGGAAGGTATTGAAATTTTTGCGTCGGGTGTGTCGTTCGATAAAAAAACAAGAGAATTCAAAAAAATATCGAACGGTTTCGGAGAATGGAAGGTTTTCAAGAAAGAAACGGATTTTAATTTTGACGGAGATAAGGTTTTGTATTCGGTAGAAGTAAAATCCGAAGTGTCCGTAGAGTTGGAAATAACCGCCGAGCGCATTAAAAAAACGTACGTAATTCCACGTTCGGGCAAAGTTTACCCGAACTTGCGGTCGGAATATTTTACCGTTGCGATAAAAGGGCGCGGCGACGCGAAAAAAGTTAAAAAAATTATTTATACTTTAAGAGTATAAAAGGAGGAAAATATGGATTTCGACATCCCCGTAACTAAAACGCAAATGTTCGACGTTTTATCGGATATTTTTATGTATTACAGAATAAAAAGAACGTATTACGAGGGCGTAACCTTGGAAAATCTTTCTTTGACGCGGCTCGAATTACAAATGCCGACGGAAACGGAATTGAAAGAAAGAGCGGGTTTTAACGTTTACGCCGAACTCGTAAAAAACGAACTCGAATATGCCGACGAAATTAAAAAAAGCGTCGAAGAACTGCAAGCAAAATTGATTGCCGTGGAGAGCGCGGAAAAGCTTGCCGTTTCCGAAGTCGAAGAGAAATACCGCGCCGCAATCGTTTCGGTTAACGTTGCCGCGGTAAACGGGCAGGAGGAAAAAAGCGACGCTTATTTCGTTAAAGTAGCCGAGATAGAAAAAACGCGCGCAAAAGAGATTGCCGACCTTAACGCTGACTACGGACGGGAGAAAAAAGTATTAACGGAAGAAATAGCGGCACTGACGGAAAAGTTAAACGAAACCGCAAAAATTTTCGAAGATATAAAAGAACAGAAAATTCAATCTGAATATTTGGAATTGAAGGAAAAAGCCGAAGACCGTGCTAACGAAATAATAAAATACAACAATAATTTAGAGGAAAAAGAACTTAAATACAGAAACGCCGTAAAACAGGCGCAGGCTTCGTTGGAATTGAAATTTTTAAGTATCAGAAGCGAAAATCTTTCAAAAGACGAATTGGTGGAACTCGGTTATTATAACGACGTGCTTGATTGCGTTTGCGGTTTTTACGATACTTTGTCGCCGAAAACGGCTTATAACGATATACTTAACGAAAACAGATTGATGCTTTATCTCGAAGATTATTATCAGCAGATAGTGTATTTATATCAAACGCGAGCGCTTAACGGGTAAAAAATTTATTAAATTCTTTACTAAAATAAAAATATGTGGTAAAATATTAAAAAAATAACGGTGGCGTTGAATGAGTAAACGGGTCAGAGTAGGAAATATTTTTATCGGCGGCGGAGAATCCGTTAAATTGCAGTCTATGTCTACTTGCCGTTTGAAAAACACGGCGGAAGCGGTCAAAGAAGCGGTAGAGTTGGAAAACGCGGGCTGCGATATTTTAAGATATTCGGTTTTAGACGAGGAAGACGCTTTTTCTATCGCAACGGTAAAAAAACATACTAAAATGCCGATAGTGGCAGATATTCATTTTGACTATAAACTTGCGTTGGCGTCTATAAAGGGCGGCGCGGATAAAGTTAGAATAAATCCCGGAAACATCGGGTCGGAAGATAAAATAAGACGGGTTGCGGAAGCGGTTAAAGAAGCGGGAATATGCGTTCGCGTCGGTTCTAATACGGGAAGCGTCGAAAAAGAATTTTTGGAAAAATACGGAAAGAACGAGATTTCTCTCGCCGAAAGCGCGTTGAAAAGCGTTGCCGTTTTAGAAAAATACGGCATAGACAACATCGTCGTTTCCGTTAAAGCTTCTTCCGTTCCGCTTACCGTAAAAGCCTACGAATACATAGCGGCAAAAACCGATTATCCTCTACATTTGGGGGTTACCGAAGCGGGTACGGAATACAACGGTATCGTGAAAAACAGTATAGGTATAGGTTCGCTTTTGCTCAAAGGTATAGGCGATACTCTGCGTGTAAGTCTTTCCGCGCCGCCCGTCAGGGAAATAGTTGCGGGTAAAGCCATTCTTTCCGCGCTCGGTTTGAAAAAAGAAGGCGCGGAAATTATAGCCTGTCCGACTTGCGGCAGGTGTGAATGGAACTGTATGGAATTTGCGTCAAAAGTCGAACGGTATCTTTCGGGAGTTAAAAAACCGATTAAGATAGCGGTTATGGGATGCGTGGTTAACGGTCCGGGCGAGGCGGCGGACGCAGATTTGGGAATCGCGGGCGGTAAAGATTGCTGCGCGATATTCGTTAAAGGCAAAATCGTAAGAAAGGTTAAAAAAGAAGACGTTGAACGGGAATTTTTCAAGGAGATTGACCAATGTATACGGTAAAAACGGCGGAAGAATTTATAAACGACGTACGACGACTCGACGACAGACTTAAAAACATAAGGCTTTCGTCGGTAGAAGTATTCCGTGAATCGAAGTCGTTGAAATACAATTTTATATGCGACGCAACGGTAAACGAGGATTTGAAATCGAAAATTCTCGCCGAGGCCGAAAAAATAACCGCGCCAGTTTTCAGATGCGTGGAAATTTCCGTCGTTAAAATAGTTACTAACGACCAGTTGATAAATAACGAAATTTATAATTACTTAAACAAAAATTACCCGTCTATTTCGATTTTTTTAAAAACGACCGACGTTATATCTTCCGTTTACGGAAATATTGTTAAATACGTGTTGCGTCTTACGGCGGACGGCGTGGAATACGTGAACAGAAACGGCGTTATGGCAAAGTTGAACGATTTTCTTGCGAGAACTTTTTGTTCGGACTTTGCGGGAAGCACGGAAATAAAAGAAGCGGAAGAAACGGTTAGCCTTTTATCCGACGACGTTTACGAAGGCGAACTTCAAAAAATCGAACACCGTACGATAAAGGTTAAGAACCCTTTGATTATAGACGATTATTCCATAGGCGATACGGCGCTTTATTTAGAGGACGCCGTTTCGGGCGACGTCGTCGTTTGCGGCAAGATAACCGATATAGCCGAGAGAGAAACCAAAAACGGCAAACCTTTTTTTATAATTCATTTGGACGATACCACTGCAAGAACGAGCGGAGTTTATTTTTCAAAAAAGAATACCTATCAAAAAATAAAAGAGTTACAGGTCGGCGATGCGATTATCGCGCGCGGGAATATAGGCGAATACAACGGCAAACGGTCGTTTACGTTTAGCAAGATAAACCGTTGTACTTTTCCCGACGACTTCGTAAAGAAAGACAAATTCAAAAAGACCGCTCCGAAAGAATACAGACTGATATTTCCTTCGCCCGCATCGACGGTTAAGATAGCGAGCGTTTTCGACGAGCAGAGTGAATTGCCGGAAGAATTGACCGCTTGCGATTACGTAGTGTTCGATTTGGAAACTACGGGACTCGACGTTATGAATAACGGCATAACGGAAATAGGCGCGGTGAAAATTAAAAACGGTAAAATAGCCGAACAGTTTACCACTCTCGTAAAACCGGATTACCCTATAACGGACGAAATCGTAAAGTTAACGGGCATAACCGAAGAGTTGGTAAAAGACGCGCCTAAAATAAGTTCCGTTATTCCCGATTTTATGAAGTTTATCGAAGGTACGATTATCGTCGCGCATAACGCCGAGTTCGATACCAAGTTTATAAAACGATTCGCAGGAGCGGAAGAATATGAGTTGAAAAACAAAATAATCGATACCGTTGAACTTGCAAGAGCCAACTTGCCGTTTTTGAAAAAGCACGATTTACATACCGTGGCGGAGCACTTCGGCATAGCCTTTCATCATCATCGCGCGTTATCGGACGCATACGCAACGGCGGAGGCGTTTATAGAATTGATGATTTTAAAAAATAAAAAAGGCTGAAATCCTCGGATATTTTTTAAAAACGCTTGCTTTTGCCTCTTAAATATGTTAATATAATAATAGTTACTACGATGCACTTGACTTATGAGAACGGTTTTCCGTTCTCATATCTTTTTATGAGGAAGGACTATGAAGGTAAAATCTAACGAAGAAATAACCGAATTCGTTTCCGCGATAGCGAATAATTTGGGTATAACGGTGGCGGAAGTGGAATTTAAGCAAGGTAAAAATCCCGCGCTTACGATTTTTATAGACAAAGACGGCGGCGTTGATTTGGATACTTGCACTTTGCTGCATAACGCGATAAGCGACCCGCTTGACGAGTTTGACCCGACTTTCGGTCAACCGTATACGCTTAACGTTTCGAGTTTGGGTATAGACCGTCCTTTCAAGACGGAAAAAGATTTTTTGTCGCATATAGGGGAAAGGGTAGAAGTTAAACTTTATTCTTCCGTAAGGGGCAAAAAGTTTTACGACGGTATTTTAACCGCTTACGACGGCAAAACGGTGACTTTGAAGGTCGACGACAAAACCACTTTTACCATAGAACTTAAAAACGTGGTGAAAATGAACGAGTATATAGACTTCGAATAAATAGGATGTAATTAAAAACGTATTAAATAAAAACGTTTGTTTAACGAGGAGAAAAATAATGCAAAATCAAGATTTCTTTTTGGCACTTGACGCTTTGGAAAGAGAAAAAGGTATTTCCCGCGAGGAATTTATTTCCGCTTTGGAAGACGCGCTTGCAATTGCGTATAAAAAGCACACGGGAGACGTTAGCGGTATAGAAGTAAGGCTTTCGCCCGAAAAAAAAGGTATCAGAATTTTCAGTGTGAAAAACGTCGTTGACGAGGTCGTCGACCCCGATAAGGAAATTTCGGTGGAAGACGCTTGCGTTAACGGTAAAAAATACAAGGCCGGCGACGTTATAGCAAACGAAATTTCGACCAAGGATTTCGGCAGAATAGCGGCGCAAACGGCTAAACAGGTCGTTATGCAAAAACTTCGCGAAATAGAACGCGAAAACACCGTTAACGAGTTCGAAGACAAAGAAGGCGAACTTATGACTTGTACCATACGCCGCATAGAAGACGGAAACGTTTACGTCGAAATCGGCGGAAATCAAATAGAAGGCGTGTTGCTTCCCAACGACCAAGTCCCCGGTGAAAAATACGAACTTAATCAAAAACTTAACGTTTACGTTAAGAGAGTAAAGAATACCGGCAAAGCCGCTCAAATAGTCGTTTCGAGAACGGCAAACGGTTTGGTTAAACGTCTTTTCGAAAACGAAGTACCCGAAATCAGACAGGGTGTAGTCGTTATTAAAGGCATTGCGAGAGAACCCGGGCAGAGAACGAAAATCGCTATTTACAGCGAAGACCCCGCGGTCGACGCTCTCGGTGCATGCGTAGGTAACAAGGGCGCGCGCGTTAACGCAATCGTCGCCGAACTCGGCGGAGAAAAGATAGATATAATTCCGTGGAGCGAAGACCCGCTTGAATTTATCGCGAAAGCGCTTTCGCCCGCACGCGTAATTAAAGTTATTCAATTGGAAGGCGAAAACAACGCAAGGGTTATCGTTCCCGACGATAAACTTTCGCTTGCTATCGGAAGGAGCGGTCAAAACGCAAGGCTCGCAGTACGTCTTACCGGTTGGAAGATAGACGTTAAAAGCGAAAGCGCCGCTTTGAATGAGGAAGGCGTGATTTCGGACGAATTGCCGAGCGAAGAATAATTTTATTCGGTAGGAGAATTATGGAAAAAAAAGTACCTATGCGTACGTGCATAGCGTGTAGAACTTCTAAACCCAAACGCGAGCTGATGCGAATAGTAAAATTCGGAGACGAAATTAAACTCGACGTAACGGGTAAGCAAAACGGACGCGGCGCGTATATCTGCACGGATAAAGAGTGTTTGACAAAATTAAAAAAACAAAAATTGTTAAACCGCGCTTTCGAGTGTAACGTTCCCGACGCCGTTTACGAGGCGTTGGAGGCGGATTTCCTTGGAAAAGAGAACTAAAGCCGAAACCTTCGTAGGGTTCGCAATGCGTACGGGAAAGTATAAAATAGGCTTAAACGCGGTGGCTACGCTTAAAAAAGCGTATTTGGTGCTCGTTTGCGAAACGGCAAGCGAAAACACTTTTAAAGACGCCGAAAAATTAGCAAAACGTTTCGGTTGCACGCTATTGCAAAGCAACGGCAGAAAATTAGAAGAATTTACTCACAGAGAGAATTCAAAAGTTATGGCTATATCCGATAAAGGGCTTGCGTCGGCAATAGTCGACAATGCGGAAAATGATTTTATCGAGAGAGGATAGGAGAAATTTAATGGCTGATAAAAAAGAAATTCGTAACGAAAGTTTGAAAAAAATAAGAGACCTCTATGAAAGCGGCAAGTTGGAAGGTTTGAAAGAATCTGCAAACGAATACGTTTCGGGTATTAAATCGGTAAAAAACCGTCTTGAAGAAAAATCGAGGCTTTTTAACGAAAAGAAAGAAGATTCTGAAATAAAAACAGTACCGGTTGCAGAACCCGATTTCGCACCCGTGCCCGAACCCGTTGAGGAAAAAATCGAAAAAATTCCCGATGTAGAAGAAAAAACCGTGGTAAATGTTGCGGAAGATACGTCGAGCCGGTCGGTAGACGGCGTTCCGAAAACGGAAGAGCCGAAGGAAAAAAATAATTCCGAAAAGGTTGACGAACCCGTTAAATCCGAAAAGACGGAAACGCAGCAGCCTTCTGTTAAACCCGTCGAGCCCGAAAGAAAAGAATACGTCGTTAAAGAAGCGCCGAGACCTTCGTTTATAGTTCGCAGGGAAGGACCTATATCTCACGACCGTCCGCAGAGAACGGGCGCGAAAGAGGGCTACAACAAAGAGGGTTATAATAGAGATAAGAACGGGTTTAACAAGACCCGTACCGATAAACCGCAGTTTAACAAGGGTAGCGGCAACGGTTCTTCGGGCGGCGCGAAAAAACCGCGCGAAACGTACGTTGCTCCGCCTATCGTTCCTACCGCCGATAAGAGAAGTTTCGGTAAAAAGAAACAGACGAACGAAAAATCTTACGACGAAAAACGCACGGTAAATAAACGGTCGCTTATTAAAAATCAAGTCGATATAGACGATTTCGACGAAAATAAAACCGGTTACCGTAAATTCCGTCCGGTTAAAAAGGAAAAGAAAGCCGAAAATACCGCTATTAAAATCGAAAAAGCGGTAATGACTACCGAAATGATTCCGCTTAAAGTTTTGTCCGAAAAAATCGGTATAACCGCGGCGGAAATAACCAAACGCCTTTTTAAAGAAGGCATAATGAAAACTATTAACGATTCCATCGATTTCGATACGGCGGCGTTTATCGCAGCGGATATAGGCGTAGAATTGGAGCTTAAACTCGATAAGACCGCAGAAGACGTTTTGAGCGAAGGTTTCGATAACGAAGTCGACGACCAAGCAAATCTCGTTCGTCGTCCGCCCGTAGTTACCGTTATGGGACACGTTGACCACGGTAAAACTTCGTTACTTGACAGAATCAGAAAAACCAACGTTACCGCGGGTGAGGCGGGCGGTATTACTCAACATATAGGCGCTTATCAGGTTTCCGTCGGCGGAAAGGTTATAACCTTCCTCGATACGCCCGGACACGCAGCGTTTACGGCTATGCGAGCGAGAGGCGCGCAGGCGACGGATATAGCGATTTTGGTCGTCGCTGCCGACGACGGAATAATGCCTCAAACGGTAGAAGCGATAAACCACGCGAAAGCGGCAGACGTTCCCATTATCGTCGCAATGAATAAAATAGATAAACCTGAAGCGAATACCGAAAGAATTAAAACGCAACTTACCGAACACGGATTGCTTCCCGAAGAATGGGGCGGAGACGTTATCGTTTGTCCCGTTTCGGCGAAAACCGGAGATGGTATGGAAAATCTTTTGGAAAACGTAAATCTTCTCGCAGAAATAAAAGATTTGAAAGCAAACCCGAACAGAAAGGCGAAGGGCGTCGTCATCGAAGCAAAACTCGACCAAGGTAAAGGACCCGTCGCAACTATTCTCGTTCAAAACGGCACGTTGAAAGTTTCGGACAGCGTCGTCGTCGGAACGGTAACGGGTAAAATAAGAGCAATGAACGACGATAAGGGCAGAAAGGTTACCTCCGCAGGACCTTCTACGCCGGTATCGATTATGGGCCTTGACGAAGTTCCTAACGCGGGCGATATTCTTTACGCGGTAGAACACGAAAAGTTGACCAAACTCGTTGCGGAAGAAAGAAAGAACAGAGAAAGAGAAAATATGCTTAAAGCGTCGCAAATGGTTACGCTTGACGACGTATTCAATAAGATTGCCGAAGGCGATATGAAAACGCTTAATATTATCGTTAAAGCGGACGTTCAGGGTTCGGTAGAAGCGGTTAAACAGTCGTTGGAAAAACTCTCTAACGAAGAAGTCAAAGTTAGCGTTATTCACGCGGCGGCAGGCGCGATTAAAGAATCGGATATTATGCTTGCGGAATCTTCAAAGGCTATTATTATAGGCTTTAACGTACGCCCCGATTCCAACGCAAAACAGATTGCGGAAAAAAGCGGCGTAGACGTTAAACTTTACAGAGTTATTTACGAAGCTATCGAAGACGTTCAAAACGCGCTTAAAGGTATGCTTGCACCTAAATTTACCGAAGTATATCTCGGCAAAGCCGAAGTTCGCGAAGTGTTTAAGATTTCCGGCGTCGGTCAGGTTGCAGGTTGTTACGTAACGGACGGTAAAATCGTACGCAACGGCAAACTTCGTATTTATCGCGACGACGTTATGATTACCGAAGGCAACGTTTTGCAACTTAAACGCTTTAAAGACGACGTAAAAGAAGTCGCGCAAAGCTATGAATGCGGTATTTCCATCGAAAGATTTAACGATATTAAAGTCGGCGACTTTATCGAATGTTATTTGATAGAAGAAACTAAAAATTGATTACGGCACAGGGTTTTATTTTATGAACGGCAGAGTAAACAGAACGGATAAACTTAACGCTGAATTTCGAAAAGAAATTTATGAAATTATAAGCAGAAAACTTAAAAATCCTTTTATAACCGAAATGTTCAGCATCGTTCACGTCGATACTTCGAGAGATTTATCGTATGCAAAAGTTTACGTAAGCGTATTTTCGGGGTCGTCGGAAAAACGTAAAATCACGTTCGACGCTATAAAAGGAGACGCTAAAAAAATACGGTACGAACTTTCTAAATCGGTGCGTACGAGAACGGTGCCGGAATTACAGTTCTTTTTAGACGATTCTATGGAATACGGCGATAAAATGAATAAACTTTTTCTCGAAATTGAAAAAGGTGAAAAATAGTATGGCAACCGTAAAAGATTTTGCCGCAAAATTAAAAAAAGAAAAATCGGTGGCGATTTTTTGCCATATTTATCCGGACGGCGACGCAATCGGTTCGGCGTTTGCGTTAAAACTCGCGCTAAAATCGTTGAACATTAAAACCGACGTTTTTTGTGACGGGGTCGTTCCTAAAAAATTCGATTATTTTAACGGAGAAATATCGTTTAACGGAAATTTAACCGACGGTTATTCCGCTTTCGTCGCCGTTGACGTTGCAACGGGAAACAGACTCGGTCGTTACGAATCGGAGTTTATGCAACATAAAAACACCTACTGTATCGACCACCACGTTTCGAACACGCGTTTTGCGAAAAACGTTTGTGTAATCGACAGGGCGTCTAACGCGGAAAATATTTTTGAACTTATAAACGTTTTGGGCGTTAACGTTACCGAAAATATCGCTCAATTGTTGCTTACGGGCATCGTTACGGATACGGGGAATTTTAAGCACGACAACGTTACGGCGGAAACGTTAAACAACGCCTCGGCTCTCGTTGAAAAGGGCGCGAGGTTAAACGTAATAGTATATAACAATTTTAGCAGACAGTCGAAAAACAGAGCGAAACTTTTCGGCGACGTCATGTCAAAAATACGGTATTTTTGCGACGATAGGCTTGCGGTTATAACGGTCAAAAAAGAAGATTTCGAACGGACGGGCACGCTTAGAGAAGAAACGGAAGGTTTTATAGATTTCGTAATGGGAATCGACGCCGTCGAGGTAGGCGTTTGTTTAATGGAGGCGGAAAAAAACAAGTTCAAGATAAGTTTCCGCTCCAAAACGATTGACGTAAACGCCGTTGCCGAATTATTCGGCGGCGGAGGGCATATTCGCGCAAGCGGGTGCAGGCTTTGTTGTGAATATGAAGAAGCGGTAGATAAAATAAGATACGCGGTAAGTCAGCATTTAACGGATTGAAAATGAAAGGCTTTATAAATTTGCTAAAACCCGAGGGTATGAGTTCCGCTTATGCCGTCGGAGCGGTCAAAAAAAAATTTAATATGCCCTGCGGGCATATGGGAACGCTCGACCCTATGGCTTCGGGCGTTTTGCCTGTCGGTATAGGTAAAGCGTCAAGACTTTTTCAGTATCTTCTCGATAAAGAAAAAACTTATTTGGCGGAATTTACGTTCGGTTATACGACCGATACTTTGGACGCTACGGGGAAAACCGAGGCGGTTACTTCGTATATTCCTAAGGCGGACGAGATAAAAGCGGTGTTGAAAGATTTTATAGGAGATATAAAACAGATACCGCCGAAATATTCGGCAAAATGCGTGGACGGTAAAAGAGGATATCAGCTTGCGCGCAAGGGTGTGGATTTCGTTCTCGAAGCACGCACGGTTACCGTTCTCAATATAGAATTGTTAGGGCAAACGTCGGACAACGCTTTCGCCTTTAAGGTAGATTGCAAGGGCGGTACTTATATCCGTTCCCTTGCGAGAGATATAGCCTATGCGGTTTCTTCGCTTGGCGTAATGAGTAAATTACAACGGACCGCAAGCGGTGTTTTTAACATCGGCAACGGTATAAGCGTCGAAGAATTCAAATCGTGCGAAAACCCCGAAAAATATCTTATTCCCGCCGACGAAGTCGTGAGGTACGAAAAATTGATTTTGCCTAACGACCGCGCCGTTAAAATTCTAAACGGAGTATTCGAAAATTACGGTTATGCGGACGGAGTATATAGGGTATACAACGAAGACGAGTTTTGGGGAATAGGAGAGGCTAAACGGGGAGTTTTGAAAATCGTAACCTATGTCAGATAAAAAAAAGGTCGTAATTGCGCTCGGGTTTTTCGACAGCGTGCATAAAGGTCATCGCGCGGTAATAGGCGCGGCGAAAGAAAAGGCGTTGACGACGGGGTCGTCTTTGGCGGTTTTTTCTTTTGCTGAAAATTTGAAGCGTGCGCTCGGGTTTTGCGATACCGTCGTATACGACTCGGAAGAAAGGCGGATTATATTAAAAGAACTCGGCGTGGAAGAAATTCTGTTCGCGCCTGTGTCGGAAGATTTCCTTTCATTGACCAAAACGGAATTTTTGGATTATATAAACTCCGTTTACGATATAACCGCTTACGCGTGCGGGGACGATTATACTTTCGGTAAATTCGGAGAAGGAGACGTTCGGTTTTTGCGGGAATACGCAAAATCGCACGGGCAGGACGTTACCGTTTGTAAAGACGTTACGTTCGGCGGTGAAAAAATTTCCACCACTAAAATAAAAAAACTGTTGACGGACGGGGACGTGGTTTCGGCAAACGAACTTTTAGGCAGAAAATATTCTGTTACGGGAACGGTTTTCGAAGACAGAAAAGTCGGCAGAAAGTTGGGTTTTCCTACGGTAAATATAAAAATAGGCATGGAAAAAAAGCAGTTGAAAGACGGTGTGTATGCGGGCGAGGTTTTTATAGGCAAAAAAAAATACCGTGCGATTATAAATTACGGCGCTCGTCCGACTTTCGGTCTTGACGATAAACTTATAGAAGCGCATATCGTTGATTTCAGCGGTACTTTATACGGCAAGCGGCTTACGGTGTTTTTCAGCGCGTATATGCGCGGAATAAAAAAATTCGATTGCGCCGACGATTTGGTTGGCAGATTAAAATCTGATTTGGAAGAAATAAGGAGCGGTATTTATGATTAAATTCGGACCGAGCGGAAACTCCGTTGCTTTCCGTGAAGCGGGTTTTACGGCAAGCGAGGATTCCGCAACGTGGGTAAAGGAAAAGGGACTCGATTGTTTCGAGTATTCGTTTGGCAGGGGCGTTAATTTAAGCGACGAAAAGGCTTTGTCTATCGGTGAGTCATTCAAAAAGGCAGGCGTTGAAATAAGCGTTCACGCACCTTATTACGTTAATTTTGCGAATCCGGAAGACGCTAATGCCGAAAAATCTTACGAATATATAATTCAATCTGCTAAAAAAGTGCGTTTAATGGGCGGTAATCGGGTTGTTTTTCATTCTGCCAGCCAAGGTAAAGCGAGAAGAGAAGACGCAGTTGCGCTAACGACGGAACGGTTGAAAATTCTTCGCGATAAAATTTACGAGCAAAATTTAGAAGACGTTTTATTTTGTCCCGAAACCATGGGTAAGGCAGGACAGATAGGGACGGTAGAGGAAATAACCGAATTTTGCAAAATAGACGAAATTTATATTCCTACCGTAGATTTCGGGCACGTTAACGCAAGAGAGTGCGGAAGCTTAAAAACCGAAAAAGATTATTCGGATAGATTAAATTATATGATTGATAACCTCGGTTTTGAAAAAATGAAGCATTTCCACGTTCATTTTTCAAAGATAGAATATTCCGCAAAAGGAGAGGTCAGACATCTTACTTTTGAAGATACGGTTTACGGGCCGGAATTCCAACCGCTTGCGAGTGCGTTGAAAAAATTGAGGTTAGAACCCGTAATTATATGCGAGTCTGCGGGCACGCAGGACGATGACGCCGTAAAAATGCAACAAATATATCGTAATAATTGACTTGCTTGCGTTTTTTTGGTAAAATATTATTCGTATGAATTTCAAAAATGCTGAACTCGTAAAAAATAAAAACAGCGGCTTTTTGTTGACCGACAGATATTACAGGCGTTACTTTTCGGGTGTAGACGTTGCGGAAGGTACGGTATTGCTGACTTCCGACGCCACGGTTTATTTTGCGGATTCGAGATATTTTTACGCCGTAAAGGAAAAGTTGGCGGGGACGGGCGTTTCGGTCGTGTGTTATAAAGGGCTTCAATCGATAGCGGAAGAAGTTAAAAGATTGAAAATAAAACGTATTTTCTTGGATTACGAACATACCACTCTTACGGAATACGACGAATACAAAAAGTTAAGAGTTAAATTTTCTGACGGCACGGAACGTTTGCGCGCGGTACGTAGCGTTAAAACGCAAGAAGAACTTTTATTTATAGAGAAGGCTTGCAGAATAACGCAAAAAGCCTTTTCGGAAATTAAACGTTATATCGTAAAGGGTGTTACCGAACTTCAAATAAAAAGCAAGTTGGAAGATTTGTTCGTCGAGTTCGGCGGCGAAGGTATTGCTTTCGATACGATTGTGGCTTTCGGTAAAAATTCCGCCGTACCTCATCACGAAACGGGTAATACCGTTTTGGATTACGGAATGGCTGTTTTGATTGACGCGGGTTGTACGGTAAACGGATATTGTTCGGATATTACGAGAACGTTTTTTTTCGGCAATCCCGACGAAAAATTTATAAAAGCGTATTCCGCAGTGCTTAAAGCAAACGAATTTGCGGAAGAGAACATAAAAACCGATACTACGTTAAAGCAAGCGTTCGGCTATGCCGTCGGCGTATTAAAAGATTACGGTTTTGCAGAATATTTTACACATTCTTTGGGGCACGGTTTAGGGCTCGAAATTCACGAATCTCCGATACTTTCCGATAAAAGAGAGGGCACGCTAACCGAGAACACCGTTTTTACCGTTGAACCCGGCGTATATTTTGACGGCGAATTCGGTGTCAGAATCGAAGATACCGCCGTGATTAAAAACGGAGAAACTCAAAGATTGTTTACCGATTCGAAAGAACTTGTCGTTTTAGGCATTTAATAAAAATAAAAAACATTATCAAGGAGAAAAACACAATGATATCAGCAGGCGATTTTAGAAAAGGCGTAACGTTCGAATACGAAAGCGGTATTTATACCATCGTTGATTTTCAACACGTAAAACCCGGTAAGGGCGCGGCGTTCGTAAGAACGAAGATGAAAAACGTAGTAACCGGTGCGGTTTTGGAAAAAACTTGGAACCCCACCGAAAAGGTTCAGGAGGCTACCATTGAAAACAAGAATATGACGTATTCTTACAACGACGGCGAATTGTATTATTTTATGGACCAAGAATACAACCTCGTTCCGCTGAACTACGACCAAGTCGAAGACGCTTTGAAGTATATTAAAGAAAACGACCCCGTTATCGTAAGGTCGTACAAAGGCGTCGCGTTCTCGGTCGAATGCGAAAACTTCGTGGTTTTGCGCGTAACGCAGGCTGACCCCTCGGTAAAAGGCAATACCGCGACCAACGCTACCAAGGAAGCCGTTCTCGAAACGGGTACGAGAATTCAAGTGCCTATGTTCGTCGAAGAAGGTGAACTTATCAGGGTAGATACCAGAACCGGCGAATATATGGAACGTGTAAAAGGCTAAAATATAAACGTACTGATGCCCGCAATTTTTCTTGCGGGTGTCTTATTGTAACGGAGAAAATATTTTGAAAACGGCTTTGATTACCGGCGCAAGCGGTGGTATCGGAAAAGAAACGGTAAAAATTTTTATCGAAAACGGTTATTTCGTCGCAGGACAATTCAATAACGATACGGCGGGTATAAGAGAACTCGAAAAAAGTCTTTCGGAAACGGGAAAGTCCGATTATTTTTTTGCGGTAAAAAGCGATTTCCGTTCGGAAAACGGCGTTGAAAATTTGTTTTCCGACGTGATAAAAAATTTCGGGCACGTAGACGTACTCGTAAACAACGCGGGCGTCGGACTTTATAAACTTTTTACCGAAACTACCGACGGCGAATGGGAAGACCAAATAAACGTAAATTTAAAATCCGCAGTAAAACTGTCGCGGTTGTGCTTGGATAAAATGATAGAACGCAAAAAAGGCAAAATCGTAAACGTTTCTTCCGTTTGGGGTGTTGTCGGTGCAAGTATGGAAGTGGCGTATTCTACCGTAAAATCCGCTATTATAGGTTTTACGAAAGCCCTTGCGAAAGAGGTCGCACCGTCGAATATAAACGTAAACTGCGTTTGTCCCGGGGTAATAGATACTAAAATGAATGCAAGGTTATCCGAAAGCGAATTTGCCGCAGTTTTCGACGCGACGCCGCTCGGCAGACTCGGTGCGCCGAGAGAAATTGCCGAACTGATTTATTTTTTGTCTTGCGAAAAAGCGGATTTTATTACGGGACAGTCGATAACTTGCGACGGCGGTTTTATTCTATGAACGCATTACGCAAGGATGCCGTTAAAACGCCTATATCACATATAATTATTATTACGCTGTTTGCCGTCGGGGGCGCATCGTTGCCGTTAGATAAACTTTTCGGATTGTTTATCGACGATACGTTGACGGCTAAACTCGTTTCGGGAATAACGGTCAGAGCGGTTTTGACCGTTATCGCTGCTTATTTTATATTTAAATACGGTTTTGAAAAAGCGTTGAAAACCAAGCCGTCTGGTTTGGCTTTGCTCGTCGTCGTTCCGTCGCTTGCCGTTGCCGTAAACAATTTTCCGATAATCGGCGTGTGTTACGGAAACGTTACTTTTCAAGCGGATGCCGTTCAACTCGTGCTTTACGTTATTTTTTGCGCGTCGGTCGGATTTTACGAAGAATTCGTTTTTCGAGGGCTTGTTTTTCCGTTGTGTTACCGAGTAGTTAAAAAAGGTAAATACGGGGTGTTTTGGGCTGTCGCGCTGTCGTCCGCCGTTTTCGGCGCATCGCATTTGATAAACGTTTTTGCCGGCGCGGGGATTGGCGCGACCGCGTTGCAAGTCGGCTATTCGTTTTTGATAGGCGCGATGTGCGCGATATCTACGGCGGCAACGAAAAATTTATTCGTGGCGGCTACGCTTCACTCCGTATACGATGTAGGGGGGCTTGCGCTTTCTTACGTGGCGGTCGGGAATCAATGGGATTTCGTTACCGTCGTCATAACTGCGTTACTCGGCATCGTCGTTGCGATTTATATGACGGCGGTATGCTTAAAAATACCTACCGAAAGTTTGGAAAAAACTTATTTTGCGGAGGAATTCGATTCTGAAACGTCGACAAATAACTAAAAGGGAAGAATTTATAGTCAAATGAAAAGGTGTTGCGGTGTGCTTATGCCGATTTTTTCGTTGCCGAACAGGTACGGAATCGGCGGATTTGGAAAAGAAAGTTATGATTTTGTTGATTTTTTGGCGGAATCGGGGTGTAAAATATGGCAGATTTTACCGCTCGTTCAAACGGGTTACGGTAATTCTCCGTATTCTTCGGTTGCTTCGAAATCGTATAATCCTTTTTTTATAGGGTTCGATTTATTAAAAAAAGAAAAGTTGGTTACCGAATCGGATTTACCCGTCGAAACGAACGGCGGCGGTTATATAGATTACGGTAAAGTTTATTTTAACTGTTATTCGGTTTTGAGGAAAGCGTTTTCCCGTTTCGATATTGAAAATTCCGATTTTAAAAAATTTGTAAAAAGCAGAGAATTTTACGGATATTCGCTTTTTATGGCGATAAAAGAAAAATTCGATTATAAGCCTTTTTACGAGTGGGAAGACGGATTTAAGTACAAAGACTCAGCCGTTTTAAAAAACTTCGAAAAAGAAAACAAATACGAAATTTTATTTTGGCAGTTCGTACAGTTTCAGGCGAAAAAACAATGGTTTTCGTTAAAAAAATATGCTAACGCAAGAGGTATAAAAATAATGGGCGATATGCCGCTTTACGTTGCGAAAGACAGCGTTGACGTTTGGGAAAATCCAAGCATTTACAAACTCGACGAAAATCTTACGCCGACTTGCGTCGCGGGAGTTCCGCCGGATTACTTTTGCCAAAAGGGACAATTGTGGGGCAACCCCGTTTACGATTATCAATCGCATAAAGAAGAGTGTTTTTCTTGGTGGACGAATAGACTTAAATCCGCCCTTAAAACGTACGACTACGTCAGAATAGACCATTTCCGCGGGTTAGACAGATATTATGAAATTCCGGCATACGCCGAAGACGCCACGAGAGGCGAATGGGTGAAAGTTCCGAGCGTAGAACTTTTCGACGCCATACGCAAAAGCGTCGGAAACGGCAGAATAGTCGCCGAGGATTTGGGTATTATAGACGACGGCGTAAGGGAATTGTTGAGATATACGGGGTATCCCGGAATGAAAATACTTTCGTTTGCATTTAACGGAGAATCCGATAATCTTTATTTACCGCAAAATATTCGGGAAAATTGCGTTTGCTATACGGGTACGCACGATAACGATACTCTTACGGGACTTATAGAAAACGCGTCGGAGTGGGATTATAAAAATTTGGTTAACGGGGTAAATAACAGCCTTTCTATTCAGAAAATAAAACAAAAAATATCCGATAACCGTTCGTTGGCGAGCGCTGTAATCAAGTTGGGATTTTTCAGCAGGGCGAACGCGTTTATAATACCTATGCAAGATATATTGTTTATGGGCACGGAGTACAGAATAAACGAGCCCGGGACGGTAAAGGAACAAAACTGGGCGGTCAGGTTTGAAAAATCCGATTTTAAAAAGTCTACGGCGAAAAAAATTTTAACGTTAGTTACCGAAAGCAAAAGGAAAGGTTAAACGATGGAAATATCAAAAAAACGCAAAGCGGGAATTATCACGGTATGTATATTGATTTTTTTGACGCTCGGTTTTATTTGGACTAATTCGTTACTTAACGGAAGCCTATCTAAGAAAGAATCGGATACCGTTTACGATTCTACGATGGAAGTCGTGGGCGGCGTTGTTGGGGAATCGGGTAAAGACAGTATAAAAACGGTTATAACGCCGTTCGTGTTTCGCAAGATGGCGCACGGTACGGAGTTCGCCGTTTTGGGGGTAGAAGTTTTCGTATTATACGTTTTAATTTCCCGTTACCGTTTTGGCAGAATTCCCGAAATGCTTTGCGTGGGGCTGACGGTGGCGTTAATCGACGAATTTATACAATCTTTTTCGGATAGGGTAGCTTCTTTAACAGACGTTGCCATAGATTTTTCGGGGTTTACTTTTGCGGTGCTCGTTTCGGCTTTCGTCTTGTTTTTGATAAAACGGAGAAGAAAAAAGAACACACCGATGCTTATACGAGAGGACTTGGAAGAACAAAATTTTAACGATACTTATAACGGACGGACTTAACTGTTTCGTGCGTACGACTTATAATTTTATCAATCCGCTTTTTAAAAGGCGGATTTTTTCGTATTAAAAAATTGCGAACGGGAATAATACTTGAAAAAAGTAAAGGAGAATTATATGAATCCATTTCAAGAGTTACCCGTTAGCGGTAAAATTACCTATGCAAACTGGCAAGCGTTGAGTCCGCAAGCCTACGATAAGAATACTGCAAGTCCGTATACGAAAACGCGCGTTATTCTTATGAACGGCACGGAATTCGAGTCAAACTGGTTCTTGCATCAATTTAACCGTCATTGCTTGAATAACGACGTGCGCAGAGTAATTGCGGGAGTAAGGCGGCAGGAACAACAGCAACAAAAACGCATATCGGCGTTAAAACCTATTGACGAAACTATTTTGGAAACTACCATAGGTTACGAACAACTTGCCGTAGACCTTACCGCCGAAATGGCGCAAAAAGAAAAAAATCTTTTCGTTAAGGCTCAACTCGATTTTGCGCTTTTGGAAGATTTCGACCATTTGTACAGATACGCCGACCTTTTAGATGCGGAACAAGGAATTCACGCCGAAAGGTTGGTCGGAGGATATACGGAAATTATGCCCGGAAGACCGACTGTTTCCGAACACCGCCACCCCGACGACGACGTTCGCAGATATATAAATTGTTGGCAAGACGGTTTGCTTACCAGACTGCATACGGCGATAATAACGGCGGCGGAGCAACAAACGATGAATTTTTATATGAACGTGGGCGGATTTTATCATTCGGACGCGGGCAGAAAATTGTATAACGAAATCGCAATGATAGAAGAACAGCACGTTACGGGTTACGGTTCGCTTACGGACCCTTCGAGTTCTTGGTTTGAAAGTTGGGTTATGCACGAATACACCGAATGTTATCTGTATTATTCGTGTTATATGGACGAAACTCATCCGCAAATTAAAAAAATTTGGTTTTCTCATTTCGAAGAAGAATTGACGCATTTGAAAATAGCCGCGGAAATGCTTTATAAATACGAGGGTAGAGAATGGGAACAACTGTTCGTCGGCGGCGCGGAATTTCCGTCGTTGTTGAAATTAAAAAGCAATAAAGAATACGTTCGCGGCGTGATGAAAAGCGTTCGTTTAACGGGTTGTAAAGAAATAACTTTACCGATTGACGATATTCCCGACGGCTCGGATTTTTTCAAATATCAACGTCAGGTAAATTCAAGTATAGGTCAGGTTGCGTCGCATAACGTTATAGAGAGTTATATAAAAAAACACGGCGAAGATTACCGTTACGAAGACAAACCGAACCCCGAAAAAATTTTGCAAAACAGAAAAAGCGACAACACCGAACTCGGACGAAAGAAAGGTGTGTGAAAAAAATCGCCCTATACGGGCGATTTTTTACTTTTATTCATAAAATTATTCATATTTTATAAGAAAATTGAATAAAAACTTGAAAGCGGTGAAAATTCGTTTGACAAAAAAACATTAAGGTACTATAATAACGGTAAATTAAAAAAAAGAAAAAAATTTTAAGGGTATACCCTTCTCATTTGCCTTGGCAAATGAGATAACCCCTTACAAGAAGGAGAAAAACATGAAAAAGATTATCACTTTAATTCTTGCAATGCTTATGTGTGTTGCTTGCGTAGGGTTTACCGCTTGCGGTAACGATGCTATTTACGTTGATACTAACGCGTTTTTCGCACCGTTTGAATATTATAAAGGTTCTGAAATCGTAGGTGTTGACGTTGATATTATGAACAAAGTCGGCAAAAAACTCGACAAGAAAGTCGTTTTTGAAAATACCGATTTTGACGTTATTATAGATAACGTATCAAGCGGTAAAAAGTATGATTGCGGTGCGGCGGGTATTACTATTACCGAAGCACGTTCTGAAAAAGTAGCATTCTCGAATCCTTATTATACTTCCGTACAGTACGTAATAGTAAAAGCAACCGATTCAATCGTAACGAAGAGTGCGACAGACGGAACGACTTGCGTTTTCTGGTCTGACCTTATGAATAAAAAAATCGGTGTGCAACGCGATACGACGGGGCATATTTATGCTTCGGACGAAATCGAAAAAGGAGAACTTAAAGATACTAAGGGTTCTGTTACACCTTATGATAATGCCCAACTTGCAGTAGACGCGATAGGTGCAAATCAAATAGATATAGTTATCGTTGATAAACTTCCCGCAGAATATATTTGCAATAGCAACAGCGGTTACGTATGTTACGCTCTTTATTACGATGTAGATACCGCAACCGAAGAACAATATGCTATTTGCGTTACAAAAGGAAATACCGAATTGCTTAACGCTATAAACGAAGTTCTTACGGAACTTGGTTCAGACGGTATTAACGCTCTCGTTTCACAACACCTCGGTCTTTCTGACTAATAAAAAAACAAGGAAGAAACCGCGTTAGGCGGTTTCTTTTTTGAAAAAGGAAAAATATGTTTTATAATTTAAGCGCAGGGTTTTTTGAGAATCTCGTTAAAATTTTTTCGAGTAGCGAATATATGTCGATGATATTTAAAGGTCTTTGGTGTACTATCTTAATTTCGATAGGCGCAAGTATCATCGGCGTAATTTTAGGAACGCTCGTTGCTATAGTAAAAATAGTTCCGTCAAAGAATCCCGTTATGCGTGTACTTAACGTTATCTGCGACGTATATACTACGGTGTTCAGGGGAACGCCTATGGCGTTGCAATTATTTATTATGGCTTTCGTTGTATTTGCTATAAGGGGCTTTCCTATGGAAATCGTAGCAATTCTTGCTTTTGGTATAAACTCCGGAGCATATGTTTCCGAATCGATTAGAGCAGGAATATTATCAGTTGATATAGGGCAAACGGAAGCGGGACGAGCGTTAGGGCTTACGTATTCTAAAACTATGACTAAAATTATAATTCCGCAAGCAATAAAGAACGTTATACCGTCTATCGGTAACGAAATTATCGCGCTCGTTAAAGAAACTTCCATCGTTTCTATGGTTGGTGGGCTTTACGATTTAACTTTGGTTGCTAAAATAATAGGCAGCGGTAACGAGCTTGCAAATTTTCTTGCACCGATGTTTGTGGCAGCGCTCTTTTATCTTGCAATAGTATATTTTCTTACCTTTATCATTAAACTTATCGAAAGGAGGTTGAGGGCAAGTGATAAGCGCTAAAAACGTTCATAAAAATTTCGGTTCGGTAGAAGTCCTTAAAGGCGTTTCGTGTACAATCGAAAAGGGTGAAAAAGTTGCTATTATCGGGCCTTCGGGCAGCGGTAAATCTACCTTTCTCCGTTGTATGAATTTGTTGGAATCTCCTACGCACGGCGAAATTTGGTTTAAAGACAAACTCATTACCTCCGTTGACCCTTATTTACACGATGATATTATAAAAAAATCTAAAACGTATAAAAATCTTTGCGGTGTAAACGACAAAACGGAAGAATTACAAGCCGGTTCGGATGCTATCGTTAAAGAAATTATCGACAAAAAACTGCTTACCAAACACGAGGGAAGAGAGTTTTCCGATGCGGTAAAAGAATTCGTTAAAAATTACGGTATAGGCGAAAACGAATTGCGAAGAAAAGTCGGTATGGTTTTTCAACACTTCAATTTGTTTAATAATTTGACCGTAATGGGCAATCTTACGCTTGCGCCCGTAGAACTTAAAATAAAGACGAAAGAAGAAGCCGAAAAAAGGGCTTTGGAACTCTTAAAAAGGATAGGCTTAGAAGACAAAGCGAACGTTTACCCGTCAACGCTTTCGGGCGGACAAAAGCAACGTATCGCTATAATACGCGCTTTGGCAATGGACCCCGAAGTTATTTTGTTCGACGAACCTACCAGTGCGCTCGACCCCGAAATGGTCGGCGAAGTTTTGGAATTGATGAAAAAACTCGCAGACGACGGAATGACTATGGTAGTCGTTACGCACGAAATGGGATTTGCGAAAGAAGTCGCTTCCAAAGTTTTATTTATCGACGAAGGCGTTATAAAAGAAGAAAATACTCCGAAAGAGTTTTTCGAAAACCCCAAAGACGAGCGTCTTAAAGATTTTCTTTCGAAAGTGCTGTAACGTGAAAAGTAAAATTTAAAACGATTTAGTAAAAAACCTTGACTTTAAAGATTTTAAATGTTATCCTAATACACGATGAATCTTTAAATCGACACAGAGAGGTCGACAAGGTTTTTAATTTTAGGTGCGGGCGGGGTATCCGTGCGCGTACAGTTGAAATTTAACCTTGCCGAAAGCAAGGTTTTTTTATTAAGGAAGGTTTTATGAAAGCTTTATTCAAAAACTCAACGCTTTATTCCGACGGTAAGTTTATTAAGTCAAACGTCGTTTTCTCAGACGGAAAACTTTCCCTTTCCGACGGAACGCCGTTTGATTTTAAAGGTGAAGTTTTCGATTTTTCGAATATGGTTATTCTCCCCGGTTTTTGTGACGTGCACGTGCATTTCAGAGAACCGGGTTTTTCTTATAAAGAAACGGTAAAAACGGGTTGTGCGGCTGCCGCTCGCGGCGGTTTTACCGCGGTTTGCACTATGCCTAACTTAAAACCCGTTCCCGATACCGCCGAAAACTTGAAAGTTCAAACGGATATAATCGGGCGCGACGCTTCTATCGCCGTTTTGCCTTACGGCTCTATAACCGTCGGTCAGAAGGGTGAAAAACTTTCTGATTTGGAAGAAATGGCAAAGGACGTCGTTGCGTTTTCCGACGACGGCAAAGGAGTGCAGAGCGGCGCTCTTATGGAAAAAGCAATGGTTGAGGCAAAGCGTCTTAACAAAGTTATAGTCGCGCATTGCGAGGACGAAGGTTTGGTTAACGGCGGTTATATACACGACGGCAAGTATGCCGAAAAGCACGGACATAAGGGCATTTGTTCGGAAAGCGAATGGTTGCCCGTCGTCAGGGATATCGAACTCGTTAAAAAAACGGGTTGTGCCTATCACGTTTGCCACGTTTCCGCAAAAGAAACGGTAGCGGCGATTAGAAAAGCAAAGCGCGAAGGCGTTAACGTCACCTGCGAAACCGCGCCGCATTACTTAACCTTAACCGACGCCGATTTGTGCGAGGAAGGGCGTTTTAAGATGAATCCGCCGTTGCGCGGAGAGGAAGACAGGGTTGCGCTTATAGAAGGCGTTCTCGACGGCACGGTGGATATGCTTGCCACCGACCACGCGCCACATTCCCGAGAAGAAAAAAACAAGGGATTAAACGGCAGCGTATTCGGGGTCGTCGGGTTGGAAACCGCTTTTTCGGTTGCTTACACGTATTTGGTAAAAACGGGGATTATCACGCTTGAAAAGTTGGTGGAAATTATGTGCGTTAATCCGCGGAAACGTTTCGGTATTAAAACCGACGTCGGTTTTTCGGTATGGAACTTAAAAAAAGAATACGTTATAGATTCCGAAGATTTTTTGTCGAAAGGCAGAGCGACGCCGTTCGACGGAACGAAGGTCTTCGGCGAAAACCTTTTAACGGTATACAACGGTAAACCCGTTTATAATAAATTAGGTTAATACTTTCAGGAGGAAAAAAATATGGCAAAAAGAAAAGACATCAAAAAGGTTCTCATAATCGGTTCGGGTCCTATCGTCATCGGTCAGGCGGCGGAATTCGATTATGCGGGAACGCAAGCCTGCCTCGCTCTTAAAGAGGAAGGATACGAGGTTATACTTTGCAACTCTAACCCCGCGACCATAATGACCGATACCGCAATAGCGGATAAAGTTTATATGGAACCTTTAACGCTCGAATATATTGCAAAAATTCTCCGTTACGAACGCCCCGACGCCATCGTCCCCGGTATAGGCGGTCAGACGGGGCTTAACCTTGCTATACAGCTCGAAAAGAAAGGCGTTCTTAAAGAATGTCGCGTTGCTTTGCTCGGAACGAACAGCGACAGTATAGAAAGGGCGGAGGACAGAGAACTTTTCAAAGAAATGTGTCAGTCCATAGGCGAACCGACCATTCCTTCCGAAATTACGTATAATATGGACGAGGCTTTGAAAGCCGCGCACGATATAGGTTACCCGGTCGTTTTGCGTCCCGCGTTCACGCTCGGCGGAACCGGCGGCGGATTCGCTTATAACGACGACGAACTTATCGAAATAGCAACCAACGGGTTCAAATTATCTCCCGTTCATCAAATACTCGTCGAAAAGAGCGTAAAGGGCTATAAAGAAATAGAATTCGAAGTTATGCGCGACTCTGCCGATAACGCGATAACCATTTGCGGAATGGAAAACGTTGACCCCGTAGGCGTACACACGGGCGATTCGATAGTCGTTGCGCCTATACTTTCGCTTAACGACCACGACCTTAAAATGCTTAACGACAGCGCGATAAAAATTATAAGGGAACTTAAAATCGAGGGCGGTTGTAACGTTCAGTTCGCTCTTAACCCCAACAGCAGCGAATATTATCTTATAGAGGTTAACCCCCGTGTTTCCCGTTCGTCTGCGCTTGCTTCCAAGGCGAGCGGATACCCGATAGCAAGGGTAACGGCGAAAATCGCCGTCGGAATGACACTCGACGAAATCGAAGTTGCGGGAACTACCGCGATTCACGAACCGAGCCTCGATTATATAGTCGCAAAATTTCCGCGATTCCCGTTTGATAAATTCGCTTCCGTACCGAATACGTTAGGCACGCAAATGAAGGCTACGGGCGAAGTAATGGGCATAGGTTCGTCGCTCGAAGAATGTATGCTTAAATCCGTTCGTTCTCTCGAAATCGGAGTTTGCCACTTGCATCTTGCAAAATTCGACGGTATGACCGATACGGAAATTAAAGAATATCTTAAAGAATTCAAATCGGATAACGTTTTCGCGGTTGCGGAACTCATTCGCCGCGGAATCGGTATAGACGAACTTTATAAACTTACTATGATAACTCCGCTCTTCCTCGAATCCTTCAAAAAAATCGTCGATATGGAAAAGACGATTAAAAACAACGTTGATTCGTTAGAAGTATTAAAACAAGCGAAAATAATGGGATTTTCCGATAAATACGTCGCAAAGTTGTGGAATAAAAAAGAAATCGAAATTTATCAAAAGAGAAAGGACGAAAATATTAAGCCTGCTTTCAGAATGGTCGATACTCTCCACAGCGGCGCGTATATACCGTATTTTTATTCTTCCTATACGGGCAAAAACGATTCGATTTTGACGAAAAAGAAAAAAGCCGTCGTTTTGGGCGCAGGACCTATTCGTATCGGTCAGGGCGTAGAGTTCGACTATTCGACCGTACACGCCGTTAACACGATAAGAAAATGCGGTTACGAATCCATTATAATAAATAACAATCCCGAAACCGTTTCGACCGATTACACCACGAGCGATAAACTTTATTTCGAACCGCTTACCACGGAAGACGTTATGAATATCGTAGAATTTGAAAATCCCGAAGGCGTTATCGCTTCCCTCGGCGGGCAGACGGCTATAAACCTTGCAGAACCTTTGCATAAACGCGGAGTAAAAATCGTCGGTACGGACTGCGAAGCCATAGATAAAGCCGAAAACAGAGATTTATTCAACGCTATATTGAAGAAACTCGATATTCCGCAACCCGACGGCTGTGCCGTTACCAAAATAGAAGACGGCGTAAAGGCGGCGGCTAAAATAGGTTACCCCGTACTCGTAAGGCCGAGTTTCGTTTTGGGCGGCAGGGCAATGCAAATCGTCGCCGACGAAGAAGGTTTACGCCATTACTTAAAAACAGCCGTTGAAGTAGACGAAGACAAGCCCGTTTTGGTAGACAAATACATTATCGGTAAAGAAGTCGAAGTGGACGCTATCTGCGACGGCAGAGACGTTTTCGTTCCCGGTATAATGGAACTCGTCGAAAGAACGGGTATACATTCGGGCGACAGTATCAGCGTTTACCCGACGTTCAGCATATCGGACAAGGTGAAAGGCACGATATTGCAGTACGCAAAAAAACTCGGATTGGGTATAGGTATCGTCGGTCTTTACAATATCCAATTTATAGTTGATAAAAACGAAAAAGTATATATAATAGAAGTAAACCCCCGTTCTTCGAGAACCGTTCCCTTCCTTTCCAAGGCGACGGGCTACAGTTTGGCTGATATCGCCACCGAAGTCATTATGGGCAAGAGCCTTAAAGAACAAGGCATTTTCGATATCTACCCCGAAGAAAAGAAGAGATGGTACGTTAAAGTTCCGGTATTCTCTTTCAATAAAATAAGGGGTATAGACGCTTATTTGTCGCCCGAAATGAAATCTACCGGCGAGGCGATAGGCTACGACGATAAACTTAACCGCGCTCTTTATAAGGCTTTGCAGGCGTCGGGTATGCATTTGCAAAACTACGGAACGGTATTCGTAACTATTGCCGATAAAGATAAAGAAGAAGCGTTACCGCTTATGCGCAGATTTTACAACCTCGGGTTTAATATCGTTGCGACCAAAGGTACGGCTAACTTCTTAAAGAGTAACGGCATACGTACGCATCAGGTAGGGAAAATAAGTGACGGCAGCGAAGAAATTCAAGACGCTATACGTCAAGGTTATATCGCTTACGTAATAAATACCAGTAACGTCGGCGCGTCCGACCAAATGAGCGACGGCTACGTTATAAGAAAAGTCGCTACCGAAAGCAACGTTACCATGTTTACTTCACTCGATACGGTAAGAGTTTTACTCGACGTACTCGAAGAAACCACGCTCTGCATATCGACTATCGACGCTTAAAAGGAGATACGATTTGAAACAGGTAGTATTAACCGTAAAAGAAAATACTCGTATTGCAAAATCCGTTTATAAAATGACGCTTACCGGTGATTTGAGCGGAATAACGGCTGCCGGACAATTCGTTAACGTTCGTATCGACGGGCTGTTTTTACGCCGTCCGATATCGGTGTGCGATTATACCTCGCAAACGCTTACGATTATTTATAAAATGGTCGGTAAAGGTACGGAAATTATGTCGGGTTACTCAGAGGGTAAAAAACTCGACGTTTTAACAGGACTCGGCAACGGCTACGATACCGAAAAATCGGGCGACAGACCGCTGTTGATAGGCGGCGGCGTAGGTGTTCCTCCGTTATACAATCTTTGCAAAAAACTTATAGGTCAGGGAAAAAAGCCTTGGGTAATTTTAGGCTTTAATACCGATAGCGAAGTTTTTTACGAGAAGGAGTTTTCCGCTCTCGGCGTGCCCGTAACGGTAACGACCGTGGACGGAAGTCGCGGAACGAAAGGGTTCGTTACGGACGCTTTCGATACCGTCGGCGAATACACGTATACCTATTGTTGCGGCCCCGAACCCATGCTTAAAGCCGTTTACGCAAAAAGTTTTACGAGCGGCGAATATTCTTTTGAAGAAAGAATGGGTTGCGGGTTCGGCGCGTGTATGGGGTGTTCGTGTAAAACCAAATACGGCAACAAACGTATTTGTAAAGACGGTCCCGTTCTCGTTAAGGAGGAAATAATATGGTAGACACGAAAGTTTCTTTAAGCGGAGTCGAACTCGATAATCCCGTAATTCCCGCAAGCGGTACTTTCGGATTCGGTTACGAATTTGCCGATATTTACGATATAAACGTTCTCGGCGGAATAAGTATTAAAGGAACTACGAGAGAACCGCGTTTCGGTAATCCGACACCGAGAATAGCAGAATGTACCGAAGGGCTTATAAATTCGGTCGGGTTGCAAAACCCCGGCGTAGACCAAGTGGTTAAAACAGAAATACCTAAACTTCTTGAAGTTTATAGAAAACCGATTATAGCGAACATTAGCGGATTTTCGGTAGACGAATATATTGAATGTGCGGAAAAACTTTCGGCAGTACCGCAAGTTTCTATTTTGGAAGTAAATATAAGTTGTCCCAACGTGCATAACGGAGGAATGAGTTTCGGAACGTCTGCTGCAAGCGCGGAAAAAGTTACGAAGGCGGTAAAGTCTGTCAGTAAAAAACCCGTATACGTTAAACTTTCGCCGAACGTAACCGATATTACCGAAATCGCGCGTGGCGTAGAGGCGGGCGGCGCTGACGGAATCAGTTTGATAAATACCCTACTCGGTATGAGAATAGATTTAAAGCGCAAACGCCCCGTAATAGCAAATAAAGCAGGCGGTTTTTCGGGCAGAGCAATATTTCCCGTCGCCGTAAGAATGGTTTATCAGGTATACGAAGCCGTTAAACTTCCGATTATAGGAATGGGCGGGGTTGCTTCCGCCGAAGACGTGATAGAACTTATGCTTGCGGGCGCAACGGCAGTTCAGGTAGGTGCGGAAAACCTCGTAAATCCGTACGCTTGCAAAGAAATTATCGAAAATTTAAGTCAAACGATGGAAAAATATCGAATAAACAAATTAAAAGACATTATAGGAGGAGCGCACGAATGAATAAAGACGTAATTATCGCTTGCGATTTTAACGAAAAAGAACAACTTATGAGTTTTCTCGATAAGTTTACCGAAGAGAAACCTTATCTTAAAGTAGGTATGGAACTTTTTTACGCCACGGGCGCGGATATCATAAGGGAAATTAAGGAAAGAGGACATAAAATTTTTCTCGATTTGAAACTTCACGATATCCCTAACACGGTAAAAAAATCCATGGCGGTGCTTTCGAACCTTAACGTTGATATGGTGAATTTGCACGCGGGCGGCGGCTCGGTTATGATGAAGTATGCACTCGAAGGTCTTACCCGCGCAGACGGAAGCAGACCGTTATTGATAGCCGTAACGCAACTTACTTCTACAAGTCAAGAACTTATGACGGATGAACTTTTGATAGATAAACCGATAGACGAAGTTGTTATGAGTTACGCGCTTAACGCTAAAAAGGCAGGACTCGACGGCGTAGTATGTTCGCCATTGGAAGCAGGTAAAGTACACGGCGCGTGCGGAAATAAATTTTTAACTATAACGCCAGGCGTTCGTTTGGAAGGCGACAGTGTAGGCGACCAAAAAAGAGTTACCACGCCTGCGAAGGCAAAAGAACTCGGCTCCGATTACATAGTAGTCGGGCGCTCTATAACGGGTGCGCAAAATCCCGTTGAAGCGTACAGAAGATGCGTTAAAGAATTTTTAGGTTAAGGAGAAATATTATGAACGAAACGGCAAAAAAAGTAGCGGAATGTTTATTGAAAATCAAAGCGGTGTTTTTACGTCCCGACGAACCTTTTACTTGGGCGAGCGGAATAAAAAGCCCTATATATTGCGATAACAGGCTTATACTTACTTCGGTAGAAGAAAGAAATACGGTAGAACAAGCCATCGCCGACACCGTTAAAAAAGAATACCCGCAAGCGGAAGCGCTTTTCGGTACGAGTACTGCGGGAATAGCGCACGCGGCCATCGCAGGACATATTTTAGGTATACCTATGGGTTACGTACGCGGAAGCAGTAAGGACCACGGAAGAAACAACCGTATAGAGGGTAGGCTGGAAAAAGGTCAAAAGGTAGTGGTTATAGAAGACCTTATTTCTACGGGCGGCAGCTGTATCGACGTAGTCGACGCGTTAAGAGAAGCGGGCGCGGAAGTTCTCGGTATAGTAAGCATCTATACCTACGGAATGAAAAAAGGATTAGAAAGACTAAAAGAGGCGAACGTTAAAAACGTAAGTCTTACCGATTTCGATACGGTAATAGAGGTTGCCGCCGAAACGGGCTATATACAAGAAAAAGACGTCGCAAGACTTAAAAAATTCAGAGATAATCCGTCTGACGAAAGTTGGATAAAGGAGAATTGATATGAAGCATTTGTTGTCTATTCTCGATTTGACGGTTGAGGAAATCGACGAACTTATATCTACGGCGGAAGATATACTTGCGCACCCCGACGATTATAGGGAAAAGTGCAAATATAAAAAACTCGCGACGTTGTTTTTCGAACCTTCTACGAGAACGAGATTGTCGTTCGAATCGGCAATGTTGTCTTTGGGCGGAAGCGTTTTGGGGTTTTCTTCGGCAAACGCTTCTTCCGCAAGTAAAGGCGAAAGCGTTTCGGACACGATTAGGGTAGTAAGTAATTATTCCGACATAATAGCAATGCGTCACCCCAAGGAAGGCGCGCCTTTGGTTGCTACTTTCCGTTCGGAAGTTCCTATAATAAACGCGGGTGACGGCGGTCATAACCACCCCACGCAAACGCTTGCCGATTTATTGACGATTAAAAGGAAGTTCGGTACGTTCGATAATTTAACCATAGGTTTGTGCGGAGATTTGAAGTTCGGTAGAACCGTTCACTCTCTTATACAAGCAATGTCGAGATATAAAGGCGTAAAATTCGTTTTGATATCGCCCGATGAATTGAAACTTCCCGATTACGTTAAAAAGGACGTTCTCGACAAATACGGTATGTCTTATACGGAAACGAGAAGTCTTGAAGACGCAATGCCTTCGTTAGACGTTTTGTATATGACGAGGGTTCAGCAGGAAAGATTTTTCAACGAAGACGACTATATAAGGCTTAAAGACAGTTATATACTTAATCTTGCAAAACTTTCAAACGCTAAAAAAGATATGATAATATTACATCCGTTGCCGAGAGTAAACGAAATTTCCGTTGACGTGGACGACGACCCGAGAGCGTGTTATTTCGAACAAGTTAAAAACGGAAGGCTTATGAGAATGGCTCTTATTTTGAAACTTTTGAATATAAACTGACGGGGTGGTGTTATGAAAATCGATGAAATAAAAAACGGAATAGTTATAGACCATATCGAAGCGGGTAAAGGCGTGGAAATTTACAATTTTCTCGCTTTGGACGAAAAAGACTGTCCCGTCGCATTGATAAGAAACGTGGCAAGCGTTAAAATGGGTAAAAAAGACATTATAAAAATCGACGCCGATATAGAACTTAATCTTGACGTGTTGGGTTACATTGACCCGGGCGCAACGGTAAACGTTATTAAAAACGGGAAAATAGTAGACAAACACACGCTTAAACTTCCCGAAAGAGTAAAAGGCGTTATAAAGTGCAAAAATCCGCGTTGTATAACGAGCGTCGAGCAGGGCATCGAGCATATATTCTTCCTTGCCGATAAGGAAAACAGAGTATACCGTTGTCTGTATTGCGAAGGAAAGGCGGACGAATAATTTCAAGTTTACGGTTTACCGCCGTGAACGGTAAATAAACGTTTGTAAAAAAATCTTTTTTGCAAGTTTAGACATAAATTCGTAAATGTCAAGAGAAAATTACACATTTAGTAAAAAATTTTTAAGAGAGGGAGC
>CAYSYT010000002.1:94417-101059 GCA_964435195.1 uncultured Christensenella sp. | reverse complement strand
CCGTTTTATCGGGACAGTCTATTATAGGGGGTGTAAACTCGGTATCGTTAGCAGTGTAAAGAGTATAGGAGGATATGCGTTCTATAATTGCGATAGTTTAACAAGTGTAACGATAGGAAACAGTGTAGAGAGTATAGGAAGTTATGCGTTCGGTGATTGCGATAGTTTAACGAGCGTAACATTTGCGCAACCTAACGGATGGTACGTTTCGTATAGTTCAACTGCTACAAGCGGTACGGACTTGGATTTGTCTGACGCCGAGCAAAACGCGACTTATTTGAAATCTACTTACTGTTATGATTATTGGTATAAAAAGTAGTTGCAAGTTAAATGCAAAAGTGCAAAAAATTGCAGTTTGCTAAAAAAAGATAAAATAATAGTAACTAAATAAAGAGAAAAAAAAGAGAAACGCCGCGCGAATTCGCACGGCGTTTTTGTATGGTGAAAACCCGTGACGGATGCGGGGGAACAAAAAAAGTTATTCTTATTGTTATAAACTTATTTTTACATTTATAACTAAAACAGTGATTCGCAAAAAACTCACAAATTCGCGTAAGCAAATTTTTTTGCAAGGTTTTGTATATTTTTAGGTACCGTTAGGTTTAGTAAGATATATATGATTTTTTTCAAGCCGTATATCATTAAATACGAATAAGTGTTTTTAAGTTTTATAAAGACTTATAAATGATTAAAAATAAAAGGATAATTTTCGTTATGCTTTTTATTTGCTTGTAAAAAAACCTGTGTTTTGGTATAATTTTCTATAAAATACGGTCAAGGAACGAAAAATGTCGATAATTTTTTTGGAAAACGTAATTTTTTCTTACGATAAAAAACATAACGTGTTGAAAAACGTTTCTCTTTCGGTCGAAAAGGGCGAATACGTAGCGGTTATAGGGCATAACGGCAGCGGAAAGTCAACTCTTGCAAAACTATTTAACGGATTACTCGTTCCCGATTCGGGAAGCGTGGTCGTCGACGGATTTTCTTCGGCGGACAAGAAATCGCTTTTCGAAATAAGAAAAAGGGTAGGCGTGGTTTTTCAAAATCCCGATAATCAGCAGGTTGCTTCTATTGTGGAAGACGATATTGCCTTCGGCCCCGAAAACGTAGGACTGCCGCGTGAAGAAATTGGTAAAAGAATAGAATTTGCGCTTGCCGCCGTTGGAATGGAAAAATTCAGAAAATCTTCGCCTGCAAGACTTTCGGGCGGACAAAAACAAAGAATAGCAATCGCGGGGGTTCTTGCCTTAAAACCCGAAGTTATGGTTTTAGACGAATCAACCGCAATGCTCGACCCCAAAGGAAGGAGAGAAGTCCTTTCGGTAGTAAAAAAGTTGAAAGAAGAACAAAACGTAACGGTAGTTAACATTACGCATTATATGGAAGAAGTCGTCGACGCCGACAGGGTAATCGTCGTCAGCGACGGTGAAATAGTGATGACGGGAACTCCCGTTGAAATTTTTTCCGAAAAAGCAAAACTGCAAACTCTCGGTTTAGAACTTCCGCAGGCGGCGTGCATAGCGGAAATTTTAAAGGAACACGGCGTAAAACTTCCCGACGGAATACTCACGCAGGAAAGGTTGGCGGAGGAATTATGCAAATTATAACAAAAAATTTAACTTATACTTACAGTCCGAAGTCGAAGGATTTATCCGTTAACGCGCTTAAAGGCGTATCTCTCACCGTAAAAGAAGGCGAGTTTTTCGGTATAGTAGGGCATACGGGTAGCGGAAAAACTACTTTCGTTCAGCATCTTAACGGACTTATCAGGTTAGGTAAAAATTGCGGCAGCGTTTTGGTCGGCGATTTTGACCTTGCCGATAAAAAATGCGATTTTAAGGCGTTGCGCGCCAAGGTCGGTATGGTTTTTCAATATCCCGAATATCAACTTTTTGCGGAAACGGTGCAAGAAGACGTCGCTTTCGGAATTAAAAATTTCTTTCCGAAAATCGGCGAAAAAGAATTAAACGACGCCGTTCGGTCGGCAATCGAAACGGTCGGATTGAATTATTCTAAAATAAAAGATAAGTCGCCGTTCGAACTTTCGGGCGGACAAAAGCGCAGAGTTGCCATAGCGGGCGTTATAGCGACCCGCCCCGAAATTCTCGTTTTAGACGAACCCGTTGCGGGTCTTGACCCGAAAGGGAAGACGGAATTTTTGGATTTATTGCATTATTTACACGGCAAAGCGGTTAAAACCATAATAATAGTTTCGCACGATATGAACGTTATAAGCGAGCATTGTACGAGAGCGTGCATTTTTTCGGAAGGCAAAATAGACGCCGTAGGCACGCCGAAAGAAATTTTTTCCGATTACGGAAGGATTGAAGAACTCGGATTGGAACTTCCCGTAACGGCATATCTTACCCGCACGCTTGCCGAAAAAGGAATAGTGGTAGACAATGATTTTACTACCGACGGATTCGTGTCCGCCTTTTTAAAAGATTACGAAAAGAGGAGCGGGGAATGAAAGACGTAACGTTCGGGCAGTATTACCCCGCAAACTCTTTCGTGCACAAGATGGACGCAAGGGTAAAAATTTTAATCGTGATAGCGTATATAGTGGCTGTATTTTTAGTTAAAACCTTTCATTTTTTGGGGTTTGCCGCTTGTTTCGTGTTCGTGGCGGTGGCTACCGCTTTTGCGAAAGTACCTTTTTCAAAGGTGTTGCGCAGTATAAAGGGTATACTCTTTTTTATAGTTTTGTCAGCCGTTTTACAAATTTTTTTTAACGGCGACGGTACGGAAATTTTCAGTTGGAATTTTATTCGTATAACCGATACGGGGTTGCTTAACGCAGGATTTATCGTTGCAAGAATCACGCTTATAGTGTTAGGCGCGTCGTTGCTGACTCTTACCACGTCGCCCGTGGAACTTGCCGACGGGATAGAAAGTTTGATGTGTCCGCTTAAACTGGTTAAATTTCCCGTGCACGAATTCGCGCTTATAATGAGCATTGCGCTACGGTTCATTCCTACGCTTTTGGAAGAAACCGACAGAATCGTTAAAGCGCAAAAGGCGAGGGGCGCGGATTTTGAAAGCGGCAATATTTTCAAAAGGGCAAAAGCGCTTATACCCGTTCTTATTCCATTGCTTATAGGTTCGTTCCGCCGCGCGGACGAGCTCGCCGACGCTATGGACGCAAGGTGTTATGCAGGCAGTAAAAATCGTACGAGATATAAAAAAATGAAGATTACCTATCGCGATATCTTAGGTACGCTTTTAATCGCGGGGCTTATCGTCGGCGTGGTATTCTTAAATAAATTTTACGTTCTTCTGGCGGTAACGTTATGAGAATAAAATTGACTTTGGGTTACGACGGCACGAACTATTGCGGTTGGCAACGCCAACCTAACGGAGAAAGTATACAAAGCCGTTTGGAAAGAGCGATAGAAACGGTTATCGGCAAAAAGGTTAAGGTCGTCGGCAGCGGCAGAACGGATGCGGGAGTGCACGCGAACGGGCAGGTCGCCCATTTCGATGCGGACGGTACTACTATACCGCCCGAAAGATATGCGAACGCGCTTAATACCGCTCTTCCGCCCGATATACGGGTTTATAAAAGCGAACTTGTCGCCGACGGGTTTAATGCGTGCAGAAGCGCGAAAAAAAAGACTTATAAATATTCGTTTTACGTTTCCGAAACGGAAAACCCGTTAAAAGAAAGATATGCATTGAAAATCAGCCCTAAAACCAACGTCGACGCAATGGCAAACGCTTCGGAAATTTTCGTGGGAGAACACGATTTTAAGGCGTTCAAGGCGAGCGGCGGAACTTCGAAAACGACCGTAAGAGAAATTTATTCCGTCGATTTCGAAACGGACGGGCAAAATCTTGCGCTGTGCGTAACGGGTAATGGTTTTTTGTATAATATGGTCAGAATTATGGCGGGCACGTTGCTTGCCGTCGGGGAAGGTAAACTTACCGAAGACGGTTTGCGAAATATGATTAAAACGGGCGAAAGGAAGTTGGGCGGAAAAACTCTTCCCGCAAAAGGTTTGTGCTTGGAAAAGGTAGAATATTGATAAAGAAAGATATGCATTGAAAATCAGCCCTAAAACCAACGTCGACGCAATGGCAAACGCTTCGGAAATTTTCGTGGGAGAACACGATTTTAAGGCGTTCAAGGCGAGCGGCGGAACTTCGAAAACGACCGTAAGAGAAATTTATTCCGTCGATTTCGAAACGGACGGGCAAAATCTTGCGCTGTGCGTAACGGGTAATGGTTTTTTGTATAATATGGTCAGAATTATGGCGGGCACGTTGCTTGCCGTCGGGGAAGGTAAACTTACCGAAGACGGTTTGCGAAATATGATTAAAACGGGCGAAAGGAAGTTGGGCGGAAAAACTCTTCCCGCAAAAGGTTTGTGCTTGGAAAAGGTAGAATATTGATAAAAGAGAAAGAACTCATCATTCCGATGAGTTCTAATTTTATATTGACGGTTGTAAAGATAAGTTGTCCGTTAAGTTTTTTGTAATCGTTAATATTTGCGTGCTAATCGTCATATAAAAAACTCTCTGCGGAGCTATTCCGCAGAGAGAAAATCAGTTTTAGGTTACGCCATTTTAATTACGGAAGTTCCGTCGTAACGGTAAAGACGTCCGTCGTTAGAAGAATTGCCGCTACATATCGCTTTGTCGGAAATAAACGAAATTGCAGTTTGAACGAAGTATATATTGCCGTTGTATGCCGTTAAGCCGTCTGCGTTTTTATCGGATATTTTATTTGTTGTTTTTGCAGTTAAATCATAAGCGTAAAAGCCGACCGTGTCGCCGTACGTAGAATAGTAAAGTTTTCCGTTATGAACTATAAGGTCGTTTACCGTAACGTTCTGCGCTATGACGGTTTCTGCCGTACCGTTGTAAGAATATAGTTTATTGTCGGTGTGGTCGTAGTAATAAATTATGCCGTCACGTACCGTAAAGGCTTCGCTCTTAAATCCGTAAGACGTTTCCTTGTTTGTGGTAACGTCGAATTTATAAACGTAATCCTTGCCGAGGGGCGTATTTGCAACACAATAAATGTAGTTGCCTTCTTTGTAAAAGTCCGATACCCAAAGCGAGGTAGAGAATATTTTTTCGAAATTGTTTCCGTCGAGGTCCATTTTGTGAATATGATTGTTGTAAACGGAACCGACCTCGATACAATAAATGGTTTCACCGTCGAAAATCAAGTGGTCAAGTCTTGACGAGGAAATTTTTAACGTTTCTCCTGTTATCATATCTCTGCGGAACATTGCGTAATTACCTACCACGTAAGTTGAATAATACATATAATCTCTGTAAAAACTTACCGTCGAAACGCTTTTGTCTATTACTTTGAATTTTGCTTTTGTCGTAGGATTATATTTGTAAAGGTAACCGCTGTCGAGAACATTCGTATAATAGATTTCTCCTTTATATTCTGCAATAGAAACGTAACCGGTCAGATTAGTGTCGTCGGTAGGAGTAAAGTTCTTCATAAGATTGGTTTCGGTGCCGGTCGTAACGTCGTATTGATAGAAACGCTTATCGTTTAACTTGTAGTAGTAAAGAAGACTTCCGTCGCTCGTAAGAGAGGAGTAACCGTTATCGGTTGCCGAAAGAATTTTTTCTCCCGCTTGATTATTGTCGGTAGACATCAGCGCGCTTATACGGTAAATACCGTCGCCGAACAAAGTCGAAGTTAACAAATCGTTGTTTATGTAATAAATGTAATCACCGATTTTCGTAAGATATTTGCCGTTGTCAACCGTTAGTTTTATCGCGCTGTCGGATGTCGTTATGTATTTGTAAATCGCACTTGCCGTGCTTACGCCCAAAACGGTTTTGCTTGAATTGAAATATAAGTTATTTCCGTCGGCGATTACGTAGGACGTTTTTTCTTCCCACACCAAACTACCGCTTGCGTCTGTCGAAGAAACGGAAACCTTGTATAAATGATTATTTTCGCTTGCGTTTGAATAATAGATATAACCGTTTACGTAAGTGAGGTATTTTGCTTTGTCAGTGCAAATTCGTGTTGGGGTTACGTCGTCGGCGTTGATTTTGATTTTGTAAATTCCGTTTTCCGCGGTGCTGATAAGGGTATTGTTTATTGCGTAATACAGGTAAGTTCCGTCGGTCGTAAGGTATTCTCCGTTTGCGGAAACGATTGGCGTTGCCGTATCGTCTAATTGTTTTATCGTTGCGCCGAATAAACTGCTACTGAAATAATAAACGGTTCCGTCGTTTGCAATCATATAAGAAACGTTATCGTTGTTTACTTTCGAAATTCCCGTAGAAGTTACTTTGTAAAGTTTGTCGTCGTCGAGATTGTTTTGAAAATATACCGTGCCGTTGTTGTTTACGCTGTAAAGCAACGTTTCGGTGGATTTTATGGTAAGCGTTGCGGTTGCCGTAAAGTCATAATAGTTAGGTGCGGAAACGGTCGCCGTAATTTTATACGTACCGACTTCCGTGAAGGTATTTCCTTCCTGGCCGTTGCAGGTATATTTTACGGTTGCGGTTGCAGGAACGTTTCCGCTAACGTTAATAGAATGTTCAAAAGTGTCGTATTCTTCCGTTGAAGAAGTAAACGTTATATCTGTCATAGTCGCTTTGTCGATAGTCCATTGACAAGAAGGGATATTAGGCGCGTTATAGTTGGAGTCGTCGTAG
>CAYSYT010000002.1:90857-94317 GCA_964435195.1 uncultured Christensenella sp. | reverse complement strand
ATGCCGAAGAGTAATTCCATTGCACGCCGCTTACGTTAAAACTTGCTTTGTTGATAGTCCATTGACAAGAAGGGATATTAGGCGCGTTATAGTTGGAGTCGTCGTAGTTGAAAGTAGCGGAGGCGGTGTAATTGCCCGCGTTGGTTTTTGCGTTGTTTGTATAGGCTTTAACGGAAAGACCGTTCGGCAAGCCCGAAAGAGAAACCGATTTTTCTGTACCGTCGTAAGTAAATGCCGAAGAGTAATTCCATTGCACGCCGCTTACGTTAAAACTTGCTTTGTTGATGGTTAGCGTTGCGGTAAGAGTAAGCGTTTGATAGCCTTCTCCCGATAAAACTGCCGAGGCGTTGTAAATATTGGCGTTCGTGCCTTTATTGTCGATATACGTAACGGTTACGCCTTCGGGTAGGTTGCCCGAAATCAGTAAGGTTTTTTCCGTGCCGTCATACGTGAACGTTTGCGACCGGAAAGTTATTCCCGTTATTATAGTGTTCCCGTTAGGGTCTACGTGAGGAACGTCGTTAGTCGGACCTCCGCAACCGAAAAGCCCGAAAACGCAAAGTGTGACTAAAACACACAGCAAGTAATAAAGTTTCTTTTTCATTTTTCTTTCTCCTTATATTTGTATTATTTATGCATTTTTAATTTTGCGTAATTCTGACAAATTTGCACCCAAAGAAAATCCGAAACCGATAATCGACGCATATAAGCAAAAAATTAAGCCGAGCAGAAAGAATGCTGCCGATAATAGCCCTAAGAAAATACCCATCGCGAGCTTTGTTATTAAAAAACAAATCATTCCGTCGAGGTCAAAAGAAAAAATAAAGCCGAACGGGGCGGTGAAAGAACGACAGAAGAACGCCATTACGCCAAGAATCCAACTATCCCAAAACATTTGTGCGGTAAAAGTAAACGAAGAAATCGCAATAACTATAGAGCCGCATAAGAAATACGCGTTTTTGTCTTCCGAAAAAGCGTAAACCGACCAAACGATAGCGTTTGCTATTACGCAGATTACAGCCGCCCAAATAAGCCCCCTGTTTATCATTCGTTTTTTTTCGTTGTAGCTTGCAACTTTTCGGGCTTGCTCTTCGGCGGCGTCTTGTTCTTGCTTCATTTTTGTTATTTCGTTAAAACAATCGTTACAATAGATATGTTGATTTACCGTGTCGCTAACTAAAATTTTTCTGCCTCTGCGGCGTACGTATTGTTTTTCGGAATCGTCGACTTTATCGGTGTTTTTGTCGTAGTGCAAATGAGTTATTTCGTATTCGTTGGGCGAAACGGGTTTTCCGCATTTTTCACAATAACCGCTGATGATTTTTATTTGTTCCGTTTGGTTTTCTTTTTCCTCTTTGACTTCTTCCGGTTTTTTCAAACCGAGAAAATCGTCGACGGAAATTCCGAACAGTTCGCACATTTTACGTATTGAATCGATATCGGGTTCGCTTAAATCGTTTTCCCATTTAGAAACCGCTTGCGCGGTAACGTTAAGGTGTGTGCCGAGTTCTGCTTGCGTGAGATTTTTCCCTTTTCTCAATTCGGCTATTTTGTTGCCGTAATTCATAGTAATTCTCCTTATTCCTTAATATTTTGCGGAAATCCGCATTTAGGTCTGTTTCAATTATAATCTATAAACTATCTGTTGTTTTACTTTTTTTCCTCAACTGTTGGTTGAAACATTATAAGAATGGTTGATTTTTCACGAAAACTTCGTAAAAAATGAATTTTTAATTAGAATACTTGTTTAACGATATTATATCAAAAAGAAAACTATTTTACAATAAATAACTTCAAAAAAACTAATAAAATAGTTAAAAACTAAAAAACAATGCATAACAGAGGCGTTTATGCTAAATAAAAACATAAGAGAATTAAGAATAGAAAACGGTTTAACGCAGGCGCAACTTGCCGAAAAAATAGGCGTTACACAGGGCGCGATTTATTTTTGGGAAAAGGGCATTAACGAGCCGACGGCGGGTTACGTTGTCAAACTTGCTCGTTTTTTCGGAGTGTCTGCAGACGAACTTTTGTCTTATTCTTGCGACGATAAAAGTAAAGGTTCGTTAAAACTTGCCGAAATGACGGGGTGTTTTTTAAAACTTTCGCCGTCGCAACAAGATATTATAATTACGGTCGCAAAGGAATTTTTAAAAACATTATAAAAAGAAAGAAAATACGTGAGTTTATAAAAATTTGCGTAAAAATCGTTGTGTGGCGGATAACTATGTGCTATAATACAAGCGAGAAAACTTGCTTGCAAGGGTTTTCGAGCGTAGTATTTCATCGCGAGCGCACTTGCGAAAGCAAGCGGCTTTTGAAAAAAGGCGAAGGGGCGGAAGCCTGCGCGAGGCGATATAATATAAGCGAAACTTTGCTAACGCAAAGTGAAAACTACGTTTTCCACGGTTTTTTACAAAAAGCCGTACGCAACTTGAAACAAATCGCAAAAATGTTTGCAAATACCACGGATTGCGCGTTTTTGCTTGTGTTACAATACGAACGCAAAACATAAGGGCATTATAGAGATACGGTATGCGAGTAATTAACGAAGAGTCTCACGAAAAAAGAAAAACAGAAATAATGGAACGGTGTTTCGAATGTTACGCGGAATACGGTTTAAATAACGTGGGCATTAAAGGTCTCGGCAAATACTGTAATATGGCTTCCGGCAGCATATATAATTACTTTGACAGTCTTGACGATTTGATTATTCAAGCGACGGAGCATTGTATGAGCAAGGTAGAGGACGATTTTATGGCGAACGCGCCCGTAGACGTTAGCGACCTCGGTCGGTTTATTGACGAAGTACCTTACTGGACCAAAAAAAATCACGGCAAAAAGTACCGTTTGATGTATCAGATTTACACAAACCCGAAGTATATCGAGCACGGCAAAAAGTTTTTTGAAGGCGTTAACGTGCGCTATACCGAATACGCGAGACAACTCGAACCTAAACTGGGTATTCCGTATACGGTAATCGTTTCGTTTATTTTTATATTGATACGCGCGTGCGTGCATTACGCTATGTTCGAAGACGAATATTATTTGAAAGCGCAGATAACCGTTTTGAAAGGCTCTCTTAAAATGTATATAGAGCAAGCGTCGAAAGATAATAATTGATTTTTTGCGGTTGAACGTACAGCCGACGTGCTTTCGACGGTGCTTTTGTTTTTGTTTAAACGGATTTTATATAATTCCACCGCACCGCAAGACGAGGAAGACGATTGTCGAATTGCCGTTTGACTTTACGCATGGTATCGCAAAAAATCAAATATGTGCGAAAGCATATTTTTTTAAGCGATATTATGATTGATTGATTATTTTTTTAATGAAACGAATTACTTATTTAGATGCGTCTCGGAAAGGAAAAAATTCGTATAGAAAAAGTTTATTTAAGAGTGAAAGGTTCGGTAGTCGCTGAACTTTTTGCTATTATATCGGTAGTACGGGCGGAAAT
>CAYSYT010000002.1:5815-90757 GCA_964435195.1 uncultured Christensenella sp. | reverse complement strand
TTTTAGGCGTTTCTGACGCCTCGTCTTTTTATAACGGGCGGCACGAAAGATTAAATTTAGTCGTAAAATCAAGCAAAATAAGGAAATTTAGTTTGATTTTGCGGAAAAACAACATAAAAACGCTTGACAAACACCGCCGAATATTTTAATATAATTAGGCGTTTATTATGCAGAGTTTACGTAATTAAGGGATTAGCCCTCCCGATGCAAGCGAAGGTCGTGTGTCGTTTGCCGTAAAGTTTACGCTTAAACGTTGTATTAAACAAATAATTATTTAAGGAGAAATATACTATGAAAACCTATATGGCTCACGCAGAAAACGTAGTCAGAAAATGGTACGTAGTCGATGCAGAAGGTATTGCGCTCGGTCGTCTTGCAAGCAAGGTTGCGGCAATCCTCCGCGGAAAGAACAAGCCCACCTTCACGCCTAACGTCGACACGGGAGATTTCGTTATAATCGTTAATTGCGACAAGGTCGTTTTAACCGGCAAAAAATTAGAAAAGAAGTTTTACAGATACCACACCGGTCATATCGGCGGACTTAAAGAAATTCAGTATAAAACGCTTATGGAAAACAAGTCCGACGTTGCCGTTTACGAAGCGGTAAAGGGTATGCTTCCGAAAAACAGTTTGGGTCGTAAAATGCTTACCAAACTCAAAGTTTACAAGGGTGCGGAGCATAATCATCAAGCACAGAAACCCGAAGTGCTTAAATTGGTTTAAGAGGTGATTTATTATGGCAAAAGCAACTGGTAAAAAGAAAATTCAATATTGGGGAACAGGCAGAAGGAAAAAGGCTATCGCTCGCGTTCGTCTTATTCCCGCAGGCGACGGTTCTATCGTTATAAACAAAAAGAGTCTTGACGAATATTTCGGTCTCGACACCTTAAAATTCATCGTTCGTCAACCGTTGGAACTTACCGAAACTTCGGCGAAGTACGACGTTATGGTTAACGTTAACGGCGGTGGCTTCACCGGTCAGGCAGGCGCAATCAGACACGGTATTGCTCGCGCATTGCTCGAAGCAGAACCCGAAACTCGCGGTGCTTTGAAAAAGGCGGGTTTCTTGACGAGAGATTCCAGAATGAAGGAAAGAAAGAAGTACGGCTTGAAGAAAGCGCGTCGCGCACCTCAATTCTCCAAGAGATAATACGAAAATCAACAAAAAGTCCCGAAAATTATGTTTTTCGGGCTTTTTTATTGCAAAAACAGTATACGTTAGTGATAGTCAGAATGAGAAAATTATTTTTCGTTGTTCAGGCGTTTGCCGTGTAACGGTGTTTTTCGCTTTGCGGTTTTAGAAGAAAATGACGGTTTTATTAACCGTTAAGTTTTTAGTTTTTATTTCGTTTTATTTCCGTTTTCTCGCATTACTCGTTTAACGAAGTCTTCGTGAGAATTCATCGTTTTCAGCATTGAAGACTGCAACGGTATAAAATTCAACTTTTTATTTTCTTCGAACGAAGATTCTTTTTTTTCGGCACAGCCGCCTTTTTCCGACTTGTCGGCAGTGAAAAAATCATCTTTATTGTTTTTATAAAAGTCGAAAAAAGAATTTAACAGTTTAAATATACCGAATTTATCCACGGCAAAAACCCCCGAAATTACAAAAAAACGGAAAAAACTAAAAAAATCATTGCAAAACCGATTGATATAGTATATAATAAATAATACTGTATAATTAAATATATTCGGGGACTGTTAAAAAGTTTACCGATTTTAACACGGGGTTTCTATGAAAAAGATTTTTATTAAAACAATTATTGCTGTGTTAACGTTGTGTACGTTATTTTCCGTCGTCGGGTGCGGCGGTTCGAGTTGGAAATGGGATGCTTCGAAGGTTACCTTAAAACCTGAAAACGCAGGCACGTTGATTTCCGCCGGCGGGTTCATTGCCGAAACGAAAAACTACGTTTATTATATTAACGGCGTCGGCGATTCTGCTGCCGACAACACTATGGGTAAGCCCGTTAAAGGCGCGCTTTACGCTGCTAAAAAGTCTAATTTAGACGAAACTTGCGTGGTCGTGCCTAAACTTTTCGTCGCAACCGATTATAATGCGGGTATTTTTATTTATAACAATTACGTTTATTACGGAACGCCGTCTACGGAAAAAAATTCTTCGGGCGAAATTGCTTCCGACGAACTCGTTTTTGCAAAAACGAAACTCGACGGTACGGAAACAGAGGTTTTCTTTACCGCAAGTTCGCTTTCCGTTGAATACAGAATAGTAGAAGTAGGCGGAATAGTTTATATTGTTTATTACGACGAATATGACGAAGCAGATTCGATAATATGCTACAATACCGCGGATAAAGAAAGTACGGTCGTGGCAAAAATCGATGAAAAAGCCGAATCCGAATCCTTAAACGCATATAAATTTATGAACGACGACGCGCAGGATCTTACGGTTTTGTATACGGTAACCGTTTATTCCGAAAAATATTATGAAAATATTGCGGAAGAGCAAGGTAGCAGTTATCAAAGAGGAACGGAAAAATTTAACAGAGTTTACGCTTATAAGCCCGGCGACAGTAAATCTGAAGGAAGCGACTGCTACGGTGTAAAGGTGCTCGACGGCGAAAGAGTAGGTAACGACGTAAAAACTTACGAAATCAGCGCGGTAAACGGTAAATTCGTTTTTTATAAAGAAACCGACGGAATGAGTAACGTCAAAAACTACGGCGTAAAAGTAAGTGATTTGCGCGGCAACGTAAACGTAAGCGTTATAAAAGACGCGACTTACGCGAGCGCGGATTCCGTTATCGTTTCACTTGACGAAGTTTACGTGCTCGAAGACAGCGCTATAAAGAAAACCACGCTCGTCGGTGACACCGCTCTTGTAAAAAAGACTTTGGCTGACGGGACTTCGGTTAGCAAGCTATTATTCAAAAACGACGATTATATGTATTTTTATACGTCCGAAAACAAACTCGCGAGAATTTGCGTTTCAGATGACGTAAACGTGCGTTCGGATGAGGATATGGAAGTTCAAACCGTTTCCGCGGATACGGTGAACACTTCTTGGTATGCGCCGAAAATTATAAACGGAAAAATTTTCTATCTCGATAATTCTTCAAGCGGCGCGTCCTACGTAAAATACGTCGATATAAACGGCATCGTTAAAACGGAAACCGACGACGACGGCAAAATTACAAGCGCGTATTTGGAAGGGCATAAACTTCTCGGCGAAATGCTCGACGAAGACAAAGCAACCGTAGTTACCGCTAAAATTCAAGAACTTTCCACTACGTATTCGGCTACCGTAGAGTTTGATAAAGACGATGACGATAACGTTATTTTGACAGACGGTGTTCCTACAATAAAGGCCGTAACCGAGGCGAGAACGGCTTTTGACGCGCTTTCTTCGGAAGCAAAGAAGTACGTTTCGGATGACACGCTCGATACTTTGAAAAAATATGAAACCGCTTCCGAACTTGCGGTTCTTATGTATAAGCTCGACAAGTTCGACGAACTTTCCGACGAAGGGAAAACCGCTCTTAACTCCGCTTATCTTTCGGTAAAATCTAAAATAGAGCAGATTACCGCAGACGAAGATTTCACCGTTAATTCTATTAGGAGTATGATGCCGAAGAATTTGAACTACTACTATCAAGAAGCGACGGAATTTTTTGAAAAGAAATAGATAAATATATATTTAACACATAAATTTTATGTGTAAACAGCCCCCGAGTTTGAAGTTTTCGGGGGCTGTTATTTGTAAAGAATTGCCCCGAAAAGTCGGGGCGGTGGCGTTAATTTTTTACTATAACCGTAATTTTTGCGGTTTCTTCCGCAGAAATTTTTACGTTCACGGCATAATTGCCTGCGGTTTTTATGTTGGAATCGAGAACGATTTTCTTTTTGTCGATGTCAAAACCGAGTTCGAAAAGTTTTTCCGCGATTTCTTTATTGGTGATACTCCCGAAAAATTTACCGTTTTCTCCGCTTTTTGCTTGAATAACTACTTCCGTGCCCTGCAATTTTTCTTTTAAGGCTTTGTTCGCTTTTAAAGTTTCGCGCCTATGGAATTCTTGCGCCGCTTTTTGATTTTTATTATCGTTAATGGCTTGTGCGTCGGCTTCTTTCGCTAATCCGTTCTTTATTAAAAAATTCCTTGCGAAGCCGTCCTTTGCTTCTATAATATCGCCCGCTTTACCCGAGCCTTTTACGTCTTTTAACAATACGACTTTCATTTTTCAACTCCTTATTTTATTTTCTAAATTATTCTAACTCAAAACACCGCGGATTGTCAATAAAAAGCGGTATAATTTTATCTTAAAGGGCTATAATAACCGAAGAAGGAGAAAAAATATGAAAAATTATTCTATTAAATGCGACGTAACAAAATGCAAACACAACGAAGACGGTTGTAACTGTTGTTTAGACACCATCAACGTAACGTGCGGCTGCGGAGAACAGTGTACTTGTTGCGGAAGTTATTGCGAGTGCGAATGATTAAACCGTTGTCGGTAAACGAAAAGGCTGCAAGAAAAACTTGCAGCCTTTCCCATATATTATTCAGAAAAAAATAACCCTAAAATGCAAAATCACTCTCAATACATTTATATTTTATCACAAAAAAAGGGTTTGTCAAGGGAGTTTTGAAAATTTTTTTCAATTTTTTTGATTTTTTTTCAAATAACGCATTATTTAATTAGAAGGCTTTTGTTTTCAATTAAAGTTGACAAATTTTGCCGCTTATATTATAATGTATAAATTAGATGATATAAGTAGGAGTATGCCTACTATTAAATAACGGAGGGCAAACATATGGCAGAAGAAGTAATACTTACCAAAGAGGGCAAAGAAGAACTTGAAAAACGCCTTGAATACTTAAAGGTTGAAAAGCGCGCAGAAATTACCGAAAGAATTAAAACCGCGCGTGAATTCGGCGACCTTTCGGAAAACGCAGAATACGACGCCGCTAAAAACGAACAGGCTATGATAGAAGGCGAAATTCTCGAAATTGAAGAGAAGTTAAAACACGCCGTAATTATTAAAGATTCGGCTAAAAAGGGCACGGTTTCCCTTGGCAGTAAAGTCGATTTCGTTGACGAAGCGGGCGAAGAGTACAGTTACGAAATAGTAGGAACTACCGAGTCCGACGTCGAACAGGGCAGAATTTCCAACGAATCGCCTATCGGTAATGCGCTTTTGGGTAAAAAAGTAAACGACAGCGTAAATGTAGTTACTCCGTCGGGCGTTATTACTCTCACGGTAAAGAAAGTTTATTAAAAAATATTAAGGATGCAGAAATGGACGAACAGAATAAGACGCCGTTAACGGAAGAACAGGATTTAAATGAAATTTTAAGGGTAAGAAGGGAAAAACTTGCCGCGTTGCAGTCGGCAGGTAAAAATCCTTTCGAAAAGGTAAGATACGACAGAACGGCTTACAGTACCGACTTGAAAGACGAATACGATAATTACGAAGGAAAAAGCGTAGGTATTGCCGGTAGACTTATAAGCAAACGCATAATGGGTAAGGCTTCTTTCGCGGTAATTCTCGACGGGAAAGGTACTATACAAAGTTATTTGTCGATAAACGATTTAGGCGACGATTATCTTGCGTTTAAGGATTACGATATAGGTGATATTGTGGGTATTACGGGCGATGTGTTTAAAACGCGTACGGGTGAAGTTTCCGTTCACGCGCGTTCCGTAGAGTTGCTTTGTAAATCGCTTCTTCCGTTGCCCGAAAAATATCACGGCTTAAAAGACGAGGATATGCGTTACCGTCAACGTGAAGTCGACCTTATAGCCAACCCCGAAGTAAAGAAAACGTTTATAACCCGTTCTAAAATTATGTCCGCTATCAGGAATTATTTGGACGGCGTAGGCTATTTGGAAGTCGATACGCCCGTTTTACAACCGCTTGAAATCGGCGCGTCTGCAAGACCTTTCAAAACTTATCATAACGCACTCGGCATAGATATGTATTTGCGTATAGAAACCGAACTTTATTTAAAGCGTTTAATCGTCGGCGGGTTCGACAAGGTTTACGAAGTAGGCAGGATTTTCCGTAACGAAGGTATGGATAAGTCGCATAATCCCGAATTCACCACCGTGGAAATGTATCAGGCGTACAGCGACTATTTCGATATGATGAATTTGATAGAGGATATGTACCGTACCATAACTTTGCAGGTTTGCGGAACGGACAAAATCGTTTATCAGGGCGTAGAAATAGATATGGGCAAGCCTTGGGAAAGGCTTACTATGGTAGACGCCGTAAAAAAATACGCCGGAGTAGATTATAACGACTGGGCAACCGATGAGGACGCTCGTAAAGTCGCAAAAGAAAAGGGCGTAGAAGTCGAAGAAGGCGACGAAGCCACGAAAGGGCACGTTCTTATTGCTTTTTTTGACGCTTTCGTCGAAGATAAACTCGTTCAACCTACCGTTATTTACGACTACCCCGTCGAAAATTCTCCGCTTGCAAAGCGTAAACCGTCTAATCCCGCGTTTACGGAAAGGTTCGAATATTTTATTTATTGCAGAGAAATGGGCAACGCTTTCTCGGAACTCAACGACCCTATCGACCAAAAAGAAAGATTTGTAAAGCAGGTTGAAGCGAAACGCGCGAAAGGCGGAAACGATGCGAAAGTGGATGAAGATTTCGTGACGGCGCTCGAATACGGTTTGCCTCCGACGGGCGGACTCGGTTTCGGCGTCGACAGGTTAGTTATGCTCCTTACGGATAGCGCTTCCATCAGGGACGTTATATTGTTCCCTACGATGAAACCGAAAAAATAGTTCCCGAAAAAGTTTTAGAGTGTGAAAATACCGTAATTTAAGGGGTTTTATGGATAATAAAATTACAAAATCAAGATTGTCTAATTTTCTCGCATACGAGTGGATTTTAATAATTCTCGTTGCGGTCGTCGCCATAATCGGGTGGGAACTCGTTTATACTATGGCGGGTGTAAGACTTACCGTCGGGCAGACGTTTAAGATATATTACGACGAAACTATTTCGGCTTCAAATAGCGACGCTTTTTATGACTTATTCAAATTCGGAACGGACGACAGTATTTTCAGTTACGATATTATAGAGGTAAACTGTGAAGATTTGACAAGCGATTATAACGTTTTGTCGGTCAGACTGTCTACTTACGAAGGCGATATAATAATTACCGATACCGCAAAAGGCGAAGAGGAAGGCGCAGTTTCGCGCGCGGAATATATTTTGAATAATTTTAATATGTACGATTTGGATTCGCTTTGCGAGGACGCCGAAACGTATTTGAAATCTTTTATTAAAAACGGAGAAAGCAACGCTCTTGTATACGATAATCTCGACCAAAACGTAATCGCTTCTAAATTTAAGGAAAGGATGAGAAAAGATAACCGTTTCCGCGGAGAAGAAAACACCGAAAAGGGTATAGTATCGGAAAATAAAAGAATTAAAACCCTTTGCGAAGAAGTTTCGTTTTTTAAAAACTTTTTGGAAAACGCTTCGGACGGTATGTTTTACAAATATACGGTTAGCGAAACGGTCGGAGAACGGCGTTTTGGCTTGAAGGCCGACGCGTTTACGGGCGGACGACTTTCGACAGACGCTTATTTTAAGAACAAGTCGGAAGGAAAATCCGACGGCGTAGTGATTTTGGCGTTTGATTTTTTGGATTTTCAGCCGGATTTGCAATTTGAAACTATTTCCTTTATGAATATGTGCATAAGGAATTTTACGGATTTTAACCCGTCGTAATATGAATCTTAAAATATTAACGGTAATAAACGATTACGCAAATCAATCGCCCGTAAGGTTGCATATGCCGGGGCATAAAGCGAACGTTGAGTTTTGTAGACTGTTCGGCGGCGCGAATTCGGATATAACCGAATTGGGTTGCGTAAAAAACGAAGCGGCCGTCAAAGAAGCCGAAAAAGACGTTGCGAAAATTCTCGGCGCAAAAAAATCATTTTTGCTTTCCGACGGTGCGAGTATGGCGATATTCGCAATGCTTTATTCGGTAAGGGCGCTCGGTAAAAAAATAATAATAGAGCGAACCGCTCACAAAAGCATATATAATGCGCTTGCTTTATTAGGAATAGAACCGATTATTATCGGTGAATCAGACGGAATCGGTTTACCGCCGATAATAACCGCAACCGAAATTGTCGACGTGTTGAAAGACGACCCGGAAGTTTCGTGCGCATTATTGACGTACCCCGATTATTACGGAAGGACGTTCGATATAGCGGAAGTTTACGGGGTACTGAAAAGTAACGGAAAAAAACTTTTAATCGACGACGCGCACGGCGTTCATTACGCGTTTATTTCGGATTATATTTACGCGGGCAGATATGCCGACGCTTGGGTAGACAGTGCGCATAAAGTTTTATGTTCGTTAAATCAGGGCGCAATACTTTCGGTAAACGACCCTTCGCTTATAGAAGGCGCGGCGGAAGGCGTGAACGTTTTTTCAACGTCCAGCCCGTCCTATCCGATTTTGGCGTCCGTGGAATACGGCGTGAAAAAAGCCGACGGAGAAAGGGAACGTTATAATAAATTCCGCAGAGGAATAAATTCGCTAAAAAAAGAATTAGTCGGGCTCGGGTTTTCGGTTACGCCGAATACCGATTGTTTTAAATTGTCGGTGGAATTCGGTAACAACACGAACGCCGCTCAAAGTTTTTTTGAAAGAGATGGTATTTTCGTCGAAATGAACGACGGCGAAAGATTGCTGTTTATGTTTTCTGCGGAAAACACGGAGGAAGATTTAAGACGTTTAACCGCCGCTTTCGAAAAGTGTAAATTAAGAAACGTCCCGCCAAATCGAGTCGTTTATAAAAAAGGCGAAAAGGTCGTAAATTATTCGGACGCGATTAAAGCGCCTTCGGAATTAGTCGAATTAAAAAACTGCGCGGGGCGAATAGCCGCGGTTAACGCAGGCGTGTTTCCGCCTTGTTACCCGATTGTCGTTGCGGGTGAGAGAATTACGAGCGGCGCGGCAGAAATTTTAAGAACCGCAGAAAGCGTTTTCGGTGCGGTTGACGGCAAAATAAAAGTTATCAGAGAAGTATCGTTATGAGAGGCAAGTTTATCACGTTCGAAGGTTGCGAAGGGGTTGGCAAATCGCGTCAACTCAAAATGCTTCAAGATTACCTTGACGAAAACAATATAGATTATTATTTTACCAGAGAACCTGGAGGTTCGCGCGTTTCGGAACAGATTAGAAACGTTATACTCGACGGAAAAAACGTTTCTATGACCGACGAATGCGAAGCGCTCTTATATGCGGCGTCGAGGGTACAATTGCTTGACGAAATTATTAAACCCAAACTCGAAAACGGAGAATTGATTTTTTGCGACAGATACGTCGATTCGTCCTTGGCGTATCAAGGTAAAGCGCGCGGATTGGGTTATGCGTTTATAGAAAAAATAAACGACTACGCATTGAAAAATTTTATGCCCGATTATACTTTGTTCCTTAATTTGCCACCGGAACAGGCTTTTTTAAGAAAGGGCGGCGTTGATAAAACGGACAGGTTGGAATTGTCGGGTATGGAATTTCACCGCAAGGTGTACGAAGGGTATTTGGAACTTGCCGAAAGATATAAGAACAGGTTTATCGTTATCGATGCAAGCGGAACGAAAGAACAAACTCACGAAAAAATAAAAAAAGCGTTGATTGAAAGAGGAGTAATTTAACGGTGGCAAATATAAGCAGCCTCGTAAAAACGACGAACGCTTACAAAATCGTTAAGGGCGACAAAGCATGCGGAAGATTGTCGCACGCATATTTGTTTATAACCGCCGACGGCGAATATCTTGCGGATTATCTTAAAGAATTCGCTAAACTTGTTACGTGTCGAGAAACGGACGCTTGCAGAATTTGTCGTAGTTGTAGGTTGATAGAAAAGGGCGAATACGCCGACGTTTATAATTTCCCCGTAAACGGCGAAAGCATTACCGTAGACGACGTAAATTTACTTATAGAAGAAAGTTACGTTAAACCCGTAGAGGGCGAAAAAAAACTTTTCGTTATAAACCACGCCGAAACGATGAGCGCCGTCGTGCAAAACAAACTTCTTAAAACCTTGGAAGAACCGCCTGCCAACGTTTATATATTGATGGGCGCGACGGGTGATTTTTCTATATTGCAAACGGTAAAATCGAGGGTGAAAAAACTTGAAATAAACGGTTATTCCGACCAAACGCTCTACGATTCGCTTATAAAAGAGTATACCGATAAAGAAAAACTCCGCAACGCTATATCTTGCGGCGACGGAACGGTTGGCAGGGCGATTGCGCTCTATGAAAGCGATAAATTGTCGGCTATTACCGATTTGGCGACAGACGTTATAGTGAATATGAAAAGCAGTCGCGACGTTTTGAAATTTTCCGATAAAATCGCCGCGTCTAAAACGGATTTAAACGAATTGCTTTCGGTTATGGAATTGTTGTTTAGGGATATGCTCGTACGGACGGTCGGTAAGGAAGATTCGATTAAAAACGTCGAAGCGTCAAAAACGCTGAAAACGGCACAAGGCTACACTTTGGGCGCTATAATTTACGCGCTCGATAAAATAAACGAGGCGTATAAACGTAAAAAGTTTAACGTCGGAGACGGTATGCTTACGGAATGGCTGCTGTTTCAAATTTTGGAGGGTAAATTCAAATGGCAAAAGTCATAGGCGTAAAATTTAAAAACACCGCTAAAACGTATTATTTCGCGCCTGCCGACGAAAATGACGTATATAACGAAAAATCGGGCGTCATCGTGGAAACGGCGAAGGGGTTGGAATACGGCACGGTAGTTTTCGGGATAAAAGAAGTAGACGATAAAGATATAGTTCATCCGTTAAAAAAGGTTATAAGAAAAGCCACGGAAAAGGACGAACGCAATATCAGGGAACACGAAAAGAAAATTCCCGAAGCAATGGAAATAGCGCAAGAAAAAATCGCGGAACACAATCTCGATATGAAACTTATCGGGTGCGAATATTCTTTCGACGGAAAAAAACTCGTGTTCTTCTTTACGTCGGAAGGTAGAGTGGATTTCAGAGAATTGGTAAAAGATTTGGCTTCGAGGTTTCACGTGCGTATCGAACTCCGTCAGGTCGGAATAAGAGACGAAACGAAAATTCTCGGCGGAATAGCGCCGTGCGGAAGACCGTGCTGTTGCAGTAGCTGTATGTCGGATTTCGGTAAGGTTACCATAAAAATGGCAAAAACACAGGGGTTGCATCTCAATCCGTCGAAAATAAGCGGACTTTGCGGCAGGCTTATGTGCTGTTTGGAATACGAAAACGATTATTACAGCGAAGTTTACAAAAAAATGCCCAAGGTCGGCGGAACGGTTAAAACGCCCGATGGCGACGGTATAGTTATCAATAACGATATGCTTAAACTTATATGTAAAGTTAAAATAGACAAGCCCGACGGCAGCGAAATTTACAAGGATTTTCCCGTAGATAAACTTCAATTTAAGAAGTGCGAAAAAAAGGGTGGCTCTAAATCGGCGGATGACGAAACGGTTGACGAAGATATTAAGAAAATTTTGGATTAAGTGTTTACAAACTTAAATATTTGTGATAGAATAGATAAAGAAAAAATCAGGAGGTAGGATATCATGGCATATAAAATCAGCGACGCTTGTATTTCTTGCGGTGCTTGTGCAGATACTTGCCCTTGCGGTGCTGTTAGCGAAGGTGAAACTCAATACGTAATCGATGCAGACGTTTGTATGAGTTGTGGCGCTTGCGCTGAAGGTTGCCCCGTAGAGGCTATTTCCGAAGAATAAGAAAAGCTATTGAAACCAAGGTGCGGCAATCGTCGCACCTTGGTTTTTTAAAAGGAATTTATGGAAAGACTCGAAGATTTGAATTTAAACGGACTTAAAATTTATCAAGACGACGAATTGTATCGTTTTACTTCCGACGCCGTGTTATTGTCAAAATTCGTAAAAGTAAAAAAAGGCGACGACGTCGCGGACTTTTGTTCGGGCAGCGGTATAGTAGGGTTGCATTTATACGGGCTTAATCCCGTTATAAATAGCGTAACCCTGTTTGAAATGCAAAAATCTTTATACGATTTGTCGGTTAAAACAATTAAATACAACGGGTTGGAAGATAAGTTCTGCGCGGTTAATACTCCGTTGCAAAACGTCACTTCGGAGTATAACGAAAAATTTTCGTTGATAGTCTGTAATCCTCCGTATATGCCTAAAAATTCGGGCGAGTGTTCGGAAAAAGAATGTATAAGAGTTTGTAGAACGGAAGTAAGTCTAAGTCTGTCGGAATTGATTTCCGCTTGCACAAAATCGCTTAAATTCGGCGGAAGGGTCGGTTTGGTTCACCGCGCCGACAGGGTTGCGGACGTTATATTCGAAATGAAAAAAAGAAATATAGAACCGAAACGGTTACAGTTCGTTTCCGGCGGCGGAAAAGAGCCTTACCTCGTGCTTATAGAAGGTGTTAAAGGCGGAAAATCGGGAGTAAAAGTTTTAAATACATTAAACAATTAAAGGAGAATTATGTTATATTTTGTCGCAACGCCTATCGGCAATCTTAAAGATATAAGTTTGCGTGCTCTCGAAGTTTTGAAAGAGGCTGACGAAATCGCTTGCGAAGACACCCGTCATTCTTTGGGACTGCTTAATTATTACGGGATAAAAAAGCCGTTATTTTCGTATCATAAGTTTAACGAAACAAAAACGGCGGAAAAAATAATAGAAAAGTTAAAAAACGGCAAAACGATAGCTGTTATTTCCGACGCGGGTTCTCCGTGCATTTCCGACCCCGGCGTGGTGTTGGCGGATTTACTTAATAGAGAAGGTTTGGAATACACCGTAATACCGGGTGCGTGTGCGCTTATTAACGCGCTAATTTTGTCGGGATTCGATGCTTCTAAATTTACTTTTTTAGGTTTTTTGCCCGAAAAAAATTCAGACAGAAAAAATCTTTTGGAAAGATATAAAAGCGTAGATTCCACTTTAATTTTTTATTCCGCTCCGCACGACGTAAAAAAGGACATCGAAACTCTGTACGGCGTTTTGGGTGATAGAAAAGCCTGCGCCGTTAAAGAAATTACAAAAATACACGAAAGCGTGGAATATTTCCGTTTAAAAGACGGTTTAAAAAACGAACCGAAAGGGGAATATGTTATTTTGGTGGAAAAGTGCGAGGAATCAAATCCTTTATTGGCTTTGTCGGAACGAGAACATATAAAATATTATATCGACGGGGGTATGGACAAAAAGGACGCGCTTAAAACGGTGGCGAAAGAGCGCGGCGTAAGTAAATCTTCGTTGTATAAATATACCGTTGAAAATTAACCGTTGAAACGGAAAACAAAAAACTCTTCTTGACGTTTTAAGAAGAGTTTTTTGTTTTTAGGTTTTTAACGGTCGGTGCTGCCGAATCCACCCGTGCGAAGCGAAGAACATTCGTCGTCGTAAGTAATTCCGTATTCTACGAAAATCCCTTGCGCAAAACCTTTGCCTTTTTCAATACGCAATTCCGCATCGCCGCAGTTGGTTATTTTGATAAAAATATGACCTTCGTTTTCGGCGTAATAATAATCGCTGTCGATTATGCCTACCGTATTGTCGAGTCGCAAACGATATTTGAAACCCAAACTGCTGCGCGGATAAATTTTCAGCACCCATCCTTCGTCGATTTTTACCCTTACTCCGGTAGGAATTTTTGCCGTTTCGCCTGCTTTAAGGCAAATTTCGTACGGCGCAAAAAAATCGTAACCGGCGCTTCCTTTCGTTGCTCTTTTAGGGAGAATAACGTCGTCGTAGTCTTCTTTTTTGCCTGTTTTTAAAAATTCTTTTTCGCTTATTTTTTCAAAAAGTGCGATTTTTTTCATCGTTTTCCTCTATTGCTTGGTTTTTGTGTAATTTGCGGTTAAAAAACTACGTTCAAAAGCCCTTGCAATTGCAAGGGCTTAAATTTTATACGCGTTTTGAAAGAACTTCTTTTTCGTATTTTTCTATTTCGGCGTAAAGCATGCAGTCAGTGGGAACGTTTGCCCTTTCGCAGTATTCGTTCCAAACGTCGCCGAACGGTAAAACCTTGGTTGCTTCTTGCATTACCATCAGTTCGGTAAGTTTGTTTGCGTCTTGCAATTCTTTAAGTTTTTCGTTCGGGGTAAGCATTGCGTTAAGAAGTGCTTTTTGCCAACTTCTGAACCCTACCGACCACGACGAAATACGGTTGATGCTTGCGTCAAAATAATCGAGCGCCATATAAACTCTTCCGAGCCCGTTGCAACGGACGATTTCCTTCGCCATTTCCTTGGTTTCGTCGTCAAACAAAACAGAGTGGTCGCTATCCCAACGTATGGGGCGGGTAATGTGAAGGGCGATTTCGGGGAAGAACGTCAAAAGCGCGGGTATTTTATCCGAAACGACTTCGGTGGGGTGGTAATGCCCGTTATCCATAAGAGGCAAGCAACCGTCGTGCATAGCGGCAAATGAAAGCGAAAATTCCGCACAGCCTACCGTATACGCTTCTACGCCGATGCCGAATACTTTACTTTCTACACAAGGCTTAACCTTGGATTTGTCGAAAGGTTCGGAAAGTATTGCTTCGATACTTTCTTTATAACGGAGTCGGGGTCCCATTCTGTCTGCGGGAATATCTTTGTAACCGTCGCCCGTCCAAATATTCATAACGCAGGGCACACCCGTTTCGTTAGCGAAGTATTCGGAAATTCTTATGCAGGCTTTACCGTGTTCAATCCAAAAATCACGGGTTGCTTTATCGGGGCTGGAAAGAGTGAGTCCGTCTTTAACCCTGGGGTGAGAGAAGAAGGTCGGGTTAAAATCTAAACCCATATTATATTTTTTTGCAAGGTCAACCCATTTTTTGAAGTGTTTGGGTTCTAACTTATCTCTGTCAACGAATTCGTCTTCGAAAATCGCGTAGCAAGCGTGAACGTTTAATTTTTTCGCGCCGGGGCAAAGGGACATAACCTTTTCCATATCGGCAAAAAGTTCTTCGGGGGTTCTTGCTCTGCCGGGGTAATTACCCGTCGCTTGAATTCCGCCCGTTAAAGGACCGTCTTGGTCAAAACCTTTAACGTCATCACCCTGCCAACAGTGTAACGAAACGGGAACGTTTTTTAAAGAGTCGAGTACCGCTTCGGTATCTATGCCGATTTTGGCGTAAATTTCTCTTGCAGATTCGTATCTGTTCATTATATATTCTCCTTAAATATTTTTCGGCTCGGCCGAAATACGATTTTTCTTTATTTTATCACAAATTTTTACCGTAGTCAATATTAAATTTACAATCGTTTGATTAAGAGTAAAAAAACGCAAAAAAATCGCATTATAAAAAATTTTTAATATCGGTTAAATCGTTTACCACGTAGTCTATTTTATAATCGGGCAACGGGTCGTTAAATTTGTTGAACCAACAAGTTTTAATTCCGCAGTTTTTTGCCCCGATTATATCGGCGGTTAAAGAATCGCCTATCATTATAACCGTTTCCGCGGGCGGATTGCTTAAACCTTTAAGGCAAGCGTTAAAAAATTCCGCGTGCGGCTTATCGAAGCCTATATCCCACGAAACGAAAAATTCGTCGATATATTTTTTTAATCCTGCTTTTTCAAGTCGGCTTACTTGTTGAGAGTGCGCCGCGTTACTCGCAACGGCGACGGTGTATTTTCGTGAAAGATATTTTAGCAAACCGTCTGCGCCGTCAACCGGTTCGGCGGATTGAGTTACCGCACTTCTGAAAGAAAGTTCAAACGCTTGTCCGTCGCAAGAAATCCCTAAATAATCGAAAATGGTTTTCCACCGTATGCGGTGCAGTCGTTCTTTTGAAAGTTCGCCGCGTTCGATTTGTTTCCAAAAATTTTCGTTTATCGTGGAAAAAGCGTCGTATATGCGCCGTTCGTACTTTACGCCGTGAACAAGGCAGGCTTGTTTTATTGCGTTTTCGGAACATTTATTAAAATCTAAAAGAGTATTGTCGATATCGATAAGTACGTATTTAATCATAAAAGTATTCCCGTTGAAATTTTATTTATCCGTCGTAAAACGCTTGTTTGGGACGGTTGCTTCGTGTTAAAATTGACAAAAAGGAGCGTTTAATGAAGTTAATTTTAGCGAGCAATTCACCGCGCCGCAGAGATATTTTGACGGAAGCGGGTTACACGTTTACCGTCGCGGTAAGCGGTTATAAAGAGGACGGCTGCGGCGACCCTTTGCGCATTGCCGTAAATAACGCGTTCGGTAAGGCAAAAAGCGTGTTCGACGCGCTTAACGACAAAAAAGAAGAAGTTGTGCTCGGCGCAGATACGGTGGTGGTTTGCGACGGCGAATCGTTAGGTAAACCGACAAACCGTGAAGACGCCGAAAGAATGTTAAAAAAATTGTCGGGAAAAACGCATTCTGTAATTACGGGTTACTGCGTAATTTCCGAAAACGGTATCGTAACGGGCGAGGTTAAAACCGAAGTTACTTTTAACGCGTTAACCGAAAGCGTAATAAACGCGTATCTTGACAGCGGGCTTTATCGCGATAAGGCAGGGTCGTACGGTATTCAAGACGGTTACGGATTAGTGAAAAAATACGACGGCAGTTTATATAACGTTATAGGGTTACCCGTAGAAGAAATAAACTCGGTATTAAAAAAATTTTCGTAATTTATGTTTTTACACTTATATTATAACATCGATATTATATCATAAAAAACTTTTCGTGTTAATAGAAAAGCAGCGTTATTTTTATATAAAAACTACGGAAAAAGAATAAAAGTTCAAATCCAGTTAAACTTCCCCGTGATATAATACAAGAAGTTGATGTTTTGCTTGCAAAGAGAAGCAACTTGGCAGTATTTCAGCGCAAGCGTACCTGCGCTAGTAAGAGGCTTTTATAAGAAAGCCGAAGGACGATAATCCACGCGTAGCGTTATAATGCAAGTAAAACTTTGCGTAGCAATTCACTGCAAAACGTTAAATTAAAAGGGGAAATACTAATGAAAAAATTTGTCATAATAACCGATTCGTGTAGTGATATCAGTAAAGAAATCAGAGATAAATACGATATTCGTTACGCACCTATGCATTTTTTAATCGGGGATAGGGATTACGAAGCCGACCTTGATTGGAAGGAAATAAGCGTAAGAGATTTTTACGACGTTATGCGCGGCGGCAGAAGAATACTTTCGTCTGCCGTCAACTTGGAAAAGTATAAAGAAATTTTCGAAGAGGCAATAAACGACGGTTACGACGTTTTGTCGCTTTCTACAACTTACGCTCTTTCGAATTCTTTTAATATCAGTTGTGCGGCGAAAAACGAATTAACCGATAAATACCCCGATTCGAAAATTATTTGTATAGATACTTCCATAACCTGTTCGGGTTTGACTATTTTATGTATAAAGGCGGCGCAAATGCGGGCGGAAGGTAAAACTATCGAGGAAGTTGCCGAATGGGTTCAAAACAATAAAAAATTCGTAAACCAAGAAGGCACGGTAGAAAAACTCGAATGGCTTAAAAAGGCAGGCAGAGTATCGTTTTTCAGCGCATTCTTCGGTGATATAATAGGTGTAAAACCGATTATCGTGTCAGACGTGCACGGTTATAACGCCGTGGTCGAAAAGGTAAAGGGTAGAAAAGCCTCTTTCAGACGTATGGCGGAGCGTGTTGCGGAAGAATATATACCCAACGAATTCGGTATATTTATCAATCACGCCGATTGTATCGAAGACGCTTTACTGCTTAAAAGAACGATTATCGAAAAAGTCGGCGTAAAAGAGGAAGAAATAACTATCGGCATAATCGGACCGATAATAGGCGCTTCCGTAGGACCGGGCACGGTAATCGCTTATTTTATGGGTACGGAAGTTACTGTGGATTCGTTGGAAAAGAACAAGGAGAATGAATAGTATAAATGGCAAAAGAGTGGAAACTGCCCAAACGCAAGCAACCGATTTGGAGGGTAACGAGAAAAATTTTAGCACCCGGTTACAAGACTGAAAACATTGAATTCGAAGAAGAAAACGGGAAGTTCCCGGATAAATGTATAATAGTTTCTAATCATAATAATAAAAAAGGACCTATGGTTTACGAAATCAGTTTGCCCGTTTACCACGTTACTTGGGGTGCGTATCAAATGCTCGGTTCGTATAAAGAAAGATTTAAGTATTTAAGAGACGTTTTGTATATGCAGAAAAACGGGTTTTCCAAGACGAAAGCGACTTTGAAAGCGTGGTTCGAAGCGATATTTTCCATTTATTTTTATCGCGGAATGAAAATTCTTCCGTCGTATCCCGATATGCGTTTTAGAAAAACGTTAAAATACAGTATGGACGCTCTGGACGCCGGTTACGCCGTTTCCGTTTATCCCGAAGATTCTTCAAAAGGCTATTTTGACGAAATGACGGAATTTTTCCCAGGGTTCGTAGTGTTGGCACAAACCTATTATAACAAGCGGGGGGGGGAAGATATTCCGATTTTTCCCGTTTACTTGGGACGCGATAATAAAAAAATCGTCGTCGGTAAACCTATGTACGTTCAGGAGTTCGTTAAGCAGGGACTTGATAAGTTTCAGATAGCCGACCGCTTTAAGGACGCCGTAAACGATTTGTATAAAAAATATTTTAGGTAAATAGAAATTTCGTTTGCGCGTAGGTTTTAATCGGTAATTTTTGATTAAACGATAAAATTCGTCGGTTTTAAAAACGAAAAGTTATTTAAAATATTGTGTAATAATAGCGTTGACTTTATTCTAAAATTCGTTTATAATGTTTATCGAAAATATCGGAGGTAATTTTTATGAAAATTGTAGCAATTGTTTGTGAAATTATTATGGTTATCTGTTTCGGCGCAAGCTGGCCTTTTAATATCGTTAAGGCTTACAAAGCGCGCACTACGAAGGGTACGAGTTTGTTGTTTATGAGTTTGATAGGCGTAGGTTATATAGGCGGTATCTTGAATAAGATATTTACCTTTATAGCAGAAAACGGGCTTCTTTGGATTCAATGGATAGCATTCGCGTTTTATATCATCAATCTTTGTATGATTATTACGGGCGTAATTATTTACTTCCGCAATAAACGTTTAGATGATGCTGCAGAACAAAACAAATCGGCAGAAAATTAAAAATAAAAAGATAAAAAGTCAGTCCCCTGAAACGAAAACGTTTCAGGGGACTTTTACGTTAAAATACGATATCGTTTACATATCCAAGTCGGCGGGGGAATTGATTTCGGCTAAAAACGGAAGTTCTCTGAACCGTTCCGCATAGTCAAGGCCGTAGCCTATAACGAAGCCGCAGTTTACTCTGAACCCGACGTAGTCAACGTTTACTTCGGCGGTGCGTCGTTCGGGTTTATCTAAAAATGCGCAAATTTTTACCGAAGCGGGGTTTCTCTCTTTCAAAAGTTCGATAAAGAATGAAAGTGTTTTACCGCTGTCGACAACGTCTTCGATAATCAGAATATCTTTGCCTTTTATGTCGATGTTTATGTCGGTAACCAATTCGAGTTCGCCGCTCGTCGTTCCGTTTTTATAAGAAGAAAGTCTTACGAATTCCATTGTCAACGGTATGTTAAGGCATCTCACCACGTCTGAAAAAAACACGATAGCGCCTTTAAGCATACATATAACCACCGGCGTTTTACCTTGATAATCACGATTGATTTGTTCGCCTAATTCTTTTACTCTGGTTTGTATTTGTTCTTGCGACAATACGATTTTGTAATTATTCATTGTTTTCCTCTTTTGTTATTTTTATTATATTTTCGGTAGAAGAATCTACTTTAACTTTTTCGCTCACGGCAACGCCGAAAATTGCAAAAACGATATTGCCGACCGCTATTACGGGAAGCGTATTCCTTAACCTCAACGGAATTTTAATATCGGTAAGATAATCGTTTAATTTTTTCGTTCCGCCGCCGAATTTGGTAAAACTATCGGAAGGTTTTTTCGTCCTGATAACTGCATCGTTCGGTATTTTATCAAAATCAAGATAAAGCCCGTCTTTAAGATTTTTAGGGCGGTCGGTAAATTCAACCGCTAAACGGCTGCCGCAAAACGAGAATTGCCCGATAGCAAAGGGGATTTCGGCAATATCGTCGACGTCGTTGTTTTGTGTCAGTATGATTTTATCATATTCCTTAAACGCCGTAAAGCGTTTTGGTAAAATAATTCGAGAACCGTTTTTCAATTCGCGTAATTTATATACGGCGTCTACGTGTGTTTTTTGCCAGTCTTTTTCAATGCCGAGTCTTTTTACCGATAGTAACACCGCTCTGTTAAAAATTACTTTGTCGAGATTTACGGGGATTTGCGCATAACCGTCGAAGAAAATAAGGTTTTCGTCGGCGAGTTTATCTAAAAATTCGTCCTCGTCTTTTGCAATTTCGGAAAGACGGGAAATACTGCTTTCTACGTCGGGAAAAATCCGTTTGATTTCGGGCAAAATTTTCAGTCTGATATAATTACGTGTGTATTCGTCGGAAAAATTGCTTTCGTCGGTAACGAACGGTATTTTGTTTTCAGTAACGTAGTTTTCGATTTCTTCTTTCGAAACTTTGATAAACGGACGAATTATTTTGCTCGAACGGTCGACGTTTATGCCCGCTAATCCTTTTAAACCCGTTCCCCTGAAAACGTTAAACAGAACCGATTCCGCATTATCTCTGTTGTGGTGAGCGGTTGCAACTTTGTCGCATTTTTCTTTTGATATCGCGTCGAAAAAACATTCGTAGCGAAGAATTCTTGCCGCTTCTTCGGTAGAGAGTTTCCGTTCTTTTGCGTAACTCGTGCAATCGACGGAATAACAAAGTAATTCTACGCCGAGATTTTTGCAAACGTTTTGAACAAACTCCGTATCTTTTTTTGAAGCGTCGCCGCGAATACCGTGTTCAACGTTTATCGCAATAAGTTTAAAAGGGTATTTTTCGGCAATTTCGCGCATATAATATAAAAGCGCCATCGAATCGCTCCCGCCCGAGAGCGCAACGGCAACGGTTTGATTTTTTTTTATATAACCGTCAAGTGTTATTTTCATAAATATATTGTATCAAAGAAAAAATAAAAATTCAAGCAAAGACGGATATATTTTTATTTTTCGGCGAATAACGGTTGACAAAATGATTTTTATGTTATATTATATTTAAGCATTGGCAAAAACTTTATATCGCGGGATGGAGCAGTTTGGTAGCTCGTCGGGCTCATAACCCGAAGGTCGTGAGGTTCAAATCCCACTCCCGCCACCAGTAGAAACTCGTTTGTACTTTTCGTTCAGACGAGTTTTCTTTTATTTTTTTACCGTTTGATATCTCTGAACGCTCTTTTTTACTTAATCTTTTAATTTCACGTTTATTTGTGTTATAGAGAATAAACTTTATCATCAAATAGAAATAAACGGCTTATAAACGAGTTGAAGAACTTGTTTTTTTGCTCATTTTCGTATTTATTCTTTGCATAATAGTTAAGAAAAGTTACACTCCTTAAAAATTCTTTTGTCAACAATAGGTGGAACGACGTCTGTATAAGTCGTTTCGTTAACCGTCACAATTCCTATATGTTTTTCGTTACGAATCATACGGCAAATAGAGTTCATTGTGAACTTGTTGCTGTTTTTAGGTTTAATGCCTTGTGCGTTTAGTCTATCTATTATCGACTTGCCTTTTTCTCCGTTGCGATAACGATTGAAAACGTCTTTAACGATTTCGGCTTCAGTAGGGTTTACAACCCATTTTTTATCAACAATATAATAACCGAATAGGGTATAGCCACCTATAAAATTACCTTTTAATGGGCTCTCTTTTACACCACGCTTTGTCTTTTGTGAAAGTTCGGCGGAGTATTACTCCGCCATACTCTCTAAAACGCCTTCGATAAGTATTCCGCTTGCATCGTCCGAAATATTTTCTTTTGTCGATAGAGCTCTAACGCCGTTTTTCTTTAACTTTGCCTTATAGTTTGCGCTATCGTAACGGTTACGGGCAAAACGGTCTAATTGATAAACTAATAAGTACTCAAAATGTCTCTTTTTTACTATCTTCAATCATTTTAAGAAACTGTGGGCGTTTATCTGACGTTCCCGTTAACGTCCTTGGCTTGTATAGGTGAGCCTTTTTCGTTTCGCAAAACTTTGCCATCACTACCTTTGACGTAAACCTTCTTTTTGCCTTGGTCAACTATCGGAACGTAGTAAAGTTGCAAGTGCGGTGTGGTTTCGTCAAAGTGAATTACGGCAGACAAAATATTTTCGTCCGAGCCGTGATAACCGACTTCCCGAAGAACGAATTTATAACAGTCGTTAAAAAACTCTAAAACTCTTTGTGGTGGCTGTTCGCCTTGCACATAGCCAAGTTTTTCAAAGAACGTTAGTAAATATGACAGCTTATGTCGTATATTATAGTTTATTATGCATTTTTTAAATTTAATTTGTCATAAAATATGCAAAATAAACATTAACAACTGTCTAAAAATATGCAACTTTTACGTTTTCACCCCTCAAAAAATATGCATATATGTATTGACAAGCTATTTGAAAATATGTATAATAGTTGCAAGAGGTGAATTATGCTTAAACGTAAATTCTATAATTACTTATTAAATTGGAAAAATACCAAAGATAAAGAGTGTTTACTTGTTAAGGGTGCAAGACAGATAGGAAAAACCTATATTATTGAGCAGTTTGGCAAGGAAAACTACAAAAATTATATTTATATAAATTTTGTAGAAAATCCAAGATACAAAGAAATTTTTGAAGGAACTTTATCTGCTGAAGAAATATATAAAAAACTTTCGGTCTACATTTTGGGGGTCAAGTTTATAGAAAAAGGAACGCTTATTTTCTTAGACGAAATACAAGAGTGTCCTAATGCGAGAACGGCATTAAAGTTTTTAGCTTTAGATAACAAGTACGACGTTATTGCGTCGGGCTCTCTTTTAGGTATCAATTATAAGGAAGTTTCTTCTATTCCTGTGGGATATGAAAGACAAGTAGATATGCACGCATTAGACTTTGAAGAATTTTTATGGGCAATCGGCGTTAATGATATGGCAATTTCTTACATAAAAGAATTTTTCGATAAAAAAGAAAAAGTGCCTTTTGATATTAACGAAAAAATGCTTGAATATTTAAGAGAGTATATAGTTGTTGGTGGTATGCCTGACGTTGTAAATACCTTTATAAAGACTAATAATTATAACGAAGTTCAAAATGCGCAGGAAAAGATTATTAGAAGCTACTACGAAGATATGATTAAGTATGCGCCTGTTGCTGAAAAACCAAAGGTTAGAAAGTGTTATGATTCTATACCTAAGCAACTTGCAAAAGAAAATAAAAAATTCCAATTTTCAGTAGTAGAAAAGAAATCTACCGCAAGAAAATACGGAAATAGTTTAGAGTGGTTGCTTGACGCAAACATAATACAAAGAATATATAACGTTTCAACTCCGCTTATGCCGTTAAAGGCTTATGAAAGGGACGACCAATATAAAGTATATATGAACGATATAGGTTTGCTTGTGGCTATGTATGGCTTTGAAATGAAAGCACCTATTTTAGAAAATTCTCTTAAAGGACCTGCAAAAGGCGGAATTTACGAGAATTTAGTAGCGGATATTATGGCTAAGCGTGGTTATAAACTAAACTATTATAAAACCGAAAACGGTTCACAAGAAATTGAGTTTTTAATTATTACCAACGACGGTGTTATACCGATAGAAGTTAAAGCGGGGAACGGCGCAAGCGTTTCGTTAAACACGTTTATTACAGAGTTTGCTCCAAACGTTGCTTATAAACTTATAACGGGCAACCTCGGCGTAGCAGATAACAAAACAACCTTGCCCCTTTATATGGCAATGTTTATTTAATATGACGGAAGTTGTTATATTTAGTGTGGTAAGATAAAGAAAAAATGGAGTTATATTATGGATAAAAACACTATAGATACAAGATACAATCGACGCACGTCTTCAATGACGGAGTTAAACTCATAGATGCCTTGGTAAACGATATAGAGCCATAACAGATTTTTGAAAAAATGCAAATTTATGTATATATTATATTGACGTTGTACATATAATATGCTTAAATTTGAGGTGAAATATGGCTATAATAGATGTTAGAGTTGAGGAAAGTGTAAAAAAACAGGCTGCGGAATTATTTGACGAGTTAGGGCTCGATATGTCAACTGCAATGAATATATTTTTAAGGCAAGCTATACGTCAAGGCGGTATGCCTTTTGAAATTAAAAAAACAAATGACGAAACGCTTGCTGCTATGCGGGAAGTGGAGGGTATACGCTCCGATAAAATAAAAGCAAAGATATGACGGCGTAGGCGAAATGCTTAAAGATTTAGATAATGACTAAATACAATATTGTTTTTACGCCAACTTTTAAGAAAGATTATAAACTTGCTCAAAAACGCGGCTATGATTTGAAATTGCTTCAAGATGTCGTTATATTGCTATCGGAAGGAAAGCCTTTATCGAAAAAAAAGGCCATACATTAACCGGTAAATATAAGGGATGCAGAGAAGTCATATAAAACCGGATTGGCTTTTAATATATCAAATCTTTGATGACGAACTTGTTTTATATTTAACGAGAACAGGAATGCATTCGGATTTGTTTTAATATTGCAGTAAAAAAAATAATTATCGGGAAGTGTAACTTAAAAATAGTGGTTAAGTCTTATATGAGTTAACCGTTTTTTATTTTAAATAAAAAAAATTTTTTAGGGTTTTTTTAATTTTCAAAAATTCGAAAACTAGACAAGCGCTACTAAAAGGAGTAGTGTTTTTCGTTGGCAGAACGGAAATAATAATCTGATTAAAGAAAATCGTGAGCTATTTCTTTGTAAAAATTAAAATTACCGTAGGAAAGTTATTTTTAAAAGTCTATCTACTCGAACACAAAATTTATTAAAAATTATTATAAAGATTTCTGTAATTTTGTGGTGAAAATCCGTAACGCGCTTTAAAACTTTTAGAAAAATACGAAAAATCCAAAAAACCGACCTTTTGCATAATAAGGTTAATGTCTAAATCGGTAGACAGTAAAAGTTTTTTCGCTTCTTCTAATCTTTTCCTTTTTATATATTTAAGAGGGGTTACGCCCATCGTATTTTTAAAAAGTTTAATAAAATAATTCGTGGAGTACCCTAATTTATACGCTAAATCGCTTGAAGTTAGTTGTTCGTTATAATGTAGTTTAATGTAAGAAACGGTTTGGCTGATAATATCCGTTTCGTTTTTGTCTTTTTTAATGGCGACATCGCAATGGTTAAGGTAAAAAGATAAAATGTTGCACAGACTAATAGTAGTTTCGATTTCTTTTTGCGGGTATGGTAAATTTGACGACATAAAAAGGTTATTAAACTGTTTAGTTAAAAAATTTATTTCTTCTTGTTTAGATAAATGTATTATATACGGCAAAGATAAATTATTGAAAAAATTATAGTTGTTATATTTTAGAAAAAAATGGCACCAAGATTTTTGAAAACTTTTGTTTTCGTGTAAATAGCAAGAATGTCGTGTCATTGCGGGTATAAGAACCAAATCACCTTTTTTTAAAATAGTTTTTTTGTTGTTGATTACGAGTACGAATTCGCCTTGATGGATAAAATAAAATTTATTTTGCGAAACGAGAATATTCGTCGGGTGCCAATCCGATTTTATCGTCGTTTTTCCGCCCATATCGTATTCTATGCGGATTTCTTTATCCATTTTTTCTCTCCTCCTCGAAACTCATGGGGTTTTTATTCTTTTTTTCTAAAAGTATATTACCAGAAAACTATTTTTTATACGAGAAATTAAATTCGGTCATGAAATTTAGTCTTTTTCACGTTAAAAAAATAGGTTTTGCGTTAATTATTTCGTCGTGTATAACAAAATTAAACTCTTACGGTTTCTGCTAACAGTATAAAAAATATTCGGTAAATTGTCAAGTTTAATATAAAATGAGAGCGATTTTGTCTATGTTTTTGTGTTTGTTTTGTTATAACACCTTGCAAAATTAAGATGATAAAATATTTATACGATAAAAATTATAGCAAAAGGGAGATATAGTATGAAAAAAATAAGAGACGGATTGTGGTTGTGGGGGCAGACGGCAGGAACTCATACTATTTTCCCTGAAAACATTTTTAATATGCCCGGCGTATCGAGAATGACGCCGTTAGAGGGCTGTGTTTATTTCGATATACCGAATATTTGCAGAACGGTTATGGATGGAAAGCCCGTTCCTCCGTATGATCAAGAAATGCTTCCTTTGGAAAAATTAAAAAAAGTAGTTTGGTCGGTCGTGGGAAGTTGCGATTCTGAATTGTATAAAAACGGCGGTAACGATATTGACGAAATATTAAGGCTTTCGAATAAATACGAAAATATCGTGGGCGGTATTTTAGACGATATATTAAACGAAACGAGAATAGATGTTTACACCCCCGATATAATAAAGCAATATGCGGATAAATTGCACAATAACGGAAAACGTAGATTAGATTTATGGACGGTTATCTACGAGCACGAATTATTAAAAAAATATGTGCCGTATTTGGAAGCGTGCGACGTATTTTCTTTTTGGACGTGGCACGGCGGACAGCATTTGTCACAATTAGAAGAAAATATATACAAACTTAAAGAATTGTATCCGAATAAATCCGTGTACGTAGGCATTTATATGTGGGACTATGGCGGAAGAAAACCGTTGTCGGACGAAATAATGCAACATCAACTCGACGTAGTTTATAAACTTATGAAAAGTAAAATTGTAGAAGGCGCTATTTTTTGTTCGAATGCGATAGCGGATATAGGAATAAAAGCCGTTGATATAACCAAAAAGTGGATTGAAGAACACGGCTATGAAGAAATATAAAGGTGTGATTTAAGGGTGTGTTAATGAAAAATCTTCAAGATATTGAGAAAATTTTAAGCGAATTGTCCGACGAAGAATTATGCGGGCAAATGCTTTGTTACGATGTATATAACACTGATAACCCCGTAGAAGTAGAAAAGATCTTAAAAGAAATTAAACCCGGCGGGTTGTTTCTTTGCGGAATGAATGAGGTGCAAATAAAAGAATATACCGCGATGGCGAATAAATATTCACGAATCCCCGTCGTGGTGGCGGCGGATATTGAGTCCGGTTTGGGTAACGCCATCGCAGGTAAAGAAACGATGCCTAACCCTATGGCGTGGGGAGCGGCAGATTCACCAGAATTGATAGAAGAAGCCGGAGAAAGAATTGCTATAAGTTGCAGAAAAGCGGGAATACAATGGACGTTCTCGCCCGTAGTGGATATAAACATTAACAAAGATAATCCCGTGGTAAACATTAGAGCCGTTAGTGACAGTCCCGAACAAATAATAAAAATTGCAGGCGCGTATTTGAAAGGTCTTAAAAAGGGCGGTATGGCGGTTACGCTTAAACACTTCCCCGGGGACGGCGTTGACGACAGAAATCAGCATTTTTGTACTACCGAAAATAAGTTAAGTATGGATGATTGGCGTAAAACATTCGGCAACGTATACGGAGATTTGATTGCGTTAGGCGCGGATGCCGTTATGGCGGGGCACATTGCGTTGCCTTCTTACGATACTGAAGTTAAAACGGAGTTCGGTGCAAGACCTTCGATTTTCAGTAAGCCGATATTAACCGATTTATTGCGAAAGGAAATGAAGTTCGACGGAGTAATCGTTTCGGACGCAATGAGTATGATAGGCGCTTCCGCTATGTGTCCGTTAGACCAAATAGCCGTTAGGTTCGTTCAAAGCGGCGGAAATATGATTTTATTTCCTGAACCGACCGATCACGCCTGTTTATTGAAGGCGTTGAATAACGGAGATATTAGCAAAAATACGATTGTCGAATCGGCAAGAAAAATTTTAACCTTAAAAAACAATTTAAAATTGTTTGATAATCAAGAAGAATACGTTAAATCGTTACCCGAAGAAAAGAGCATAAAAGATATCGCCGAGACTATTGCGGAAAGGAGTATTAAATTCGTTCGCAACGCTAACGGATTGCTTCCGTTAACACTTAAACCGAATGCAAAAATTTTAATGCTCAATGAATATTCGTATTACGACAAGACGAAAACGCAATGCGATGAATTTATATTATTAAAAGAAGAGTTGGAAAAACGAGGGTTTGACGTTCTTTCGATAGATAACGCAAAGCATAAAAAAGTTAACGCAATAAAAGACGAATTCGATGCAATTTTAATTAATTTTAAATTCAGTCAGGCGGATTATCACGGCGGTTCGCTCCGAATCGGGTGGGATAATATTATGGTTTTATGGAGAGCGTATTCGTTAAACCATAAAAACGTAGTGTTTACGAGTTTCGGTGACCCATACAAACTTTACGAATTTCCGTATTTAAAAACTTACGTAAATACTTTTTCCAACAGTAAAGAAACGGTTAACGCGTTCGTTAAGGTGGTTTTGGGAGAAATACCGATGACGGCAAAAAATCCCGTGAGGTTGGAAGGTTTTTTTGAACGGGAGACCGATTGACGATTATGAAAGAAAACAATATCGAATTTCCGAAAGATTTTTTATGGGGAACGGCTACGAGCGCTTATCAGGTAGAAGGTGCGTACGACGAAGACGGCAAAGGTGAAAGCATTTGGGACAGATATTGCCACAACGGATTAGGTTGCGTAGTAGATAACGCCGCCGCGGACGTTACGATAGACCATTACCACCGTTTAGAAGAAGATTTAGATGTCTTGCAAAAACTCAACTGCAAAATTTACAGGTTTTCAATTGCATGGACGCGGATTTTACCTGACGGAGTAGGAGAGATAAACCAAAAGGGTATAGATTTTTACAACAGGTTGATAGACGGATTGTTAAAAAGGAATATTCAACCTGCCGTTACTCTTTTTCATTGGGATTTACCTGCCAAGCTGCAAAATTTAGGCGGGTGGCTTAACCGAGATATAGTAAATTGGTTCGTTAAATACGCCGAAATATGTTTTGATAATTTTTCAGACAGAGTAAATTACTGGTTTACTATCAACGAGCCGTATGTTTTTACTTTTTCCGCTCACGCATTGGGTGCCATTCCGCCTTGTTTGAAAGATTTGCAAGCGGGAATAGATTCGGCTCATAACGCATTGTTGTCGCACGGCAAAACGATAGAACTGTTTAGAAAAAAAGGTTATAAGGGTAAAATAGGCATTGCACTTGATATTATTCCTAAAATCGCCGTTTCCGACAGAGAAGAAGATATTTACGCAGCGAAAGTTGCTAACGCGACGACGCAAGAATATTTTTACGATGCGATAATAAAAGGAAAATACCCGGACGTCGCTTTGAAGGAATTCAAAAAATTCGGTTACGCACCTGATATTAAAGAAGACGATATGCAAATTATATCGCAACGCTTGGATTTTTTAGGCGTGAATTATTATTTGACGCAAGGGGTAAAGAGCGAAAAAAGTAAAAGATTCGGTTACGACACGGTAGAAAGAGAAGGACATAAAAAATACGGATTCGGTTGGGTTTTAGACCCTAACGGGCTATACGACGTTTTAAAAACGATTAAAGAAGACACGAAGGGACGATTGCCCGTTATTATATCGGAAAATGGCATTTTTATCGATAACGACGAACCTGATTCCGATGGAAAGATAGTTGATTTTGACAGAATCGAGTATATAGAAAGGCATGTAGAAGTCTTGTCAAGGGCTATTAAAGACGGCGTCCCTGTAAAAGGCTATACCTATTGGAGTGCGTTCGACAACTTTGAGTGGAATAACGGTTACAGCGTAAGATTCGGCTTGGTTTATATCGATTATAAAACGCAAAAAAGGACCATCAAAAAGAGCGGCGAGTGGTTTGCGGATTTTGTACGAAATCATTAAACGACGGTCAAAACAACGGATACGAATATCCGCTTGACAGATGATAAAATTCATAACAAAATAAGGAGGAATTATTATGAGAAAGACAAAATGTTTGTGGTGCTTAATGATGATTATGGTATTGTCGTTGGCATTAAGTACGGGAATGGTGGCGTGTAGTAACGCTAAACCGATTTCCCTAACGGCCGAAACGAGCACGTTAGAAGTAGGGGAGGAAATAGTTATAAAGGTCAGCGGCGACGATGTTGACGATTTGGTATGGAATAGTTCCGATGCTGCCGTTGCTTCGGTAGAAGATGGCAAAGTAAAGGCTTTGAGCATTGGAGAAACGACAATAAAGGCGCGTCGTTCAAGTGAAAAAGAAGATACCGAACAAGCAGGTTCGATAGTTATAACCGTAGTTAATACGGGCGTTGCGCCTCAACTTTCGGTTGTCAACGAAGATTGGGAATTGTTTAGCGGACAGAACGTTGATTTGGGCGCGAAGGTAACTTACGGTTCTTCGGAAGTTGCGGGAGAATTTAATTATGAAAGTAGCGATACGGACGTCGCAACCGTTAGTGTCGATGGAAAAATCACCGCGGTGGCAAACGGTGTGGCGACTATAACCGTTTCGGCACAATATCGCGGAAGAACGGTAACGGAACAGTTTGAAGTAACCGTTTACGACTATATTATACAACTTGAAAATTCTACCGTTACTTTATATACAGATTCTAACCAAGATTCAAACACGTATCCTACTTCTTATACCGTAGAAGCAGGGTTATATTTGTTACAAGGGAAAGTCGATGCGACGGTTTCGTTACAAGTCAAAAACGACGAAGACGCCGATATACTTTCTATTAGCGGAAATACCGTTAGTATAACAGGCGGTATCAGTGGCGACAAAAAGAACGTTCCGCTAAACGTAATATGTAGTTACGATGGAAAAACTTACAGAGAACAAATTACGATAATAGTAATAAAAACTCAAATAGAAGTTCAAAAGGCAATATTTGAATTATCGGAGAATAAATTCGAAATCGAACTCGGAAAAGAAGTCAACGCCGCCGACGTAAACGTGCTTCTCGGCGATTACGAATACGAATGGGCGATTGATAAAGTAGACGGCACGAAGATTGCTATGCAAAACGTAGATAATCTTTTAACGGCATCGTCGGTTGCTATGGGCGACCATGTAGATTTAATTATAGATACGCCCGTTGCAAAATATACGACTACCGCAGTATTTTACGATTACTATATACTTACTTCGGACGACTTCCATAGCTTCGTTCTGATGGGTGAAAAATCCGAAAAAGCGACCGCGTATTTTGCGTTAGGCTCAAATATCGACGCAGACAATCAATTGATTAACTGTCTTTGGTTAAATACCGCTTTCGCAGGCGTTTTAGACGGTAACGGTTATACTATCAAAAACATTTCTACGAAGAAAGGTGTGTTTGCGGATATGACTACGACGGCAGTAGTTAAAAATATCGGATTGGATATTAACGTTATCGGCGCGGAATCTTCTACGGGGTATGCTTCACATAAACTTGCAAGCGGATTGTTTGCAAACGGTTCGGGCACGTTTAAGGATTGCCATATAACGATAGATATTACCGACGACTGTTTGACGGACGGCGTAACTCTTATAGGCGGCGTTTGTACGTTCAGAGATAAAGGAAGTTACAATACATTGGGTAGTTTTTCGGGCAACGTTATAACCGTAAACTTCGGAAGTGAAGTTTTGTCGAACATTACTAACAGCGGCGCGATAGTCGCGTGCGCCCCCGTAGACGGAAATTCTAATTGGCTTGGACAATTCGTAAACGACAACTACGTTATTTCAAATTGCGGAAGATACGTAAGAACCGCCGACGGGTACAAAAATACCTGCTTTACTGTAATGAGTGAAGTAACCGACGCGTTTGTTAAACTTGACGGCAGTTATTTGCTCGTAAAAGAAGGTTCTCCCGAAATGAAAAATATTTCGAGTGCGTACGTTAAATATCTTCCCCCTGCGCCCGTTACAGACCTTATTATTGATTCGTTAGACGATTTAAGGACGTTTATTTCTTGGGGAACGGACGAAACTTTGCAAACGCAACATTCTGCGGCAAAAGTCGTTCTCGACGCAAATATCGATGCCGAAGGTTTGTTAATGAACGGTTTGTTTAAGGAGACCGGTTTCAATGGTATATTCGATGGGCAAGGTTATACCATCAGTAACTTAACTACGAAAGGCGGCTTGTTCTACAATATAGCGGCAAACGGCGTAGTAAAGAATTTGGGATTGAATAATTTGAAAATTGTCGGCTACGAAACTTCTGCGAACGCTTATTCGCATAAAATTTCGGCAGGTATATTTACCATAAGCAGCGGCTTGGTTACGAACTGTTACTTCGATATAGTTATGACCGCTGACGCGGAAGATTCTGTAATTCGCGGAGGTATAACCAGCGGTCGTGGAGACGACGATGGTTCTCATATGGGTATAGTATCGCACAACTATATTAAAGTTACTTTCGAAGGAACTACCGCAACGGGTAACGCAGGCGTTATTACCGGTTGTGAAGGTGCGGGTGCTTGGTGGAATAACGCCGAATTAGGCACGAATTACCTTGTTTCTAATCATGAATATCCGGTAAGAAGTGCAGGTTGGGGGACAGGCTACGGAAAAGCTTATGCAAGTGAAACCGATTTAAAAACGGCGGTAAGCGGTACGTACGTTAATCTTAACGGCGAATATTGGGTCGTTAACGAAGGCATACCTTCATTACAAAGTAAAACGGTATAAATAATTCGGGGAAATAATCGTGAAAGAAATTAAAAATATGATTCATTTCGATTTTCATACTATGTCCGGCGTTTACGACTTCGACGAAGATTTTGATGCGGAGTGTTTTGCCGCAAATCTGTATGAAAGCAGAGTGGAGTATATTAACTTTCCTGCTCAATGCAATAAAGGATTTTGTTATTTTAATACGTCCGTCGGGATTCCTTACCCGACGATGAAAAAGGATAGGTTAAAATCGGTAATAGAAGCGTGTCATAAATACGGTATCGGAGTTTCGGCGTATATCAATTTCGGAATATGCCACGAGCAAAATTTAAGGCATTTTGATTGGTGTGCCGTTGACAAGAATAACAGAGTGTATTCGGGGGGAACGCCCTTTTCACACGGAATGTTGTCGCTTTGTTACAATACCGAGTACAGAAAATATTTAATGCGTTTAGTTGAAGAAGTCGTAAATAATTACGATATAGACGGTTTGTTTTGCGATTGTTTAACCGTAACGCCGTGTTATTGTCCGAATTGTATGAGGCAAATGTTCGGAAAGGGCGTAAACGTTGAAAACGAACGAGAAGTTTTAAAGTTTCAGTTCGATATCCGATTGGACGTTTGCTCCGAAATTAAACATATTCTCGGTGACGGAAAGAATTTGTTTTTTAACGGAATGCCCGTAATTAACGATTACCGTACGCATTTCGAGTTAGAATGGCTTCCTCCGTCTTGGGGGTTCGAGGTTTTTCCTATTCAGGCGGCGTTAGGAAGACCGTTGTTTTCGAGAAGAATATATATGACGGGCAGGTTTCAAAACGACTGGGGAGATTTTGGAGGAGTTAAATCGCTAGCTGCAATGGAGAACGATATGTTCGACGCCGTTATGAACGGCTACGATATATGTTTTGGCGACCATTTACACCCTGCGAGAAATATCGAACCAAAATTTATAAACAGAGCGAAAGAAGTTTTTTTAAAGAAAAAAAGTTATGAACCGTTGTTGAAAGATACCGAGTATTTCGTTAAAGTCGCGGTTTTAATGAAAAAAGAATACACGACTTTGCCTTGGGGGTACGACAATTTAACGGGTATTGCGAGAATGTTATCGGAGTTGAAAATTCCGTTCGATATTTTATATCCTGACGAAAGTGACTTTTCCAAATATCAATTGTTGATTCTTGCGGACGATTACTTGATTAGTCAAACGGAAAAAGAAAAACTCGACAAATTTATAATCGGAGGAGGAAAAATTCTTTCTTCCGGATTTTCGGGGTTAGACGTCGATAAAAAAGAGTTCGTTTTAGACGGTTACGGCTTTATAAATTATTCGCAAAAGAAAATTTCCGAAAACGGGTTTTACGAGTTGGTAAACGGCAGCGACAAAATGCACAATTCCACGTATAGCGAGGGCGTATCTATTACCGTAAACGAAGGCGAAGTCCTCGCAGAATACGTTAAGCCGTACAGAGAAAGAAAAACCGACATATTGAACGGACTTTATTACGGACCGCCGGACAAGAAAACGGGTGAAATCGCCGCCGTTATAAATAAAAACATAGCGCACGTGGCATTTAGAATTTTTACTTCTTACGCAAACGGATTTGCTACGGAGTTGAAAGAACTTGTAAGACAAATAATAGATAAATTGATAGGAACAAAAATAGACGCACGTCAGTTGCCCTCTTGGGCAAGGGTTTCATTGTTAAACGGCAAGGGATACGACTTGTTGTGCGTTAAAGCCACTCACCCCGAAATACGCAATTACAAAGGAATTATAGAAGAGCACGACGTTATTACTGCGGGCAAGAAAGTAATTTTGGACGGCGAATATTCGCAAGCGGTTACGGTAGACGGTAAAGTTTGCGAACTTAAACGTTTGAACGATAAAACGGAAATTAGTTTACCCGAGATATTCGGCTTCGAACTTATTAAATTAGTAAACGTTTAAATTAAAGGAGATGCTTTATGAAAAGAAATATAAAAAGAATAGTTGTTTTTTTGCTTTGTTTTATTACTTTATTTTCAACGGTCGGTTGTGTAGGTCCGGGAGATGAAGATAATTTCGTCGTCGACACGACTAAAACGCAATTGCGTATAGGCAACATTCCCGGCGGTTACGGTAGTGAATGGCTTTATGCGTTGATAGACAGGTTTGAAAAAGATTATGCAGAAACGTCTTTCGAACCCGGTAAAAAAGGTGTTCAATGTCGTGTAGAAGACGCTAATAAACAGTTGATAGGTACTATGCCTAATTCTACTATTCAGGTTTATTTTTCAGAATATACCTACGTATACGATTTAATTGCCGCGGGCGTTTTGTTGGATATTACTGACGTAGTAACCGACGAACTTACCGAATTCGGCGAAGATAAGTCTATAAAAGATAAGTTGACCGCAGAACAGGACGATTTTTTAAGGACGAGCGATAATAAGTATTATTCGGTTCCTCATTATGCGGGGTTGCACGGTATTACTTACGATATGGATTTATTTGACGAAAAAAAGTTGTATTTTGCTAAAAACGGTGCGCCGAGCGAAGCGTTGCAAACGGGAGGTTCTTTTTCCTCTTATAAATTTACTAATTACAGCGGTGTTCGTTCTGCCGGACCCGACGGTATATACGATACTTACGACGACGGTTTGCCTGCCACCTACGACGAATTTTTCGCAATGTGCGACAGAATGGTCGCGCAAAACGTTACTCCGTTCGCTTGGTCGGGAAAATATATGGATATGTATTTTCAATGGTTTATGGATAGTTTAAAAGTAGACTATGAAGGTTTAGAACAAACTATGCTTAACTTTAATTTAAGCGGAACTGCAACCACTCTCGTCGATTCTATAGATTCTAACGGAAATATAACGTTCAAAAACCCCACTACTATAAACAGACAAAACGCGTATTTGTTATATAAGCAGGCCGGAACGTACAACGCACTTAAATTCATTGAAAGAATAATCGGAAATCACAATTATTATAACAGTACCTATTCGTTTGGTTCTGCAACTCACCTCGATATTCAAAAGTATTTTATCGAATCTTCGTACGATTCTTATTACGAAAAACCTTTTGCGATGTTGATTGAAGGTATTTGGTGGGAAAACGAAGCGAACTCCGCGTTTAAGGAAATGGAGACAATTTTCCCGAACAGCAGCAGATTAGACAGAAACTTCGGTTATATGCCTATGCCCAAAGCGACTTTGGATGCCGTTGGTACCAAGCGTACCGTTTCGGAAAGCCACTATTCGTTCGCGTTTATAAACAGTAATATTAAAGATAACGAGAACTTAGTAAAACTTTCTAAGCTTTTCTTGAAATACGCAAATACCGACGTTTCGTTAAGCGAATTTACCGAAGTCTCCAGTGCACCGAAAGCGTTGAAATATACGCTTCGCAATAGTGACAATATGTCTACATTTGCCAAATCGGTATTTTCGGTTTTCAATAACGAAAACACGGATATCGTTTATTCGTATTCAAAAGACGCAATGTATTTGTCGAATCAGGATCAGTTGTTAATGATGAGAAAGTTCAACGTTCCGAACGTGGTCGTCGGGCTTGAAATGAAAAACAACGGTAAATCGGCAAAAACTTTGTTCGAAGATTTGTCTTCTTATTACAATCAAAGTTACTGGAATACTAAATACGGACAATTTTTTAACGCTTAACGAAGGTGATTGCTTATGGCAGATAAAGTTTCTACTAACGGTTCAAACGGAAAATTAAAAGAATTATTAGGAAGAAAAAAGGCGAGACGGTTGCTGTTTTATATACTAATGATGGCTTTTCCGGTTGCTCAGTTTGCGGTTTTTTACGTTGCCTTGAATTTCAGGTCTATTCTTTTGGCGTTTCAAAGCGTAGTAAACGTTGAGGGAACGTATCATTCGTCGTTTTCTTTGACGAATTTTCAAACGATTTTTTACGAAATATTCCACTATCCGCAAAACGCACAATTTTTGAAGCTGTTAAAAAATTCGCTTATTGCTTTCGGGTTAGAGATACTTGTAAAAATTCCTTTGGGAGTGTTGTTTTCTTACTATATCTACAAAAAAAGATTTTTAGGCAATGCTTTTAAGGTGATTCTGTTTACTACTTCCATAATGAACGTGCTTTCGTTGGTAATAGTTTTTAGGTCGGTTGCCGATAAAGCGATTCCTTCAATATTCGGCGTAGAACCGTTATTTTTACAATTATATCCGAACAGAATTTTCTGGTCTGTAGCGGTATTTGGACTGTGGATAAGTTTCGGCGTAAACATTTTGATGTACGTCGGCGCAATGAACGGAATAGACCCGTCTATCGTAGAGGCGGCGAGGATAGACGGCACAGGTTATTTTAGCGAATTTATTTTTATAACGATACCTATGTGTTATAAAACAATAACCGTGTTCGTCGTAGTAAGTGTTGCAGGCATATTTACAAATCAAATGTATTTACACCATTTTTTCGGTTGGAATGCAAGCCCTGAAGTTCAAACATTCGGTTATTATTTGTTTAAATTAGCGGGACAAACGAATTCTGAAACTTCGTACGGTTACGCTTCTGCGTGGGGACTGCTTATGACGGTGGTAGTAGTTCCAATTACGCTTGTTTTACGTAAACTGTTTGATAAATACGGACCTAGTGAAGATTAACGACAATTACTGTGAAAGGAGGAAAAATGATTGCTAAAAGAAAAAACGATTACAGTTTAATGATGCTTATATTAGGAATAGTTTTGGGCGCATTCGTTTTAATTCATTTGTTTATGCTGTTTTTCGCGGTAATGTCGGCATTGAACACCACTAAAAATTTCGATAGATACCCGATGCAATTTTTCAAAGCGTTTGAGTTAAAAAACTTTATCGACGCGTTTTCCGTATTGAAAGTTAAGTTGCCTGACGGTTCGAGAACCGTTTACTCGTTAGAACTTTATTTTAATACGATAGTGTATGCTTTAACCGTTGCCTTTACCACCACGATAGTGCCTTGCATTACGGCGTATATGTGCGCGAAATATAGAAATAAATTTTCGCTTTTGGTAGAAACGATAGTCATTGTTGTTATGATAGTACCTATTGTAGGTAATTTACCCGCGCAATTGTTGTTTGCCGACCGGTTGGGCATTAAAGATAGTTTTATAGGTATAAACGTTATGAGCGCTACGTTTACGGGAATGTATTTTCTTGTTTTTCACGCCACATTCAGAGATGCGCCCGACGCGTATGCCGAAGCTGCGGAAATCGACGGGGCGGGGCAGTTTTCGGTGCTCGTAAGAATTTATTTGCCGTTGGTTAAAAATATATTTTTTACCATAATGCTTTTAAAGTTTATCGAGTCTTGGAACAATTATCAAACGCCCGTATTGTTTTTACCGAACAAGCCGACTATTTCGTATAGTCTGTATTACATTTCTCAATATTCAGATTCTGGATTTGCCGCAAATTATCCGTTACAGTTGGCGTCGGCGATATTAGTTTCGTTACCTATGGTAATCGTTTTTACGGTTTTTCATAAAAGGTTGTTAGGAAATTTGAGTGTGGGCGGATTAAAAGGCTAAATTCCGTCAAGGAGAATAAACAGGAGGAAAAAATGAACAAAACTAAAAAGATATGGTTGACGGCGGCTTTAATTACCGTGGCTTTAATCACTATGATTGGCGCGATTTTGTTTTCACGTCCCGTCAAGGCGGAAATCGATGTGCAAATAGCGGAAACTTATGTTATCGGCGACAGTTTTACTATTCCCGAAGCCGAAATGACGGTAGACGGAACTTTGTTAAAACTTCGCGGTACGCTTATTTCTCCCGATAAATTACACAGCAGAGAAAAAACCGTGGTTTTGGATAAAGCGGGTCAGTACGAAATAAGATACGAAGCGACTTATAAAGGCAAACGTTACAGAGAAAGTAAATTTTTCGTCGTAACGGAGGACCTCTACGAGGTTGTAGGTATGGGTTCTGTCGAGTACGGTACGAATAAGTATCTTGACGAAAGTATAAGTGGCGTAAACGTCGCGTTACCGCAAGGCTCGATTTTCAGAATAAATAAAATGATAGACCTTTCCGCAATGGATAGCACGGACTGGTTTATAAAATTTTTCATCACGCCGGAAGATAAAGGCTCTATCGAATTTAAAAAGATAATTATTAAAGTAATCGACGCTTATAATCCTAACAACTTTTTAACTATCGAAAATCAAGCCGTTGACGCTCCTTACGATTTTATTTACAGAATTTCTTACGCAAAGGCGGGTGCGAACGGGCAAAACATGGTCGGATTAAGTTGGATTGATGCGAACAATTATAACGTGTTGATAAACAACGCGTACGGAACTGGAACGCATACTTCGTTCTACGGCACGCCGCTTACGTATAAGGCGTTTGAAGATACTTTTGTGGGTTTTAAATATCAGCCCGACGAAAAGCGTTTGTTGTGCAACGGTTCTTATGCGTTGGTAACCGATTTTGACGACACCGAATTTTACGACGTTTTGTGGAACGGCTTTTCCACGAACCAAGTATTTATCGAGTTATCTTTCGAGTCTTACGTTAACGCGGTAGGTAATATTTTTGTTACGGGCGTCGGAAAAGAAGATTTAACGAATAAAAATTTCGTTAGCGCAGGGGAATCGGAAATAGTAATAAACTACGACGGTTACGATAAAGATAATTTGCCCTTGGCGGTGGTAGGCGCGCCGTACGATATTTTCGATTCGGAAATAATAAATCCGTACGACTCCGATAAAAAAGCGACCGTAAAAGTTTATTACGCTTACGGTACGAAAAACCAAGTTGAAATAGATGTTAAAAACGGCGCTTTCGTTCCCATTTGGTCGGGTGAATACTTTATTGAATATTCGGTGACCGATTATTACGGTGTAAGCATTAAAGAAGTCGTTGGAATAAACGCCTGCGACATAGAGGATACTACGCCGTTGACTATTGCTTATACCGATGCCGTAACGTCAGGTAAAACGGGTGTTGCGATTAAAATAGCGGATTATTCGGTTGAGGACCAAATCGGCCGTTACAACGTTGAGCAAACCGTAGAGTTAAACGGAGAAATAATAACCACGGATTCAGAATTTATCCCTACGAAAGCAGGCGAATATATAATTAAGTATAACGTTAAGGACAGTTCGGGAAGAACGGCAAGCACGCAATACACATTAAACATCGTTTATAACGATGAAATAGTATTTATAGGACAACCAGTGTTGCCAAAATATTTCAGCGCGAATATAAAATACACGTTACCTTCGTTAAAGGCGTATATGTTTGACGAACGCGGTAAAGTTGAAATTGATTGTAAAATTCGCATTACCGACGACGAAGGACAGAAAATTTTGCAAAATAACTCATTCGTTCCCAAAGCTTCTAACGGAACGACGATTAAAGTAGAATACGTTGCGGAATATCAAGGGAAAACAGCGGTGTTGACTTTTAACAAAATGTGTTACGAAGTTTACGACGGCAATTTAATAGATATGACAAGGCTTTTCGTCAGCGACAACGCTTCGATAAGCAGCAAGGCAACGGGAACTAATTTGCAATACACGTTAAGTTCTAACGGGTCTTTTGAGTATATAAATCCGCTCGTTTTCAACAGGTTTAGTTTTGCGTTTAGTTTGCAATCTGTTACTGCTTCTGCGATTAATATTTATTTTGAAGGCAGAGATAATTCGGACGAAGTAGTAAAATTAACGTATAAAGTCGTTAACGACGGCTTATCGGTTTTTATAAACGATGGCGTAAACGGATGGGCAATAGGTAAAACGTTCGGCGGCGAAAGTTCTTTAATAGAACTTAATTATACCGAAAACGGTATGTTGGTTGACAGTGTTTCAGACACGTATATAAAAATTACCGAATTTTTATCCGGTGAAAAGTTCGACGGTTTTACGGGCGACTGGATAAATTTCAGAATAGAAACCGAAGGTGTAACGTCGAAAAGCATATTAAGGGTAAACAATATTTGCGGTATGGTTTTATCTGACGCAACCGAAGATAACGTTGAACCTCAATTGATTTTGAGCGGTCAAGTTTCGGGACAAGTTTCTTGGAATAAAGATTTTACTTTCTTGAAACAGTACGCTATGGACTTAATAGATCCCAACGTTGAATTAAAAATAAGCATCACTTACAACGGTGCTTATATAAAAGACGTTAACGGGGCGGAAGTTAAAAATCTTCCTACCGATAAGCTGTATACCGTCAGATTTGAAAATTACGGAAAATACGTGGTTACTTTTACTGCACAAGACTGTTTTGGCAATAAGTTGTCGAGAAACGCGTCGAGTTATTTAATTACCGTAATAGACGAACAAGCGCCTACGGTAACCTTAAAACAAGGTTACAAAACTACGGCGACCGTCGGAGAAAAAATCGTTTTGGCAGGCATAGAAGTTCAAGACAATTATTCTGCGAAAGATAAAATCGTTACGATGGTTAACGTTGCGTTTAATTCGGTATACTCTACCGTATATGACGGTGTGTTTACGGCAAAAGAGACCGGCACGTACCATGTATTTTATTACGTTCTCGACGAAGCGGAAAATTATTCCGTAATTTCGTACGATATTATCGTTAACGCTAAATAGGAGGAATGTCGATGAAAAGAGTTATAACGTTGTTTTTAACTGTCATACTCGTTTTTTCGTGTGCGGCTTGTAAGCCTAACGACACGGAAACGGGTAATAATCCCGACAAGTATATATTACAAGACTGTAAAACGGAGTATACGGTCGTTATTCCGCAAAACGCAGGTTCGATGGTCGAAATGGGCAAAACGGAGTTTGTTAAATACTTCAAAGAGGCAACGGGGGTGGAAATTCCCGTAAAGAAGGATGACGAAGTTACTTACAAAGCGTCGTCGAAAATAATTTCGATAGGCGAAACTTCTATTATTGAAGACGCAAATGTTGATGCTAAATTCGACGATTTAAAAGAGAAAGGCGTAAGAGTGGTTACCAAAGGCAATTCGGTTTTCCTGCTTGGTAGAACCGATTACGGAACTTACAACGCTGTCATTTGGTTTTTGAATAAGTTGTTTGATTTGGATTTTATTGACGGTAGTTGCTATTATATCGACGAGAACGTTATAGATGTACCGTTTTATGAATACGACGTAGTTGACAATCCCGATATTGACCATAATTTATCTGGTAACGGTTCAACGACTTACAACACGGAATTGGCAAACCATTTGAATATCGATTTGCCAGGTTCGTATTTTATAAAGGGAATAGGAACGCAACATAACGTTTTTCAATGGTTACCCAAAGAAACGTATCAATCCGAGCACCCCGAATTTTATTCCATTAACGATTTAGAACTTTGTTATAACGCAAGGGGCGTAGAAGGTTCGCGTGAATTGATGATAAACGCAATAGCCGATAAAATGTTGGAATTGATTAAAAACGATGATGTCGGTAAGTGTTTATCATTCACGCAAAACGACTACGGAACTTACTGTAACTGCGAATATTGTAACAGGGATAAGGTTGTCTACGGCACTAATGCCGCAACTACCGTTAAATTCGTAAACGATTTGAAAATTAAATTAGATTCGCTTTGCAATGAAGAAGGTGTCCGTAAAGTTCCGATTGCTTTCTTTGCCTACCAGCAAACGGAAAAGGCACCCGTTAAAACCGATGAGAACGGAAATCTTGTCCCTATTGACGATAGTGTGGTTTGTAAACCCGGCGTGTGGGCGTATTACGCTCCCGTATACGCAAACTATACCAAACCGCTAACTGCCGACGGTGTAAACGGCGGTTATTACAACACGTTAAAAGAGTGGACGGTACTTACCGAATCTGTTATTCTTTGGTTTTATTCTTTACAGTTTAATAATTATTTTATGCCGTACGGTTATTACAACGCTATTCAATCGTGGATGCAAGGCGCAAAAATGGTTAATGCAAATTATTTGTTCAATCAGGGCGAAAACGAAAATGCTCAACATACCGCGTTTAGAAGACTTACCATCTATTTGACTTCGAAATTGTCTTGGAACGCCGATGCCGATATCAACGAACTTATAAGCGATTTCTTTAAGGGTGCGTTTGGTCCTGCGGCAGATAAAATGTACCGTTTTTTCCAGGAAGAAATGGTGCATATGAATTATAATTATGACGTTTTGAAAATGAGCGGAAGCGTTCTCGGTGCACAACCTTTGGTTACCGATACTTATTGGCCGAAAAACGTATTGATGATTTGGCTTTCGTATATAGAAGACGCTTATAAAGCCATAGAACCGCTTAAATTGACCAACCCGAGTAAGTATCAAACGTATCGCAGAAGTATTCTTCAAGAAAAAGTGTCGATAGATTATATGTTGATAGAGGCTCATTCGAGCACTATAAATAAAGAAGAGTTGTTAGAAAGAAGATTGCAATTTAAATCAGATGTAAAAGAACTCGGAATCACGAGAATAAGAGAAGGCACGCCTTGTTTCGTAGAGGATTTATACAGTGATTGGGGTATATAAGGAGGAAGTGTTAAATGAAAGGGAAATTGAGAAACATTGCAATTTCTGTTATGGCTTTTGTTTGTTTGCTTTGCGCGTTTGGAATCGTGGGGTGTTCTAACAATCAAGAAAAATTTGAATTAAGCGACAGCGTTATAACGTTGGCTATAAGCGAAAAGAAAGAAATTACCGTACTCGGCGTAGACGATATATCTTCTGTGGTATGGGAAATAGTCGACACCGGTATCGCTACTGTGAAAGAAGGCGAAGTTACTGCCGTTTCTTCGGGCAGAACCGTTCTTAAAGTTACTTATAAAGATGAATCTTTAAGATGTTTGATTATAGTTTCAGAAACACAAGGGTTGCCTGTATTAAACGTTGATATTACCGACGTAAGATTGTTTACGGGACAAACTTTGATACGCGACGCGTACGTTATATTTAACGGGCAAAAGGTAAACGGCGTTGAAGTATTTTTTTCGTCCGATAACGATTCGGTTGTATCTTACGAAAACGGAATCATCACCGCAAACGGCAAAGGAACGGCTACTCTTACCGTAACTGCAAGTTATTTAGAAGAAGACATGCTTGAATATATAAATGTTGAAGTAGTTGACTATATGTTGGTTTACGATAAATTCAATTTCGATTTATATACGGCGGAATTAGACGGGAGATATTCAACGTCAAAAGAACTCGAAGGCACGCTTGTAACAGCCGACGGAACAGTGTCAAACGCACAATTCAATTATAGCGCGCAAGACGATAACGTCAGTATAAGCGGTAACGTGGTTTCGGTCGTGGGCGGTTTTACGGGAACGCAAAAACTTGTCAAAATCGCGGTAACATGTACCGCAAACGGGGAAACTTACGACGGAGAATTGAATTTAACTATAAACAAGTCGAGTATCGAACTCGATTCGGTAAATATATCTACCGCTAACTCTCCCGTAATAGAAGTTCCCACTGCCGTCGGAAATACCGCAATCGTTTTGGTCGGCGATACCGAATGGCAAAAAGAAAGTATTGACGGCAAGAAAATTTATTTAAAAGAAGAAAGTCCTTTCGGAAAAGATAAACTCCCCTATGATAAGGAAACCGAAATCAAAGTGGTTGACGATACGGTTATTTATAAAATTCCCACATACGTTTACACCCTTTATATAGACGATGAAAGTTCAATGAAGAGATTTGTGGAAATCGGTCAAAGCGCAACGTTACAAGAACGTTATAGCGAAGCGACTATTGCTTTCGGCACAAATATAAATTACGGTATGGAAATGTTGAACGGTTTGTTTGGCGATGTGGCGTTTAACGGCACGATTGACGGTAAAGGATACTCTATTAGCAACTTTACTACCAAAATCGGTCCTTTCCGTAGTTTGGGTAAAAAATCAATAATAAAAAATCTCGGGCTTATAAACGTTCACGTTGTTCAACTCGAACAAGCGAAAGGCTTTGATTTGAAAATCGCAAGCGGCGTATTCGGTTCTAACGAAGGCACGATTTCGGATTGTTATTTCGATATTAACGTAAGTAGCGATTGTCTTTCTGCCGGTGCTATCGGTGCGGTTAGTTCGCTCCGAGACCAAGTGAGAGATACGGGAACGATTTCTAATTGCATAATTAAGTCAAAATTCGATGCATCGTTGTTAAGTCGTACGGCGGCGACCGGAGCGTTTGTGGCGGTGCAGGAAGGCGGTTCAACGTCGAATAATTTCTTTATTTCTAATTATCCCAAACTTTCTGCTTACGATAACGCTACCGTACCGACAAGTGAAGAAGACTTGCTTAATTCAATTGCAAATTTCGGATTAAACGGTTCGTACTGGCATAACGGTAATAATGAAGTCCCCCGTTTAATTCATATGGATGCTGTGGTAATAAGCGTAGTTACGGAATTGGACGGTCAATTCGTAGGAAGAAACGACACGGCTGCCACGATAGACGTTACGGGCGTTTCGGACGCGATATCGAAAGTAACGATAGACGACGCGGTGGTTCAATATCAAATTAGCGGAAAAACTTTAACCCTTAACGGAAACGTCTTTAAAGACTGCGGCGCTAACGCAAAATTAAAGGTTTTTGCCGGCGCAAATATTTATATGATAAATTTAGAAGTGGTTGATCTTGTAATCCGTTCGAAAACTGACGTAAACACCTTGGTGGAATGGGGCACAGGCACGGCTGTTAATCAACAAAAATATGCAAACAGCGGAATCGTGTTCGGTGAGAACATCGATTTTGAAGGCGGAGAAATTAACGGTTTGTTTAAGGATGTTCCGTTTAACGGGTATATCGATGGGTGCGGTTACGTACTTAATAACGTTAAGACGAAGGTCGGATTATTCCGCAGATTAGGAAGTAACGCGATTATTAAAAACGCAGGATTTACTAACGTAAAGGTAGTCGGTGCAGAAACGTCTAACGCATACGCGACGCATAAGTTGGCTAGCGGTATTTTCGGTGAAAATTTAGGCAGCATCACCAACTGTTATTTCAATATCGAATTTACGGTTGAATGTTACGAAGCAGGCGCTACTTTATACGGCGGGTTAAGTACGTTAAGAGATTATTCTACGGGACACGGAACGGGAAATATTTCAAAGTGCATACTCGTAGTAAATTTTGCCGATGAGATTTTATCGGTTGCGAACGCGGGCGCTGCATTTTCTTGCAACGACAACGGTAACTGGGGCGGTTCGTGGGATAATTACATCGTTACTAACATCGGCAGGGCTTGGAGGACTTCTGACGCAAATTACACAAGAAATACCTACTTAACCGAAACCGAACTTTTATCGGCGGTAACCGATTTCGGTTTCACGGCTGATTGTTGGAAAATTGAAAGCGGCAAATTGCCCGTAATGAAAAATATGTAAGTAAAATTATCAAATCAAATTAAAACGATAAAAGGAGATAAATATGGAAAACTTAAAAAATAAAATAGTTTTAATAACGGGTGGAACCAGTGGTTTCGGTTTAGCAAGCGCAAAAAAATTCATTGAGCAAGGCTCAAAAGTTATTATTGCCGCAAGAACGGAAAAAAATCTTTTAGCGGTTAAAGAAGAAATTAAGTGTGACCATGCGTTAAAATTAGACGTTACGGATTTTAACGACTGGGTAAAGGCTTACGATTTTATAAAAACAGAACACGGAAGATTAGACGTTTTGGTAAACTGTGCCGGCGGTGCGATTGCGTTGAAAGACGTAACGGAACAAAAGATCGAAGATATAGACGATATAATTTCGTTGAATCTTACTGCGGCAATTTACGCGGGTAAAGTTTTCGGAAGCATGATGAAAGAACAACAAGACGGTTGTATAATTCTTTTTTCGTCGGTTTGTGCTGCACATTGTTGGAAAAACTGGGGCGTATACGCGGCGGCGAAAGCAGGAATGGAAAATTTCTCTAAAACTTTGTATTTAGAACTTCAACCTTACGGCGTAAGAGTAAGTTGTTTAGTTCCTGCGGCGTGCAACACCAACTTCTTGATAGCGGCAAACGAACAACCCAAAGAAGCTGGTCTTTCCCCTGACGATATTGCGGATACGGTATTATATATAGCAGGCTTGAATAAGAGAGCCGTCGTTGAAAAAGTTACGGTATGGGGCGTTGACCAAGTAGTTGACCCGTTTTGATATGAAGACCGTTAAAAGCGATGTAGTTGTTTTAGGTGCCGGAGCGGGTGGTTTCGGCGTCGTATACGCTTTATTGAAAAGTAAAAAAAGCGTAATAGTGGTCGACGAAAATTCGGGTTTTGGCGGAACTGCCGTTTTTTCTGGAGTTTCCTGTTGGGAACCCGGGTGTTCTGGCTTCGGCGTTCACAGAGAAATTGCAAAAATTTTAACTGAAAACGGGCAAGCCGCCGTCGGTATGTTCGTTCCGAATATTAATTTGTTTTCCGTAGGTAACGCAGATAATTATCTTTTAGATTTCGCCAACGAAGACAGGACTAAAAGACCGTGGGTTCTATCCGATTTAACCAAAGAAGATTATTTCCAAACGGAAAAAAGATGTTATATTACGCGAAACGGCGGAAGGTATTATCGCAGATTTCAGTTTTTGCCGCAAGGCTTAAACTATGCGATGAATAAGATTTTAGAACCGTATAAGGAAAAGCTTACCGTTTTTTTTAACGCAAAATTTCTTTCCGCTAATAAAAGAGAAAATAAAATTTTAAGCGTTGATATTAAAGTCGACGGGGAAACGATAAGGCTTAACGCCGATTATTTCGTAGACGCGTCAGGCGACGTTGCGTTGTGTAGAAATGCCGATGTAGAAGTATCTTTTGGCAGAGAGGGGAAAGATATTTACGGCGAGCCTTCTGCACCGACGACGTATATGGAAGACGTTAACGGGGTCAGTAAGATTTTTTTAATAAGAAGGTGCGACGAAAATTATATTGACGAAACGCCGGAAAAATATCGAGAAATAGACGTTGGTCAATGGGGAAAAGACGTAGTAGACGCCGGTTTGTGTATTAGCTTTATGAATGTTAATACCGACGGAACTATAAGTGTTAATATGTTGCCGACTATGAACGGCGGAGAGTATTTTAGTTTAAAAGAAAAAGCGACCGACGTTTTGATTGCAAGGGTTTACGCTTACTGGAATTATTTACAGATAACGAAAGGATTAAAGGGATTTAAACTCGTTAAAATTTTCGATAAGGACGGAATTCGCGAAAGTTTCAGAATAAAAGGCAAATATGTATTAAGTGAAAACGAAGCGAGAAAAGGTTATTTAAAACAAGAAAAAAGGGAAGAATTTATTGCATATTCCGACCATCCGTTCGATTCGCACGGAGAACTTGCTTTCGATGCAGACGGAACTCCTTTGGAAGTTGAATTAGACGAGCCTTTCGGTATTCCTTTTTCGTGCACACAGGTAAAAGAATTTTCTAATTTATTCGTTGCGTGCAGGGGAATTTCTTCTTCTCATATAGTGAATTCTAGTTTAAGACTTCAAAGAACTTTAATGTGTGTGGGCGAAGGCGTAGGATACGCGATAGCGCAGTTAATCGACTCGGGTAGGGTGGATTTTCCGTTATTGCAACAAAAATTAAAAATCAAAGAATACGAACGGTTCTTAGAATCGGAAGAGAGTAAATATCGTACGGTTTAATTTTTTTAACAAAAAATCGGTAAATATAAAAATGGCAATTTGGACTCGAAGATATTATTATGATTGAATATTTATATATTACGTTGGCTGCTTTTATGATAGTGGGACAATTTACCGTCAATAAAGTTTATCAAAAAAAATCGAGAATCCGTTGTTTTTTATTCTTTTGCCGATGTTTACGGGGTTAACCACCTTGATACTGTTTTTTGTTTTGAGCGGATTTTCGTTGCAAGTCAATAGGTTAATTTTAATAATAACGTTTATCAATGCGTTGGTAAATAACGTTTACGGCATAATCGGAATACTTGCCATGAAATACGGTTCGGTTACTCTATATACGATGGTGGCGATGTTCGGCGGAATGTTGATTCCGTATTTTTACGGAATTATTTTTATCGGCGAACAATTGTCGGTTTTTACGGTTGTCGGTGCGGTCGTCTTAATTGCGGCACTTATAATTAACGCCTTTTCAACTTCCGTAAAGACCGAAAAAAACGGTTGGAGATTTTTTATTATATGTTGTTTGGTTTTTATTCTGAACGGAACGAGTTCTCTTTTGGGTAAAATTCACCAAATAAACGCCGCCGCGCTTCCTACTAACGATTTTATAGTTTGGTTAAGCATTTTTTCCGTTATTAACTGTGCGATATTTTTATCGGTTTACGTTTTATACCGTAAATTAAAAAATTAAAACGCGGAAAGCACCATACGTCCGAGACAGATTTTTCAGTCTGCGTACGTAAGTTTCGGGCACGGAGTTTTCTATGGTGCTGGGTTAAGGCTGCAACTTTGGGCGGCAATAAAATTACCGGCAACCGTTCAATATCCTTTTATAACGGGCGGTTCGGTTGTATTAAGCACCGTTTTTGCAAGAATTATTTTTAAAGAAAAATTAAACTTGAAAAATATTATATCGTTAATACTGTTAATGATAGGAACGGTTGCGTTCGTTTTTTGACAGACTTTTAGCGTGAGGAGGATTTATGAAGGTAAATACTGTTCTCGGAACGGTAAATAAAGAAGACTTAAATATAACCGCAACGCACGAGCACATTATACTTGATTTGACTGCGTTTTATCAAGAACTTCCCGTGGAGGGAGTAAAAAATCCCGCGAAAGAAAAGGTAAAAATGTGTAATTTGGGTATTTTGAGCAGGGATTGTTACGCACTTAAAGATAATTTACGACTCGATAACGAACGCGTTCAAACTAAGGAAATATTAGAATTCAAAAAAGCGGGCGGCAAAACAGTCGTAGACGCTTCGTTGCCGGGAATCGGAAGAAATGCCAAAGCGCTTAAAAGAATAGCCGAAAAAACGGGGTTGAATGTCGTAATGGGCACTGGATTTTACGTCGGAGAAACTCATCCGAAAGAACTTTCCGAAATGACGGACTCGCAGGTGTCGGATATAATGGTTAAAGAACTTACCGTCGGCGTTGATAATACCGATATTAAGGCCGGTTATATAGGAGAAATAGGCGTTAGCGAAATTTTCGACGATAGAGAAAGAAAAATTTTAAGAGCCGCCGCTATTGCACAAAAGCAAACGTCGGTGGCAATTAACGTCCATATAAATCCTTGGACGGTAAACGGAACGGAGGCTTGCGATATATTGCTTAATGCGGGAGTACCCGCTTCGCGAATTTGTATAAGTCATATAGACGTAGAAAACAGAGAAGATTACGTTTTCGGACTTTTGAAAAAAGGCGTTTACGTTGAATTTGATAATTTCGGTAAAGAATATTATATTAAACGCGAAGTAAGAAATTCCGGTTACGGACTCTTCGTTCACGATACGGAACGGGTTACTTTTTTGAAAAAGATAATAGACGAAGGTTATTTGGACCAAGTGTTGTTGTCGTGCGACGTGTGTTTGAAAAATCTTTTGCACAAGTACGGCGGATGGGGGTACGACCATCTCTTAAAAAATATAGTGCCCATGATGGAAGACGAAGATATAACCAAAGAGCAAATAAAAAAATTATTAGTCGATAATCCCGCTAAATGGTTGTGCGGTTGAAAATAAGGAGAAAACGGAAATGGCAGTTTGTTTACCTAAATACGAATTTGAAGAAAGAGTTTTGAAAGTGCAAAAAATTATGCAAAGAGAAGGTTACGACCTTCTTTTGAGTTACGGTAACGAAGCAGAACCGCAATATTGCAGATATTTTTGTAACTATTGGCCGTCGTTTGAAACGGCAGGAGTTTTAATTCCCTCAGAAGGGAAACCTATGCTTTTGATAGGCCCGGAATCTTATACTTACGCTTCCGACAGGTCGGTTATTGCCGATATAAGGATGTTAAAGGCATTTAGAGAATCTTCCGAACCAGAGTACCCCGGGAAAAAGTTGGATACCTTTACTAGCGTGTTCGACGAAGTTACGGGCAGTAAAAAGATAAAACGAATCGGCGTTGCGGGTTTACCGTTAATGACGATAGGCGTTTACATGGCGTTGGAAGAAAGTTTGGTCGCTTACGGCAGTCCTAAAATAGAAAACGCCGACTATATCGTAAACGAACTTCGAATGATTAAAACTGAAAACGAACTTAAATGTATGCGCGAGGCGGCGGATATTACTCATAAAAGTTTCGATTATCTTTTAAAGAAAATTAAACCCGGAATGACTGAATGTCAAGCCATAGGTTACGCCCTTCAAAAAATCCACGAACTCGGTGCGGAAAGGGAAAGTTATCCGTTTTGGATACTTACGGGGGAAGGCGGCGACCAAGCGATAAGCCGCGCAAGGCATAAGGTGATTAAAAACGGCGACGCCGCGCATATTCAAATAGGCGCAAGGGTAGACGGCTACGCGTCTACAATAGGCAGGTGCGTGGTTTTTGGCAAGGCGACTGACGAGCAAAAAAGATTTATTGAAGCGGGGTATACCCTTCACCAAATGGTTTTGGACACGGCAAAAGAAGGCGTTTCGGCAAGAGAACTTGCTTTAAAACATAAAGCCCTTGCAGAAAGAATCGGGTATGGCGATTGGGTTCTTTACGGACCTTGCCACGGCAACGGTACTATGGAAGGAGAAGCTCCGTGGGTTGAAACGGAAGCAAATTTCGTTCTTAAAGAAAATATGACTTTTTCGCTGGATATTTTTCTCGGAAACAGCAAAAATCATTTGGGGTTAAGAATAGAAGACGTTATAAGAATTACTAAAACGGGTGTGGAAAATCTGACAAACTACCCCAAAGAAATTTTTGAGATAAAATAATTTACGACAATCAAATTATTTTCAAACAATAAAACAGCAAGGTTTCATTGATGAAATTTAACAAATTAAGATATAAACCGTTTAATCTGATAGCGAAAGAGTGAAAGGTTAACCACTTTTTGTTTTTTAATTAAAATTTATATACGCTTGTAAAAAATTAAGTGTTTTGATATAATTAGTAAAAAGTTATAAATGACGGGAAGGCTTTCCGTAATTGATTATAGGGGGGGAATAATGAAATACGCGCATTTAATATTTCCTAAAAACAAACTGAATAACGAAATATACGTATGTCATTTCGGGTATCATAAAGTAAATGCAAGCGGTGCGTTCGGTCCGTCACATAGAGGCTATTATCTTTTTCATTTTATTAAAAAAGGCAAGGGCGTTTATCGTGTAGGCGGCAAAACGTTTACTCTCGGCAAAAATCAGGGCTTTATTATAAAGCCGAAAGAAGAAGTTTATTATTGCGCCGATGAAAAAGAGCCGTGGGAATACGAATTTATCGCTTTTAACGGTATATTTGCGGAGGCTTTGGTAAATTCCGTATCGTGGGAGGACGGTTATATTATAACGCCCGAAAACTGTTCTGAAATAATTAAAATAATGCATTCGATAGTAAAAATAAGCAACAGAGAGGTAAATCAAACCGGGGGGGGGTACCGTCTTATGGGCGGGTTATACCTATTGTTTGCCGAACTTGTAAAACAGAACGAGCACTACGTATACGTCGAGCAAGATGAAAAAAAGATTATTTTGAAAAAAGCAATCGATTACATATCCGACCATTACGAGGAGGAGATAGGGGTTGAGGATATTGCAAGACACGTAAGTATACACAGAACAAATCTTTTCAGGCTTTTCAAAAAGGAACTTAATCTTTCCGTTTTGCAATATATTCAAAATTTCAGAATGGACAAGGCCGCAAATCTGTTATGTAACACGACGCTTTCCGTTTACGAAGTGGGTTGCCGTGTCGGTATGCCCGATAATTCGTATTTTTGTAAACAATTTAAAAAGTTTTTTAAGCATACGCCTAAAAACTTTCGCAAACATTTTTCAAGCAAATAACGGCGAAAGAATCCGTTCTCAAAACGGGACGAGTTAATTCGAGTTAATTAAAATTAAAAGGGGTTTGACGGCATGAGAATAAATATAAAAAAAGAAATGTTTACTGCGCGGGAATACGAGTTTTTGAATTACGGAAACATTAAAATTTCGGCGTTTAGCTACCAAACGGGTGTAGAAGCGTTAAAAGTGGCTACGGGTCGCGCGGAATTCGTATTCCTGCCCTTCCTCGGACAACAAATATGGGATTTTTATTACGACGGTAGAAGAATATCTATGCAGACTTCCGTTAAAGAGCCTAAAAGGACTACCGAATATTTATTCAATTACGGCGGATTTCTGTATCATTGCGGAATAACGGCGTTCGGTTCTCCGCAAAAAGAGGACGTTCATCCTCAACACGGAGAACTTCCCAACGCCGAATATTCCGACCCGTATATTCTTTTCGGCGAAGACGAATCGGGCAAATACGCCGTTTTCGGCGGACGGTACGTATACGATAAAGCGTTTATACGGAGTTATGCGTTTTCACCCGAATTTAAGGTTTATGAAAATTCGGGGCTTTTAAGGTATAAAACAAAACTCGAAAACTTAAAAGGTTCTCCGATGGAGTATATGTATTTGTGTCATATAAACTTTATGCCGATTGTAGGCGCAAAATTAGAATACAGCGCAAACCGAAATTCGGAACGTATAAAAATACACGGCGACGTTCAATCGGTTAGAGAGGAACTCGCAAAACCTTTAAGCGATTATATAAAAAGGCTTGAAAAAGATATAAGCATAGCGGATACCGTTTTAGGCGAAAATCAAGCGTATAATCCCGAGTTGTGTTTTACCGTTAAGTACGAAAGCGACGAGAACGGTTTTGCTTATACCATGCAGCGCGAAAAAGGTAAAGGAGCTTGTTACGTGCGGCATAACGTCGACGAACTGCCTTACGTTATAAGGTGGATATCTTCCACACCCGACGAAAGCGCATTGGGAATGGCGCTCCCCGCGACGAGCGAACATTTTGGTTATTCGTATGCGAAAAAAAACGGACAGGTTAAAATTCTGCCGCCGTACGGCGTTACCGAATTTAATATCGTTTGCGGTTATATAGACGAAGAGTTTGCGGGAACCGTTGAGAATAAAATTAAAAAAATTATTTTAACCGACTAAATCGCAACGAAAATTCTATCACTTAACTAAAATCGATATATTTTGAGTAAAAATAAAACCTTTGTGTCAAAAACGAAGGTTTTATTTTTTATGAACGAATAAACAGTTATTGTTTTTCGTGGTTTTTGCCTTTTTTCTTTTGATTTAAGCGCAACAAATATACAATTTTTTGCAATAATTCTCTATTGAAGTAATGTTTCTTTTGTGTTAAGATTTTTGTGGAGATAAGATATGATGAAAAAGATATGGAGAATTATAACTTCGATAATTACGGGCGTGTCGATTTTGGCAACGACGGTTTTGTGCGTATTCGCATTTACCGATAAAACCGTTTATTTCGCGCAATCGTATTTAAGCGGTAACGGGAAAAACGACGGCGTCGTTTCCGACAGTATTTACGTTCCGTATGCGAAAGCGGAATCCGATTTTACGGTATACGTTTCGCCGTCGGGTGACGATTCTGCTTTGGGTAGGGGGAAGGAAAACGCCGTAAAAACGATAAAACGCGCGCAAGTCCTCGTGCGGGATTATTTTTCGACGGGCGGTTCGGGTAACGCTATGATTATTTTATGCGACGGCGAATATTATCTCGACAAACCGATTGAATTGACGAACGAAGACGTCGGAAACGGTTCGCTTTATATTCGTGCGGAAAATAATAATAAGGCTACTTTAAGCGGTGCTAAAAGAGTAGATAATTCCACCGTTACCGAGGTTGACGACTCAAAACTCGGCAGAGTATGGAAAATACCCTGCGCGGAAAAGATAAATCAATTATATTTGGGTGAAAGTTACGGTATCAGAGCGCGCTTCCCCGACGCGGGCGAAGAATTAAGAGCAATGACGACCGATCAAGTTTATAAAGATATATTGATAGACGGCGATGCGATATTGGAGTTTGAAGAAGAAGATTTCGACGGCGCGATTATGACTATAAATACTATGTGGGCGGAATCCTATCTCCGCATAGATTCGGTAAAAACCGCAAAAGTCAACGTTAAAGTTTCCGGCGTTAATACGGAGAGGACGCTTGGCAGAGTGCGTATTAAGGGTGAAGATTCCCGTGTTTTCGCGAGAGAGGGTATGCGAATCAACGAAACGTCCAGATGCGCTTTCCATTTTGAAAACTCTAAGGCGTTTTTGAACGCGCCCGGCGAATGGTATTACGAACAATCGGAATCAATCGTTTATTATTTGCCGAGAGAAAACGAAACGCTTGAAAATACGGTTATAAGGATACCGTATTCCGAAGTTTTGGTCGAAGCGTCGGGGAAACTCGACAAAAAAATAAGCAACGTTACCTTCGAAGGGGTGAATTTCGCTTATACGGCGAACACTTACGTCGACGGGAAAATAGGCGGTCAAGCCAATAGAAACGACAACAATTTTACGCAGAGGTTTACGGGTGGCGCGAACGACGCAAGACCGATTGCCGCAATAGAGTTTGAAAATGCCGAAAATATAAAATTCTCGGGCAACGTTTTCAAGTGTCTCGGAGGCGGCGCGTTGGATTTCGTTTCGGGCGTTAAAAATATTACGGTTGAAAAAAATATGTTCCGCGGTATCGGTGGTAACGGCGTTTTAGTAGGCCCTACGGCAACCGGAATGTATACGGAAGACGGGGACGGCAATAAAACGTGGATTGTTCCGTACGGAGATTCTCGCGAATATAACGTAAATATTTATACCGAAAACAATTATCTTACCGATATAGGCTGGCAAGAATACGGCGCTTGTGCCGTTATATATACTTATTCGGTAGGCAGTAAAATAAACTATAACACGATAAACAACGTGCGTTATACCGGCATAAGTTCGGGCTGGGGTTGGGACACTACCGCTACTTCGTACGATTTTTATAAGGGAATAGAAATAGGGTATAACCGTATTACGGGCGTTATGAACTATCTTGCCGACGGCGGCGCGATTTATACGATAGGCGTTCAACAAGGCGCTCGCATACACGATAATTATATCGGAGAAAATTACAGTTCCGTATATACCTATCCCGACGACGTAGGTGATTCGAGCGGTAAGTATTACGCTTGTTGCGGTATATATCTCGACAATACGAGCGGCGGTGCGGTAGGCGACGGTACGGGTTTTTTGGTGGAAAACAATTACGTGGCGAAAGATACTCTCGACAAACAGTATCAAACGGTAAACGCGAGAAAAACTCCCGTTGAAGACGAAAACGGCAATAAGTTATTTTACTATACGATAAACGACGTTAGCGAAAGCGAAAAGGAACGCGTTTACAAAAATTCCGGAGTGCGTGAAGACGGCTTTAAGTTGATACCTTCCGAAAGTATTTTGTGGGGTGTGAAAACCGAAAGCGAGGTTGCTACCGTATACGGTAACAACCTTGGAAAAAAGTCGGAAAATTCACTTATACTGCGTGATAAAGACGGAAAAAAAGTTTCGCTTGCGGCAGACGATATAATCGAATGGACGGATAGTCATATTAAGTTTAAGAGTTCCGCTTATAAATCGGGCGAAATTTATTTGGTCGGTAAAGACGGTAAGACTTCTAACGGAATAACGGCTACGCTAAACGTCGATAAAGAGTATTGTATGAGCGGTCAGTTCGATAAATGGGGCGGTCTTTCGGGGATAGTGAGAGATTTGCAAACGCAGAAATTGAACGTGCACAAAAGCAAAGTAAAAGCAAGCAGTACGCTCGGCGCTTTTTCGGCGGCGAATGTTCTTGACGGGAATACCGGTTCTTTGTGGGCGAGCGACGCGGCGAACGATAACGCACCGTGGATTGAAATAACGTTGGGCGGAAAAAAAGTAGATAAAATTATTTTAGGCGCGAGAACGGACGGCGGCGGCGACGAAGAAAGCAGAAAGAATCTAACCGTAAGCGTTACGATAAAAAAATCCGCCGACGTTTACGAAACGATAGTCGTTAAGCAAGTTACCGAAGCCGACAACTATTTTGCTAACGGTATACTCGAAATAGACCTTGCGGGCACGGAAGCCGAAGGAAAATTCATATATACCGTTAAAATCGAAAAAACGCAATCTACGGCGGCAGACCATTTCCTTTGCATAGCAGACGTAATGTTTATACCGCCTAAATCGTAAAGCGGTGCAAGACGAACAAGGAGAAAAAAATGAGAAAAATTTTAACTCGCAAAGCAAAAAAAGAAAAAAATCTTTATCATAAAGAGAACGTATCTTATTTGTTGATGTGCCTTCCCGTAGTTATAAAGACGATAGTTTTTTCGATATTGCCGCTTTTATGGTTAGTAATGGCGTTTCAAAATTACAAAGGCTATTTGGGGATATTCGGTAGCGAATGGGTTTGGTTCGATAACTTCAAATATTTTTTCAGGTCGAATATAATTTGGCACGTTATATGGAATACTATATCGCTTAATTTTCTTTTTATTCTCGTAGGGACGCCGACGACGGCGATAATGGCGTTGTTTATGTTCGAGATGAAAAACAGATTTGCCACAAAACTTTTTCAAACGATATATTTTATTCCGTACCTCGTTTCTTGGACGGTAGCGCAATATTGTATAGAAGGCATACTCGGTCCGAACGGAATGATTAACGCAACGTTGCAATCGGTCGGGGCGAGTACGATAAAGTTTTACGACTCTTCCAACGCACACCTTTGGACGTGGATTTTACTGTTGTGTAATATATGGAAGGGGCAAGGTTATGCGATAATAATGGACTACGCAAGTTTGAGCGGTATAGATACCGAACTTTTCGAAGCCGCCGAAATCGACGGGGCGAACAGGGCGGAAAGAATGTGGTATATCTCCGTGCCGCATTTAAGAAAAATTGTCGCCATACTGCTTATTATGTCTTTGGGCGGAATATTCCGTTCGGATTTCGGACTGTTCTGGTTTATACCAAAAAACGATTCGGACAGGGCGCTTTTGGAAACTACGGAAGTTCTCGATACGTACATATATCAATTATCCATAAGAGAAACCGATTACAGCGCGGGTACGGCGATAGGTTTGGTTCAATCGCTCGTCGGTACGGTGGTTTTGTTGTTTTCTAACTGGATTGTCAAGAAAATAGACAAAGACTCGGCGTTTATTTAAAGGAGCGAATGATGAAAAAGAATAGAAAGTTAAAAAGAGGTTCGCTTGTTTTCGATATATTCAACGTGTTGTGGATGGTGCTTTTCGCGTTGTTCTGCCTCGTTCCTATAATAATTATGATTTCGTCGTCGTTTTCTTCCGACGAAGCGTTGCAGAATTACGGATATTCGCTATTCGTAAGAGAATGGAGTTTTAATGCGTACACGGTAGTATTCGGTAATATAATTCCCTTATTGCGCGCGTACGGAGTAAGTTTAATAGTTACGGGCGGCGGTACGATACTAAACGTTTTTTTGACGGCGATGATAGCGTATCCGCTGTCCAAACCGCATTTTAAATACAAAAAAGCCATAACGGTAATGCTTCTTATAACGATGTTGTTTTCGCCGGGTATGGTTCCGACGTATATTTTGATAACTCAATACTTGCATTGGAAAAACACTTTCGCCGTAATGATTATTCCGCAAATAGGAACTACGTTTTACATTATATTGTTGCGTACCTTCTTTACCGATATCCCTAAAGAAATAGGGGAAAGCGCGAAAATAGACGGTTGTTCGGCTTTCCGCGAGTTTTTAACGATAAATTTACCTCTTTCGCTTCCTGCTATTGCGACTTGTTCTATACTCGTCGCGCTCTCTTATTGGAACGACTGGGGAACGGCTTATCTTTACGTAGACAATAACCGTATGTGGAACGTTCAAATGCTTATGATAAATCTCGTTCAACAGGCGCAAGAATGGAAGAACAAATTAGGTCAACTTGCGGGCAATCAAAGTTCGGACTCGATAGTTATGGCTACCTGTATTCTCGGTACGCTGCCGATAATGGCCGTGTTTATGTCTTTGCAAAAATACATAGTTCAGGGAATGACGGTAGGCGCTGTTAAAGGTTAAATCAAAAAAATTGAAAATAGAGAGGAAATTACAATGAAAAAATTTTTGGCATTATTATCCGCGGCGTTGATGCTCGTTTGCGGAACGCTAACCGTTACGGGGTGTTCGGGTGGCAACGGCGAATCGGAAGCCGTTCAGTACGTCGTTTATACGGGCGGCGGTAGTTTGGACGGCGCGACGAGGATTAAAAACGCCGTTGACGACTACGTTTACGAAAAGTTAGGTTTCCACGTTGAATTAACGTATATACCGTATACCGAATATTCCACTAAAATCGGACTAAAACTCAATACCGACGAATATTTCGATATGTGTTATATGGGTTCGCTGCTTAGCGGTAACCCTTACGCTTTGCGCGCAAGCGAAGGATATTTTAAGGATATTACCGACCTTCTTCCTACCTACGCGCCCGATATATATAACGCGCTTTCGCAAGACGTGTGGAACGCGGCAAAAGTAAACGGTAAAATCTACGGCGTTATAAACGAACAGATTTTTGCAAGAAGCACGGGTGTTGCGATAGATAAAGACGTCGTAAAGGCGTTAAGAGAGAGCGGTTACACTCTTACGCAAGAATATATAGACCAGAACAATATAACTTACGTTGAAGTTATAAATAAGGCAATGGAATACATTAAGAACAATGAAGAAATTTCGCCTAACGGAAAAGTTCCGCAAAGCACGCTTATACTCGGCGACCCGTATAACGATATTTTTATGCAGAACTACGGTTTCGACAGTCTCGGAAGCGCGTCGGAATACCCCGGCGTTATAAGAGCAACCGCATCTACGGATTCTACTACGGTAATAAATCAATACGACACGCCGGAATTTAAGGAATACGTTTCGTTCTGTATGTCTATGCACCAAAAAGGTTATATACCCGACGGCAAATCGGTAGATATTACCGAAAACCAGCGCGTAAGATTAGTCGGAACTTATCAACCCGGTTGCGAATCAGACCTTTATACGCAGATAGGCAGAGAGTTCGAACAGTTCCGTTTCGGTACTCCGTTGCTTACGACCAACAATATAACTTCGTCAGTAACGGCAATTTACACGAGGAGCAATAAGGCGGATAAATGTCTTAAATTGCTTAACTTGATGTATACGGATAAAACCTTTTATAATCTTATGGCTCTCGGCGAAGAAGGTTCGGAATACACTTGGACGAGCGGAGAAATGGAAAATGCCGAAGGCGTTATGGAAGAATACGATTATATAGAATATATATCGGGTAACGGATACAGCATTTATTCCGATTGGGCTTTCCCGACAATGTTTAACGCGCACAGAAAGATTTTCCAACCTTCCGATATGGTTAGTCAAATAAAAGAAATCAATAATAACGCAGTCGTTTCTCCCGGAAACGGTTTCGCATTCGTTCCCGATAAGTCGATTGCTAAATATCAGCAAGATTGCGGCAGGGAAATAGATATCGCCTTAAAACAGTTACTTAACGGTACGTTTACGTCGGGTATCTCGGTAGACGATTTCGTTAAAAATCTTAACGATAAATTGAAAACTAACCATATTGACGATATTATTAGCGCAAAACAAACCAAGTTTAACGAATATTTGGCGAATAAATAATTTAATAAGGGCGGGAAATTATGCTAAAAAGAACAAAAAAATTAACTTGCGTAACTTTATGCGTTGCGGTGATTTTGTCGGCGTTCTGTTTGTTTTTAAATACGGCGTTAACGACCTCGACCGTTACCGTTCGCGCGGCAACGGTAACGGAACAAACGCTCGATTTTAAAACGAACGACGGCGACGCGTTCGACGCGCACGGCGTTAACGGTTGGGCGGTTTCGGACGGGGTGTATAAACCCGCTGCGGCAGGCGCGATTACCAAAACAAAAAATACGATAAATTTGTCGTCTACCGTTTACGTTTCGTTTGATTTTTACGCAGACGCGTATCCTTTCGACGTGTTTTTTACTAAGAGTTTAAGTGATTCTTGGTCGGGTGTCGGAGCGCATATTTACGACGGGGTTTTTACGGTAAATAAACATCTTGACCGCAATGATTGGTTAGGGGATTATTCTTATAATTACGTTGACGGCAAAGCGCATAATCTTAAAATAAAATTCGAAAACAAGCAAGTATCTTTTTATATGGACGGCAGCGATACGCCGTTAGCGTTTAACGGAGGTGCGGCAAGTTCTTTTTCGATAGACGGACTCACGGGGCTGACCGATAACGTCGCGCAAATAGTTTTCCGTGCAAACAGCACTACGTCTTATATAGACAATCTAATAATAAGCGCGTCCGATATAACTTACGTAGAGCCCGTACAACCGTCTAACGATTATACAGAATTGAAGTTGGATTTTTCTAAGTCGTCGAACGTGTCGTATTTTGCTACGCCCGCCGACCTTACGACGGCAGGGTGGCACGCGGACGGCGGAAAGTTTTACCCGACGACGGCGTGGGCTATTACGAACGTCGTTCAGCCGATAGACCTTACGAAAACCACCTATATCTCGTTTAATTTTTTGGCGGGGCTAAACGTTACGGCTAAAACGGGTTCGCAGTTTAACGTTGCGTTCTTGCCGGACTTAACCTCTCAAAACGGCTTCGGTATACACGCGTATTATTCAAACGAAGGCGCGGCGTTGCTTACCGCAAACAAAAGTTTGTCGCGCGACGAATGGATTGCCGATTCGTTTTTCCCGTGGGACGATTGCAAAGAACATAACCTTATAATAAAACTTGACGGTACGAACAAAAAAGTTACTTATTATATAGACGGCGCGGTCGTGGAATTCGAAGGCGGAAACACCGCTTTGGATATTCCCGTAACTCAAACGGAAGTATATCTTGCTTTCCAAAGTTCGGAAGTAATGAGTTGTATAGACGATTTTACCGTTTCCGAAAGTGAAATTACCTACGTTGCGCCGACGACGAATACCGAATTCGAGGAATTTACGACGGATTTTACCGACGGTAGCGGATTTACGGCGGCGGGCAACGGCGGTTGGAAAGCCGAAAACGGCGTGTTCTCGCCGAATACGGCTTGGTCTACCGCACAATACGAACAAATTATTCCGTTAGACGGCGAAAAAACCGTTCAATTTACCTTTAAGGTAAGCGAGGACGACAACGGTTCGCAGTTTAACGTCGGAATCGTGAAAGCGATGGCGAGCGGCGGCGCAGTGCCGAGTTCGGGCTTGGCGCTACATCTTTACAAACCCGAATCCGTTCAATTTAATCTCAGTTACAGTTTCGGCAATCCGTTCGATTCGGTAATTTCTACTAAAAACGTTAATTACTTTGACGGTGACGCGCATACGGTTAAATTAATCGTTAAAGATAAAACGTTAGCGGTAGTTATCGATACCGAAATAATTTTCAAAGATATTCCGCTCAATATGGACGCGGGTTATTTTACCGTTCAGTCGACTTCGGTTTTGACCGAGGTTAAAAGTTTTTCTATAAAGAACGTTGCCGAGTCTATCAATATTCCCGACGGGTCGGGTGATATTGCTTACGAACCCGAAGGAAGCGGAAACGAAGAAGAAAACGAGGGAGCGCAAGACTCCGATTTCGGAACAAGCCCCGATAAAGTTAAAATAATAGTGGCGATAGTTTGTGGAGCGGTTGCCGTCGGTTTTGCCGTCGCTACCGTGATAATAACGTTAAAAATTAAAAAAAATAAAAAGGAAGAGTAAAAAATGAGAAAAGTTAGAACGATAACAGTGTTGGCTTTTCAGGCGGCGTTATGTTTTATCATAGCGTTACTGCTGACTTTTTCGGGGAGTGCGTTTGCCCTCGAAGAATTCGGCGTCACGGTTGACTTCGATACTTCCGCCGATTTGGGAAATTTCGTTTACGAATCGGGTAACGGAACTTGGACGGTTTCCGACGGCAGATTAAACGCAAAGAATTATTCCGTTATGGTTACGGAAGATTCTTTCGATACTACCGCATTCGGAAGCGAATACGCCGTTTACGTTTCGTTCGATATGTACGGCGCAAGTTCGGGCGGATATATGGACGGAGCAAACGATTATTTCGATTTCGTGCTCGCCGATAAAGAGGTTACCGACCATGACGCTGCAAGCGGCAATATGTTCGGAATAAAAATGAGGGTCGGCGCTCCGAATTCTTATTTTGCAAACAACCTCGGCGCAAGTGCGTGGGTAGGTAACGTAAAACAAAATATCGAAGTCGATAAAGTCCACAACGTGCTCGTTACTATAATAGAAGGGAAAGCGACTTTCAGCATTGACGGTACTGTTTTATCGAATATAAATACTTCCGAAACGCAATTCGACGTTCCGAGTAATTTTAAGGTTGCGTTCAGAGCGATGAGCGGCTCTTATATAGACAACTTTAAGGTTTATAAAGAAATAAGAGAAGACGCGATAATAAATTCCGATAAAGATTTTTCTAAGTTAGATAAATATACCTCGCTTAATACGAACAACCCCGTTTCGGCGTTAAGTCTTACGGGCGAGGCGTTAAAAAATAAAACTATGGCGAGCAGGTTGACTTTCTGGTTGGCAAATTACAGTATTGCAGGAGCGGACTATTTTGCCGTTCCCGTCAACAACGCTACGGAATTCGAAACGGGCGTTGCGGTAGACCTTAAAGAAGGCGAAAACGCGTCGGAAACGGGTCAAGGCAGATGGTGGACCGCCGCAGAAAGTACCGAATATTATCTCGAAAGCGCGGACGGAACGACCGTGTACGGCGGAAAGATAAAAGGATTCGGCGACTATAATCAGGGTTATGCGAAAGTTCCCGCAAATTTCAACGGCAACGTTATATTCCCGATTGAGTCTTTTGAAATTTTAGACTGGGCTGCAAACACTTTGCAATACGACAACTTTACCGACGACGCAAATGCGTTCAATCTCGAAAAAGCGGTTTGGGCGGACGTGTATTATTATCCCGTCGACTCGAATGCGAACGAAGGTACGTTTTCTTTCGGCAATCCGTTTATTTACGGGGCGTACATACCGCGCGCTGCCAATTCCGCAAACAGAGTTATTACGGCGATAAACGGCATAGGCAACGTTACCGCCGGTAGTGAAAAGCAAATAGCGTTTGCAAGGGCGCAATACGAGGCTCTTTCTTCCGAACAAAAAGCGCAAGTCGACAATATAGACCTTTTAACGACGGCGGAACGAACGTTTAAGACTTTGGATATAGCAAAAGGCGTTTATTCGGACGGAAAGGACTTTACGGGTACGGAAGGGGTCGCTTTCGAGGAAGTTTTCACGCAGTCGCCGAGAACGGTTGCCGCTTGGATAAGGGTTAACAGAGATATCGGGGACAACGTTCATATAGGCACGGTTATAGGCAATAATTACAGAAGGATGTATAACAACGCCGTTATCGACGACAATAACACATTCTCTATGGAAGTAACCACTAACGGTAATCCTAAATTCGAGTGGAGAGTATCGAGAACGCAAAAAGTAAGTTTCGTGGTTAAAAACGTAGACGTAAGAACGGGCAGGTGGCTGCATATTGCGTTTACGGCGGACAAAAACGCGGGTAAAATTTCCTGCTATATCAACGGCGAACTCGCGGCGGTTAAAACGGACGTATCTTACACAACGCTCGGAGATTTAACTTTCGACAAACCCGTAATGATTGGCAGCGATTACACCAACGAAGACGTTTTGGCTTTGAGTTTCACGCCTGATTTCAACGGTTATATCGCGCAGGCAAGGGTTTATTCGAACGTAATAAACGCTACCGAGATTACCGATATGATGAACGGCGAAACGTTAAGCGGTCTTATGGGCGGCGTAGACTTTATCAGCGGCGAAGAAAAGGAATATTACGGTTATTCGGGCAACAACGCTTCCGACGCATTTTCTTGGAAAGCGGTTGACCTTTCTGCTCTTGCGACTGAGGACGGAGAGTTCACGGTTGCGGTAATGGGCGATACGCAGATGTTACTTTCCAAAGCCGTAGACGGCAACGGAAAAACTTTGTACGAAGACGGCTATACCGACGCTGATAACTTTATTTATAAAAACGCGCATTGGCTCGTCGAAAATAAAGATACGCTTAATCTTCAACTCGTTTCGCATATGGGCGATTTAACCGATTTTATGAATTATTCCGCTTGGGAAACCAAAGGTGTATTGGAACTTGAAAAAGGTCTTTCGTATATGGATTATCTTACTACGGGCGGCGTAAAATGGATTATGAACCGCGGTAACCACGACGGCGGATTTACTGCGGACCGTCTGGCAAAATGGGACGAGGAATTCTCTGCCGAAAAATACGCTTCGGGCGTAACTGGTAACTATAACGAAATGAGGAATGCGTATTATACATTCACCGTCGGTGAGGTCGAGTATATGTACGTAGTTCTCGACTTAGAACCGACAGATGACGATATAGCGTGGGCGAAAGGCGTTATCGACGCAAACCCCGACGCAAGGGTAGTCGTAACCACTCACGCTTATATGGACGGAAACGGTCAGCTCATATCTTCTACGATGGGCGATGCGTCAACCCGTAACAGCGGCGTAAAAATTTGGGAAAAATTGATAAACGTTTGTCCGAATATCGTTATGGTTCTTTGCGGACACTGTGACGGTATCGATATAACGCAAGGCGCTTTCACCCGTACGGACGGCAGCACGGTAAAAACGTTTATGATTGACTCGTCTACTATGGAATTTACGGGAAGTCGTCAAACGGGCGTTATGGCGTTTATGAAGTTTGCCGCCGACGGAAAAACCGTTAGCGTAAATTATTATTCGCCTACCGAAGGAAAACTTTTCAGAAATATAAATCAATTCACTTTCGAATTAGACCTTTCGTATTTCGAAGACGACGGATTAGAACTCGATTTCAGTTCGGCAGAGCACGGTAGTTACTTTACGAAACCCGCTAACGCGAACGGTAACTTCGTTGTGAATAACGACGCGTTATACCCTGCGGTAAACTGGGCGGTAGGAGTATACAATCAGCCGATAAGTCTTACGGGGACTTATAATATAAGTTTAGATTTTCATATTGAAAATAACATAAATTTCTTTATCGGTTTGGTAGACGGCATAAATTCTTTAAATACTTCGCACAACGTTTGCTTCGCTTATTTGGGTTCGAATAAAAACTCGTATATTTACAACGACCGTTTGGGCTTGAATAATTGGAAAAAGACGATAGACGTAGACTATGCAGACGGAAATATTCACGCTATGACGATAGATATCGTAAACGGGGTAGTTACTTTTGCGATTGACGGCACGACTATCGGCACTTATAACGATATGATAGGACTTAGCGAAATGTATTTGGCGTTCCATTCGGCGGATACTTACGCTTACGTTGATAACTTAAATATAAAACATATTCCGCAACAAACGTCCGCTCGGGTAATTTACGATAATTACGGCGACGCGGTGTTTACAAGTCAAACGGATATTACCGGCGCGCTTCCGCAACTCGAAAAGAGCGGACACGTATTTATCGGTTATAAAATAGACGGCGAACTTTACCCTGCGGGTTATTCGGTCGATACTCTTTCCGATAAAACGGTAGTAGCGGTATTCGCAAGGTTTACAACGTTTAACGGCGCGTCCGTAAGAGTTTCCGAGCCTTCGGGAATAAGATTTACGAACTATCTCGATAAAAACGTTTACAACACCATCGGGTCGGCTAACATATCGCTCGGTACGATTCTCGCTCACGCAGAAGATATAACTGTCGGAAGCGTTTACAATCTGTCGTTGCTAACGCTCGATAATCTTGAAGCTTACAATATTAAAAACTTGCCTTGTACGGTAACGGGCGGCGACGATAACTATCTTGCTTACAACGGCGCTATCGTAGGAATACAAGATTCAACGGTAAACTTTGCCGCAAGAGGTTATATGACGGTTTCCTATGCGGACGGTTCGTCTTCTACGTTCTACGCAGGCGTAAACGATAACGTAAGGTCGTTAAAATCCGTTGCGGAAAAGGTTCTCTCCGACGTTTGTTCGGTTGAAAACGACGGTTATAACAACAAAACCGCAAACGGTTATTCGTCGATGAGCGACGCTATAATCGAACTCGTGCAGGGGCTTGCAAACGCGTAATTGAAAATCAACCGTTGCGGCGGTTAATCCCGTCGCAACGGAAAATTACTAATAAATTTTATAAGAGTAATTATAAAAGGGTAAGAATATGGAAAAGAAAAAATATTTCGGAATTAAATTTGATTTTATCGAGCTTCGTACGGAAGACGTTATGATAGAAAGCATACCCGAACCGGGAGAAATCGGCGCCGACGGGCAAGACGACTATATGTACGATTGGTAAAATATTGATATTTGTCTATAATAAACCGTATTCCGCTCGGCTAACGGTGTTTAACGCTACGCGTCGAATACGGTTTTCTTTTACGGAATAAATAAAAAATAAATTGAATTAAGGAGAAAAAACAATGGTTAAAGTATTACTCGTATCTTACGGATTCAGGTGTCAATTGTATTCGGGGTTTGCCGCCGAAACGGAAGGCGTCGAAATAGCGGCGGTTGTCGAACCGAACGATTTTAAGAGAAATCTTGCAAAAGAGAGATTTAACTTAAAAGAAGAAATGTGTTTTAAAAGCGTTGAAGAAGCGATGGCCGCCGGTAAAATAGCGGACTGCGCTATAAACGGAACTATGGACCAACTTCATTACGAAACGACGATGCCCTTACTCGAAAACGGTTATCACGTGCTTTTGGAAAAACCCGTTACTTCTAATAAGGAAGAACTGATTAAACTTAAAGAAACGGCGGAAAAGAATCACGTCGTTTTGATGATTTGCCATTTGTTAAGGTATACGCCTTTCTATTCTAAAATCAAATCGTTTATCGATAGCGGCGAAGTAGGTGAAATAATCACCATAGAAGCAAGCGAAAACGTCGGCGTAATACACGCTTCGAGCGCGTTTATACGCGGCAAATGGAGAGATAGCAAGACGGACGGCTCGACCCTTTTAATGGCAAAATGCTGTCACGACCTCGATTACCTTTGTTGGCTTAACAACGCAACCAAACCCGCGTACGTTTCGTCTTTTGGGGCAAAAACTTTCGTAGTCCCCGAAAAAGCGCCCAAAGATTCGACTTTGCGCTGTATGGACGGTTGTCCGCATCAGGAAACTTGTCAATGGTCTGCGTACAGAGATTATATAAAGAGCAATCTTTTCAGTTATTACGCATTTGAAAACATAGACAAGCCCTACGACAGTATCACGAAGGAAGAACGCATACAATCGCTTGCAACCGATAATATTCACGGCGTTTGCGCTTACAAAACGGATAGAGATATGCTTGACAATCAAATGCTTATGATTCAGTTCGAAAACGGCAGTACGGCGTCTTTGGCTCTTATGCTCGGCGCGATGAAGCCTAAACGCGACATACATATCGTTGGTACGAAGGGCGAAATAGAAGGCACTTTCGAGGACAGCAGAATAGTTTTGCGTAAATTCGAAGAAACGAATTACTGCACGGAAACGGTCGTTGATTTAAGCGGAGAAGACGGAGTGAACTTCGGACACATGGGTGGCGACGGACGTCTTGTAGACGATTTTATTAAAATGGTTCAGGGACAAAAGCCTTCCGTGGCGTATACTTCTATCGAGGATTCCATTAACGGGCATCTTTGCGTTTACGCGGCGGACGAGGCGAGAGAGAAGATGACCGTAATAAAAGTAGAAAGTTTGTAAAAAAATTTTAATGCGAGGGTTTTGTTATGAAAAAGCATTACGACGGTATTTTATTTAACTTGATTGAATTTTTGCAAGTGCAAGATTTATTGTCGGCAAAGCGTTGGGCACGAGCAAAACTTGGAGTGTGCAAGACGGAAAGTTATATGCGGAATCGTGGGCTAAAACCTCTTTAAATATAGCGATTCCGACGGCGGGAGAAAAATACGTTTCCATTGATTTTTGCGTTCAAAACGATTCGTATTTTTTGGTAGGATTTTTGAAGGATACGACAACCTTAAATAACGGGGTGGATTATTCTTTCGTTTTGAATCCTACGAATAAAGCGACGTACGTTTATCAAGGGTCGTTATCGCAAACCACGTGGAAGGCAAGTCATTCGCAAAATTATTGCGACGGAAAAGAGCATACATTGGTAATAAAAGTAAGCGACGGAATAATTTCATACAGAATAGACGGAACGAATATATTTACGAGTACGACGTTCGATAATTACAAAAACGACGAAACGGAGTATATTTATCTGTCCTTTGAATCTTCTAAAACCACTACTTATATAGACAACGTTGAATTTTCCGACGACGACCCTGCCGTTTTCAAAATAGATTTTGAAATGTTACAAGGCGCGTCGATAAGGCTTTCCGGAGAAATGGGAATGCGCTTTACGACCGTTGTGAATAAAAACGACAACCTTGAAATCGTTCGTGAAGGAACTTTGATTATTCCGAAAAGTTTGCTGGTAGGCGACCTTACGTTGTCTACGGAAGAAGCGTTGGATATTCCCGCTAACAATTATTTTTCGGGCGACGAATCGAGCGACGTTCACACGTTTACGGGCGTGTTGACTAAAATACCCGACACGAAATACAACGAAGAAATTACGGCAAGGTCTTACGTCGTGTACAAAAGATTAAATTCCGAAAAAGAAATTATAGGTTATTCCGACGCCGTAACGAGTAGCGTCGTTTACGTGGCGGAACGTGCGTTAGAAAGCGGAGATGCAACAAAATATGAAAGTCGAATTTTGAGAGAAATAATCGCAAAAGCCGACGGAGATATCGTTTTGGGAGATTTTGACGACCTTACGCCCGATTATACCTATGACGGTAATATCGGCTTATCGATTGAAAGCGTTGCGTCCGATTTGGGGGAGGGGTTGCGTGTTACGCCCAAAGATACCGAAGCCCATCAAATTACGTTAAGTCTCGAAGGAACTTCCGTTTCCAAAACTTATATAAGAGTTTTTTTGAGAAATTCCGGTTTAAGTGCAATAGATTTTAAATTGACTAAATTTAACGAGTCCGACGTTGAAATACAACCGGTTATCACTACCAAGAGCGGAGAAACGACGGATTCGGTTTCCGCCGATTTCGAAGGCTATTTGGCTTGGGAAATTCCGAGCGGTATTGAAAGTTTGTCGAGCGTTACTTTTTCGGGAGTTGCGAGCGACGGATATATTTACTATACTTTGGACAGTATCGTTTTAACCGACAACGCTTTCGGAAGTTTATGGGAAGAAGAAAAAACCGTAACCCAACAAAAAAGGCAGATAGAAAATATTTTAGACGCTGCTCTTTATAAAAACGTTGAAGTGCAAGAATTAAGTGCATACAGTCCGTCTTCGTTAGAAGGTTACGAGAATATTAAGGCGATTACTTACGACGGATTAACCGTAAAAAGCGGAAAAACAAAAGTTTTTGCGTATATCGGATTTCCCGAAAACGCGAGCAGCGATAATCCCGTACCCGCAATAGTTCTCGTTCACGGAGGCGGCGGGCATCCTTATTTGCAATGGGTAAAGGCTTGGAACGACAGAGGGTATGCCGCAATCGCTATGGAAACGACGGGCTATTTCCCGAAACAAGGAACGTTTTGTATAAACGAAAGCGATAACGGTAATTTCGCATACGGGTTAAGTTCTAATTCGGATTTTCAAGAAAGCGGTTACGTTGATTCCTTGAACAGAATATTCCCTACGAGTTATGCCGAAATTGAAAATCATTGGGCTATATACGGGCTAACTTGCGTTGAATACGCGCACAACGTACTTCGTCAAGACGAAAGAGTCGATAACGACAAAATAGGTATTACGGGTGTGTCTTGGGGCGGCGTTACCACTTCGTTGGCGATAGGTTACGATACCAGATACGCCTTCGCAATTCCCGTGTACGGAACGGCTTATTTGGGCGGGGAAATGCATTCGTTCGCTAATTTCGGAAACGAATACGTGCACGCGTTGTGGGCGGCGGAAGATAGGCTTGACAACTTTAAAAACCCCGTAATGTGGTGGGCGTATAACGACGACAATAATTTTTCGGTGCCCGCTTACGTCGATTCTTATATTCATTCCGTTCGCAATAACGATAAAAACGTTTTGGTTATGCTTGGGAATTGGTCGCATAGCCACGGCTCGGTATTTTATTTGGAAGATAATTACAGCGTGGTATTTGCGGATTCGGTAGTTAAAGGTACGGCGGGATACGTAAGGTTTGAACAATCACCGAGCGGCAGAGAAGTGAACTGTAACTTAAATATTCCGACGGGCGCTACCGTTACGGGGGTAACGGTATACTATATTACGGACGAAATGTCTTATTCGGTATTCGATAAATTCGATTGGGGTAATAGTTATACCTTCTTAACACAATATTGGCAGACTTCGACTACCGCCGTTACGGTAGACGAAAACGGTACGTTAAGCGGAACTATTCCGTCGGAGGCAAAAGGGTATTACTTGAACGTAAGTTTCTCGGTTGACGGAGTAAATTCGCAAGTTAGTTCGGTATTCGTTCAGTTGCCTTGATAGGTGATTTTTGAAGTTTGAAATATTACGTCGCGACGCGTATGGCTAACGTCAGTAGTCTTGCTAACGCAAGAACGGTTGCGACGAAACGCGGCAAAGTTGCCGTTTATAACAAGCAGGTTTGCTTACGTGAATTAAAACAGGCGTTGATAACGTATATGCAAAACAAACGTTATATGTTGCGACGCCTGATTTTTACGGAGAAAAATTATGACGGAGTTTATAAAAAACGTTATCGCTTCCGACGAAAGATTTCGTTCGGACGAGGAAATTGTAAATTTAGGCGTCGGCTCGCTTTTTTGTACTCGCGCTTTTTTTGTCGAAAACGGAACGAAGCAAGACGCTGTTTCGGACGTGTCGGAAATAAAAAAGACTGACGAGGGTTACGAAATAAAGCGTGTCGTAACAAACCGCTCGAACAAGCCGTTAAGATTAAAAGAGCTTCTTTTTAGAATAGACGGATTTTCTTTCGGGGAAAATCTTAACGCGCAAGAAGATTATTATTACGTAAACGAAAACGCGCGGTTGTTTTGTACGCTTACCTTACCGATTGATTTTGATAGAGAGTATCCCGAAAATCCGAACAACGAAAAATTCGGAATCGTTACGAGCAGACAATGGACGGACGTGGATATTTTATCCGACAGAATTTGTTCGTGTCCGTATCAGCCTTTTCCCGCAATACTCTTGTCTAATTACAAAAGTAAAATAGGCGTTGTGGTAGGAACTCTTTCGCAAGACGTGTTTTATCACAACTTCCGTACGGGGCACACACCCGACGGTAAAGCGTATTTGGAAATTTATTCGTCTTTTAAAGGAATAGAAAGCAGAGTTATAGCGACCGGCGAAACTTTGGTCGACGAATGGTTTATCGGCGTAAACGAACGTGCCGACGATATTAACGGCGTATTTTCTCCGTATACAGACGTTTTGCGTCGCAGACTTAAAAACGGTGCGGGCGCAAGCGAAACTAACAGACGTTCGCTTATATGGGATAGTTGGAACGACGGAATTTACAGGGACGTTTCCGAAGATATGTTGATTGCGGAAGCGAAAGCGGTAAAAAAATATTTTCCCACTGCGGAGTGGTTCCAACTTGACGACGGATATTCGGCGTATTGCGAACGAAACGTAGATTTAGACGCTCACGGGCTCGGTGTCGTTTTCGAGGGGGAAGAGGGAATAGACGGTAAAAAATTTCCGCGCGGGTTACGGCATTACGTGGAAGAGATAAAAAAAATAGGGTTGCGCCCTGCGGTATGGATAGGCGGATTCTGTCCCGTAAAAACCGAAATATACCGCAAACACCCCGAATGGTTTATTGATTTAAGTTATCGCGTAAAGTCTTCTCAACCACTTGACCCGAGTATCGCGGATGCGAGGGAATATATGTGTCGCGCGATAGAAGTTTTTACCAAAGAATACGGGTTTGAGGGTATTAAACACGATTTTTGGTCGTATGCGTTCGAAGATAAACACGATTTGCTGAAAAATAATTTTAAATCTGGTTACGAATGGCGAGAATGGTGGCAGAAGGAGTTAAAAAGCCGTTTGCCCGAATACGGATACATCGAATCCGGCTGCGATATAGGTATGGGTAACCCGTTTATCGGCAAATATTTTAATAATTACCGTTACGGGTTAGACGTTGGCTCGGGCAAATGGGCTAACGTAAAAACGGTAACGTTCTGGACGGTGGCTATGCTGTCTTTACAAACGGGCGATTTATTTATTCCGAACAGCGATTCCGCGGGACTTCTTCCGGGACTTGACGATAGAGATTTCGAGTTTGTTTTGAACTTTCAAATAATAACGAGAACGTTGGTGGAAATTTCGGGAAGATTTTCCGTTGCGGACGAAAACAACCCGAGATTCAAAAGACTTTTGCGTGCGACTAAATACCTTAATAACGGAGAAGACGTTTTCTTCGTCGGGTACGATTATAGGAAAGCGGGTGAACTGACGCCTGAAATCGTCTATATAAATTCGGCGTTTGACACGCCCGACGAATCTTTTAAAACCGTTGCGCTGTTCAATGCGTCCGAAAATGAAAAAGAAATATCTTTCGTCGGCAAAGATATAGGCGTTTGCGGTGTGCGTGAATACGAGAACGTTTGGAGCGGCGAAAGGTTTCTTTCCGACGGACTTTCTATTGTTCTCCCTGCTCACGGCAGCGCATTGTACAAGGTGAAAAAGTATAGATTATAAACGGAAATAACTTTATAACCCCGTTGATGCTAATATGTGTCGACGGGGGTTATATTTTTAGCGATTAAATTTTTTTTATTTACTTGCAAAGTTTAGAAGGAAGATATATAATTTCTAATATAGTATATTGTTTTTGCGATGGTTGGCTTGCCGTGTTTGGGCGAAGGAGAATTCGATATGAAAAACAGAGACGTTATTGAAAGAAATTTAGACGTTGAACACGTTATGCACGCAAGTTGTAAATACGGCTTACATAAATTCGGAAGACACAACCCCGAAAAGTTATTGTCCGTCTTGGTGGTAACCGACGTTCATCAATGCGAGGAACAATTAAAATCTGCTATAAAATATCTAAATTATTACGATGCTGTCGATTTAGGTATAAACCTCGGCGACATACAAGCAAGGAATTATATAGAAACCGACGGCACGTGGTATTACGAGGCGATAAAAGATTGTAAAAAGCCCTTTTTAAGTTTGCTCGGCAATCACGATTTAGGTCAAAGCGCGGATAAGACTATTTCCGCAACGCCCGATGCGGCGTTTCAAAAATTTTTGAAACGAGCGATGGAGAAAGCACAAATCGAAAACGTCGAAACTCCGTATTATTCCAAGCGGTTAGACGAATATAAAACGGTAATAATCGCGTTAAACAGTTTTGACGTTCCTTCTGTGCTCGACACTGACGGAAACTTTGCGGTAAGTCGTGGAGTGATGTGTTTTTCTCAAAAGCAAATCGACTGGTTCGTAAACGAACTTAATCGTGTTTCGAGCGGTTACGGCGTTGTAATATGTATGCATAATTTTCCTTATGAAGTTGACGTAATTAGATGCCTGTGGTCGCAAAAAGACGTTGAAAACGTCGAGGTCGAAGAAAATTGTTACGCTGACGGCGATATGATAGCAGACGTAGTAGACGCGTGGGTTAACGGTAGTGCGTTAAACGCCGTTTATACTTCTTCTAAAAAAGATATTTTGCCCGATATAAAAATAGATTGCGATTTCGGAAAGCGTGTCAAGGGTGATTTTATAGCGTATTTCATCGGACATCGTCATAAAGACGTTCTTGCCGAATGTAGAAAATATAAAAATCAAAAAGTCGTTTTTTTCCCTGCGACTGCGGCGGACGATTGGCAAAATTTTTGCAGTGATTTGCCGAGAGAGGTCGGAACGAAGTCGGAAGACGCTATTACCGTAGTGAGCATAGACCGAAAAGAGCGTGAACTACGTTTGGTTCGTATCGGAAGCAATATCACTTGGAATATGGAAAAGAGGGAATATTTCGTTTTGAAATATTAAAGGCAGTTTGTTTGGATGGCAAGTTGCGTTGAAAAAATAATTGTCGTGTGGTTTTTTATAAGACGCTAAATATTTCGCTTGAAAGAATTATTACGTTGCGTTCGTTTATATTCGTATTTGAGTACCTCGTTCCGTCGAAAACGGAAAGGGGTACTTTTAACAAGAGAAAAAGACGTTGAGTGTTTTGTTTTAACAACTTTTGTTATTTATTAACTTAAAAATGTGAAAATGTTAAACAATGGATAAAAAAAGTTTGTTAATTATTGATTTTTCTATGTACAAACCTCTGCAAATTTGTTATAATAATGTCGAAAGTGGATTATTGTCTTTTGTGCATAGGTGCGAAAGATTATTTTCTGCTAAAAATAAAAGACGATATATGGAGAGTTATTATGGATTATCGTATCGAGCACGACTCTATGGGCGAGGTGAAAGTTCCCGCAGACAAATTATGGGCGGCGCAGACCCAACGCAGCAGTGAAAATTTCAGAATAGGCGTCGGTATAGAAATTATGCCTCGCGAAATCACTCACGCTTTCGGTATTTTGAAAAAGGCCGCGGCAATGGCGAATCACGAACTCCGTCCCGAAAAAATGACGGCGGAAAAGGTTGAAGCAATTAAAAGCGCTTGCGACGAGGTTATCGACGGTGTTCTTAACGAAAATTTTCCGTTGGTAGTATGGCAAACGGGCTCGGGTACGCAATCTAATATGAACGCGAACGAGGTTATAGCCAACAGAGGCAACCAAATTCTCGGCAAAAAACTTCTTCATCCTAACGATGATATAAATATGAGCCAGTCTTCTAACGATACTTTCCCGACGGCAATGCATATAGCGGCGGTTATCGCTATCGAGGACAAACTTATTCCCGCGGCGGAAGTTTTAATAGACACATTCAAACGTTTGGAAACGGAAAATCAGGGAATAGTTAAAAGCGGAAGAACGCATCTTCAAGACGCAACGCCCATAACGTTCAGTCAGGAAATCAGCGGTTGGCGTTCGAGTTTGGAAAGGGACGTTGAACTTTTGAAACTCGCCGTAAAGCCCTTGCACGAACTCGCGCTCGGCGGTACTGCCGTCGGCACGGGGCTTAACACTCCGAAAGGGTTTGCGGAGAAGGTTGCGGAAAAGGTTGCCGCTCTTACCGGTAAAAACTTTATTACCGCGCCTAATAAATTCCACGCGCTTACTTCTAAGGACGAAATCGTATTCGCGCACGGCGCGATTAAGGCGCTTGCTTGCGATATGATGAAAATCGCTAACGACGTTCGTTGGCTGGCGAGCGGACCGAGAGACGGTTTAGGCGAAATATTTATTCCCGAGAACGAACCCGGTTCGTCCATAATGCCGGGTAAAGTCAATCCGACCCAATGCGAAGCGGTTACCATGGTAGCCGTTCAGGTTATGGGTAACGACGTTGCCGTCGGTATGGCGGCGTCGCAAGGCAATTTCGAACTTAACGTATTTATGCCCGTTTGCATATATAACTTCTTGCAATCGGCAAGGTTGCTTTCGGAAGCGATTGTTTCGTTTAACAAAAACTGTGCGGTCGGCATAAAGGCAAATAAAGAAAAAATGTCGCATAATCTTCACAATTCGTTGATGTTGGTTACCGCGCTTAATCCTTATATAGGATATGAAAATGCCGCGAAAACGGCTAAAAAGGCTTATAAAGACAATATTTCATTAAAACAGGCCTGCATAGAATTAGGCTTTTTGACGGAAGAAAAGTTTGACGAGGTTTTCCACCCCGAACAAATGGTATAAAAGGAGACGTTAAATGAAGGTAAGTTATTTTCCCGGATGTACCTTAAAAACGAAAGCGAAAAAGTTGGACGTTTACGCTCGCAAATGCGCGGAAGTTTTGGGGGTAACTTTGGAAGAAATTGAAAACTGGCAGTGTTGCGGCGGTGTGTTTACTACGGCATCGGATGAAATAGCGACCAAACTATCGTCCGTTAGGGCGTTGGTTGAAGCGAAAAGCAAAGGTCAGCCGCTTGTTTCGGTATGTTCCGCTTGTCACAACGTGATAAAGCAAACCAACCAAGCGGTTAAAGAAAACCGTAATTCGTTTGCCGAACGCGTTAACAACTATTTGGCGCTCGAAGAACCGTATAACGGCGAAACGCCCGTGTTACACTATCTCGAACTTCTCCGCGACGTTATCGGGTACGATAAAATCAAAGAAAAGGTCGTTAAGCCTTTGACGGGTAAAAAGATTGCGGCTTACTACGGTTGTTTGTTGCTTCGACCCAACAGCGTTATGAAAACCGACGACCCTGAAAATCCGAGAATAATCGAAGACTTGATTCGTGTAATCGGCGCGGAGCCCGTTATTTTCCCGTTCAGAAACGAATGTTGCGGCGGTTATACCGTAATCGAAGACAAGGACGTTGCGATAGAAAAAAGCGGAAAGGTTTGCGACAGCGCAAAATTGCACGGCGCGGAAATAATAGTTACCGCTTGTCCGCTTTGTAAGTACAATCTCGATAAAAACGGAAAAGATATTCCCGTTGTTTATATTACCGAACTTCTTGCAGAAGCACTCGGCGTAAAGGAGGACTGAAATGGATAAAAAGAACGAAAATCTTCGCGAAGAGATAATCCGCACGAGCGGAGTTAATCCCTTGAAATGTATGCGTTGCGGTAAATGTTCGGGTACTTGCCCGTCTTACGGAGAAATGGAATACCATCCTCATCAATTCGTGTATATGGTAGAAACGGGTGATATCGAACCGTTAATGAATTCTAAATCTATATATAAATGTTTATCGTGTTTTGCTTGCGTAGACAGATGCCCTCGCGGTGTCGAGCCTGCAAAGATAGTAGAAGCGGTTAGACTTGCCGTTATCAGGCAGCAAGGCAACAATCACTTAAAGGCGGAAGATATTCCGTCGATTATAGATGCCGAAATGCCTCAACAGGCACTCGTAAGCGCATTCAGAAAATACAGTAAATAAGGAGAAAAGATAATATGCAAAGAATTGGCGTATTCGTATGTTGGTGCGGTAGTAATATTGCCGGCACGGTAGACGTGGCTGCCGTTTCGGACGCCCTCAAAAACGAACCCGGAGTTGTTTTCTCCACCAACTATCAGTATATGTGTTCGCAAGCAGGTCAAAACATTATTAAAGACGCTATAAAAGAACACAAACTTACGGGAATAGTAGTATGTTCTTGTTCACCGAGAATGCACGAGGCTACTTTCCGTAAAACCGCCGCTGCCGCAGGTTTGAACCCTTATATGGTAGAAATAGCAAATATTAGGGAACAATGTTCTTGGGTACATAAAGAAATGCCCGTCGGCACGGAAAAGGCTATAATTTTAGGCAAGGCGGCAATCGCAAAGGTAAATCTTAACGCACCGCTCGTTCCCGGCGAAAGCCCCGTAACCAAACGCGCTTTGGTCATCGGCGGCGGTATTGCGGGTATTCAAACGGCTTTGGATATCGCGGAAGCGGGCTTCGAAGTAGATATAGTTGAAAAGAAACCGACCATCGGCGGTAAAATGGCGCAAATAGACAAAACGTTCCCGACGCTCGATTGTGCCGCTTGTATTCTTACGCCGAAGATGGTTGACGTCGCGCAAAACGAAAAAATTAAAATTTATTCTTACAGCGAGGTTACGGAGGTTAACGGATTCGTTGGTAATTATACTGTAAAAATCAACAAAAAAGCGCGTTACGTTAAAGAAGACGTTTGTACGGGTTGCGGACTCTGTACGGAAAAATGTCCTATGAAAAAAGTACCAAACGAATTCAACCTTGGAATGGATAACCGCCACGCGATTTATATTCCGTTCGCGCAAGCAGTACCGAAGGTTGCTACGATAGACGCTAACTATTGTACTATGCTTAAAACGGGTAAATGCGGTGTGTGTTCCAAAGTTTGTACTGCGGGCGCAATAGATTATACCCAGAAAGACGAAATAATCGAACAAAAATACGGCGCAATCGTCGTTGCAACCGGTTTTAACCCCATAAGTATGGATAAGTTCGACGAATTCGCGTACAGTCAGAGCAAAGACGTAATTACTTCTTTGGAATTCGAACGTCTTACCAATGCGGCAGGTCCTACCGCGGGTAAACTTCTCCGTCCGTCGGACGGCAAACATCCGCATACCATCGTGTTCGTTCAATGCGTCGGTTCGCGTTGTTCCGCTTGCGCCGAAAAGGGCAAAGAATATTGTTCTAAAATTTGCTGTATGTATACGGCTAAACACGCCATGCTTACGCGTGATAAATATCCCGATACCGAAGTTTACGTTTTCTATATAGACGTAAGAACGCCCGGTAAGGCTTTCGACGAGTTTTATCGTCGCGCCGTCGAAGAGTACGGTGTTCATTATATAAAAGGTATGGTCGGCAAAGTTTCTCCCGAAGGAGATAAACTTATGGTCAGAGCGTCCGACCTTATTGCGGACAAGCAGTTGAATATTGCGGCTGACCTCGTAGTTCTTGCGGCGGCAATCGAACCCGACAAGTCGGCAAGACCGCTCGCAACGATGCTTACGGCAAGTATGGACACTAACGACTTCTTTACCGAAGCGCACCCCAAACTTCGTCCTGTAGAAAGTCCTACCGCGGGTGTATTCTTGTCGGGAACTTGTCAAGGACCGAAAGATATACCCGAAACCGTATCGCAAGCAAGTGCGGCGGCGGCAAAGGTTATAGGGCTTCTCTCCAAAGACAAACTTACGGGTAACCCGTGCGTGGCACATTCGGACGAACTTATGTGTAACGGTTGTTCTTCTTGCGCAAACGTTTGTCCGTACGGCGCGATATCTTACGTAGACAAAGAATTCCGTATGCCTAACAGAACGACTGCTATTCGCAGAGTTGCTTCGGTAAACGAAGCGGTTTGTCAGGGGTGCGGTTGCTGTACGGTCGTTTGTCCGTCCGGCGCAATGGATTTGAAAGGATTTGCAAACAAACAAATTATGGCGGAGGTTGACGCAATATGCAAGTAGAAGAATATAAGCCCTTAATAGTGGCGTTTTGTTGTAATTGGTGTTCTTACGCCGGCGCGGACCTTGCCGGCAATAACAGGTTGGCGTACCCGGCAGACGTTAAAATAATACGCGTTCCGTGTTCCTGCCGTGTTAATCCTATGTTTATACTTCGCGCTTTCCAGCGCGGGGCCGACGGCGTTATACTTTGCGGTTGTCATCCCGGCGATTGTCACTATACTTCCGGCAATTATTATACGAGAAGAAGAATGGCACTCCTTTTTTCTATGCTCGATTATCTCGGAATAGAAAAGGAAAGAACGCGTGTCGAGTGGGTTTCCGCCGCGGAAGGGGCGAAGTTCGCCGCGACTATGAACGATTTTGCTCAAACGGTTGCCAAGTTGGGTAAAAATAAGAGATTGGAGGATTTAAGATGCAGAAAGTAACACGTGAAATTTTGCTTGACAAAGCAAAAACGCTTCTTGCCGACGGAACGGTTAACCGTGTACTCGGTTGGAAAAAGGGTGAATTTACTTACGACGTAACTCCCGCTGTTTTTACGTCTGCCGAAGAACTTGACGCCGACTTCGTTTACGGAGAGTTTTGCGGAGCGAATTTTTCCAAATATCTTGTGAAAGAGACTAAAAAAGACGGTAAAGTTTTGGTTTTCCTTAAACCTTGCGATACTTACAGTTTTAATCAACTTTTAACCGAACACCGTTTCGATAAAGAAAAGGTTTACGCGGTAGGTATACCTTGCGACGGTATGGTTGATATCAACAAAATAAAAAGTCAAGTAAGCGAAAGTGTTCTCGGCGCGGAACGTGTTGGTGACGAAGTTTCGGTAGAAACGCTCTACGACGGAAAACAAACGGTAAAGCGTGAAGAAGTTCTTGCCGAAAGATGCTTAAACTGTAAAAGTAAAAAGCACGTTTATTACGACGAACTTATCGGCGAAGACGGGGAAGTGATAGACTGTAACCGTTTCGACGAAGTCGATAAACTCGAAAAAATGTCTGCCGACGAAAGATACGCTTTTTGGAAAAACGAATTGTCGCGTTGTATTCGTTGTAACGCTTGTCGTGATATATGCCCTGCGTGTACTTGTGAAAAATGCGTATTCGGTAATCCTAATTCCGGTGTGGAAAACAAGGCGATATCCGACAGTTTCGAAGAAAAAATGTTTCATATAATCCGTGCTTTCCACGTAGCGGGGCGTTGTACCGATTGCGGGGAATGTTCGAGGGTATGTCCGCAACATATTCCGCTACATCTTCTTAACCGTAAGTTTATAAAAGATATAAACGAGTTTTACGGAGAGTATCAGGCGGGTGCAGAAATAGGTAGCCGCGCGCCACTCGTAAATTACACGAAGGAAGATGTAGAGCCTTCGGACGCAGTTAATAAGGGAGGAGAGCAAGATGCGTAAAATATCGTTATCTAATTTGAATAATCTTTTTGCCAAGATTGCGGAAAAATATAAGTTATATATTCCCGTGGACGGCAATAACGGACTTGCCTCGTTTAAACTTTGGCAGGAAGGAACGGAAATGAGCAACGCTCTTAACACTACGAGAAGCGCAAAAGATTTTTTCTTCCCTCAAACGGAAAACCTTATGGAATTCAAAACGAGCGGCAAGAATATCGAAATTAAAGACGTAAGGTCGGAAAAAGACGATTTCGTGGTTTTCGGCGTTCGCGGTTGCGATGCTAAGAGTTTTGAAATTTTAGACAAAGTATTTCTTTCCGACCCCGTAGACAGTTATTACGCTGCAAGGAGAGAAAAGGGTATAATAGTTTCTCTCGCTTGCGGAAAACCGGCGGAAACTTGCTTTTGCACGGCTTTCGGCATAGACCCCGCAACGCCTTCGGGCGATATAACCGCTTGGAAGACGCAAACGGATTTATATCTAAAAGCAAACACCGAAAAAGGTGAAAAACTTTTAGGGATAATCGATTCTCTTACTTGTGAATCCGACGAAAAAGCCGTAGAAGAACAAAAGAAAAATATAGCAGCCGTTCTTGAAAAACTTCCTCTCAAAGGATTAAAAACGGATAAGTTCGGCGTAGGTAAAACCAAGGAATATTTCGATTCGCCCGCGTGGGACGAACTTTCGTCGCATTGTTTGGGCTGCGGAACGTGTACTTTCGTTTGCCCGACCTGTCAATGTTACGATATTAAAGATTTTAATACGGGTAACGGCGTAAAGCGATTCAGGTGTTGGGATTCCTGTATGTACAGCGACTTTACTTTAATGGCGCACGGCAATTCGAGGCTTTCTCAAAAGGAAAGATTCCGTCAGAGATTTATGCACAAACTCGTGTATTTTCCCGACAATAACGACGGAACGTTCGGTTGTGTAGGTTGCGGTCGTTGTTTGGCAAAATGCCCGATATCAATGAATATAGTTAAGGTTATGAAAACTCTCGGAGGTGAAGACAATGAATAACGAAACTTTAATTCCGAAAATCGGCGTGATAACCGATATTCGTATCGATACGCCCGATATTAAAACGTTCAGGGTAGTTTCGACGGAAGAAAAAAAACTTTTTGAACACCGTCCGGGACAATGCGCTATGCTTTCTATTCCCGGCGTCGGAGAGGCTATGTTTTCTATAACTTCGTCTCCGACGAATACCGAATATATGGAATTTTCCATAAAAAAATGCGGTTGCGTTACTTCTTGGTTGCATCAAGCGGACGTAGGACAACAGGTAACCGTTCGCGGACCTTACGGAAATCCTTTCCCCGTTGACGACGTTTTTGCAGGTAAAGACCTTTTGTTCGTTGCGGGCGGCGTAGGTTTAGCGCCTCTTCGTTCGGTAATAAATTATTGCAGACACTATCGCGACAGATACGGCAAGATAGATATAGTTTACGGTTCGAGAAGTAAAGACGACCTTTTGGATTATCAAGAAATCATAAACGAATGGGCGACCGACGAAGGCGTTAACGTTCATCTTACCATAGACCGCGAGCAGGAAGGTTGGGACGGACACGTAGGTTTCGTGCCTAATTACGTTAAAGAACTCGGTTTCGATACTAATAAAATAGCCGTTCTTTGCGGTCCGCCTATTATGATAAAGTTCACGCTCGAAGGTTTGCGTTCGTTGGGCTTTGAAAAAACGCAGGTTTACACCACGCTCGAACTCCGTATGAAATGCGGCGTAGGTAAATGCGGAAGATGTAACGTAGGCTCTAAATACGTTTGTAAAGACGGTCCCGTATTCCGTTTTGACCAACTTGACGAATTGCCTAACGAGTATTGATAAATAAAGGAGAAGATATAATGGAAAACACGGTTAATATTTTTCTGTTCGGTAAAAAGTACGAAGTCCCCGAAAGCCTTACTATTATGAAGGCTATGGAATATGCAGGCTATCAACTCGTAAGGGGGTGCGGTTGCCGTAACGGTTTCTGTGGCGCTTGCGCTACTATTTACCGCATAAAAGGTGAAAGAGAATTACACGCTTGTCTCGCTTGTCAAACGAAAGTCGAAAACGATATGTATATTGCAACGCTTCCTTTCTTCCCGCTCGTAAAACAAGTTTACGATATTGAAAAAATCAAACCCACCGAGCAAATTATGATGCAACTTTACCCTGAAATATATTCGTGCATAGGCTGTAACGCTTGCACGAAGAGTTGCACGCAAGGTCTTAACGTTATGCAATATATCGCATACGCGCAACGCGGAGATTATGCGAAATGCGCGGAAGAATCTTTCGACTGCGTAATGTGTGGCGTTTGTTCGTCGAGATGCCCCGCAGGGATTTCGCATCCGCAGGTTGCCGAACTCGCAAGAAGACTTTACGGCAAGTATATCGCACCCGAAACGCAGCATCTTATAGACAGGGTTAAAGAAATAGAAGACGGCAAATACGTCGAACTTATCGAAACGCTTATGAATAAACCCGTTGAAGAACTGAAAGAACTCTACAACAACAGGGAAATCGAAAAGTAGGAGGGGATTTTATAATGTATAAATATACTGACGAACAACTTGCTTCAATGAAGAAGGTAGAAGCTACCAGAAAAGAAAGGCTTGAAAAACTTTTCGACAGAATGAGCGCCGACGAAAAACAAACGGTACTTAAAGAAAATCACCCCGACTATATCGAAAGTGCGTACGAAGAATTAAAAGTCGGCCCGAATAAGGGCGGCAAGGTTCTTCACGAACTCGCAGACCTTTTGCAAGGGAAATCCAGAGTAATCGGTATGGATATGGATTTAACGAACCCCGATTACGACGTAGACGTTTTGGTTATCGGTGGCGGCGGCGCGGGTTCGTCTGCGGCAATCGAAGCCGACAATAAAGGCGCAAAAGTTATGATGGTTACCAAGCTCCGTATAGGCGACGCCAATACGATGATGGCGGAAGGCGGAATTCAGGCTGCCGATAAACCTAACGATTCGCCTGCAATCCATTATCTCGACGCTTTCGGCGGCGGACATTTTGCGGCTAAACACGAATTGCTTTATAAACTCGTAAACGACGCCCCCGACGCAATTAAATGGCTTAACGAACTCGGCGTTATGTTCGATAAAGCGCCCGACGGAACGATGATTACCACGCACGGCGGCGGAACTTCAAGAAAGAGAATGCACGCTTGTAAAGACTATTCCGGCGCGGAAATTATGAGAACGCTTCGTGACGAAGTATTGAACAGGGGAATTCCCGTTGTTGACTTTACGGCAGCCATCGAACTTATAAAAGATACCGAAGGCAAGTGTGCCGGCGCGGTTCTTATGAATATGGAAACTAAGGAAATTTCCATTGCAAAAGCCAAAACCGTTATTATCGCTACCGGCGGTGCGGGAAGGTTGCATTATCAAGGTTTCCCCACGTCAAACCATTACGGCGCAACGGCAGACGGACTCGTTCTCGGATATCGCGCAGGCGCAAAATTGCTGTATGCCGATACGCTTCAATATCACCCCACGGGAGTTGCGGAACCTACTCAAATTTACGGTGCTCTCGTTACCGAAAAGGTCAGGTCGTTGGGCGCGCAACTCGTTAACAAAGACGGTGAAGCGTTCGTTTACTCTTTGGAAACGCGTGACGTTACCGCATCTTCTATTATCAGAGAATGTAAAAAGAGAAATAACGGCGTAAAAACCACCGACGGCGAGGGTGTTTGGCTCGACACTCCTATGATAGAAATTATCGGCGGTGAAGGTACTATCGAAAAGAGAATACCGGCAATGCTCCGTATGTTCGGTAAATACGGTATAGATATAAGGAAAGACCCCATTTTGGTTTATCCCACCCTTCACTATCAGAACGGCGGATTGGATATCGGTGCAAACGGTATGAGTACTACCGTTCCCAACCTTTTCGTTGCGGGCGAGGCTGTCGGGGGAATACGGACTCGTTCTCGGATATCGCGCAGGCGCAAAATTGCTGTATGCCGATACGCT
>CAYSYT010000002.1:0-5715 GCA_964435195.1 uncultured Christensenella sp. | reverse complement strand
ACGGACTCGTTCTCGGATATCGCGCAGGCGCAAAATTGCTGTATGCCGATACGCTTCAATATCACCCCACGGGAGTTGCGGAACCTACTCAAATTTACGGTGCTCTCGTTACCGAAAAGGTCAGGTCGTTGGGCGCGCAACTCGTTAACAAAGACGGTGAAGCGTTCGTTTACTCTTTGGAAACGCGTGACGTTACCGCATCTTCTATTATCAGAGAATGTAAAAAGAGAAATAACGGCGTAAAAACCACCGACGGCGAGGGTGTTTGGCTCGACACTCCTATGATAGAAATTATCGGCGGTGAAGGTACTATCGAAAAGAGAATACCGGCAATGCTCCGTATGTTCGGTAAATACGGTATAGATATAAGGAAAGACCCCATTTTGGTTTATCCCACCCTTCACTATCAGAACGGCGGATTGGATATCGGTGCAAACGGTATGAGTACTACCGTTCCCAACCTTTTCGTTGCGGGCGAGGCTGTCGGGGGAATACACGGACGTAACCGTCTTATGGGTAACTCCTTACTCGATATTATAGTATTCGGCAGAAACGCAGGTAAAAACGCAGGTGAAAAATGTAAGAGCGTAGAAGTTAAAGAACTTACTCTTTCGCACGTTGACGATTTCAACGAAGAACTTAACCGCGCGGGAATAAAGCCCGAAAAACTTTCTCCGCAACTTCTTCCCAACTACACTAAACAACCTTCTATTTAACAGAATCGAAAAAAAGAAAACTCTCCGTTTTTTGCGGAGAGTTTTTTGCTATATAAAAAATTCGAATTAGTTATCGACAAATAAAATAATTATTTTCTGCACGTATTTCAATCGTGCATCGTGGCGTTTGATTTGTTATCGTCGACGAATAATTATAATTTTAAAGGAAGTAGTTTATTTGTTAAATTATCAACGACAGTATATTAAACGGAAACAATCGTACATTGACAGTTTCGACAGGTATGATATAATACAGGTATAATAGGATTTCTTTTGCGATTGCGAAAAAGACGGTAATATTTAGCGCCTATATGCGGAAAGCAAAGGAATAATTCAACAATGATTTTTTGGAGCAGGAAAATGGTAAAAGGAAAGAAAGGAATAATTTTTTTGCTGTTATTGTGTGTGGCGTGCTTTGTTTCTTGGGCGATTTTTACGTTGAACAATACGGCAAGCGCAATCGTCGGAGCGGATATCGTTATAGAAGACGATTTTACGAAGACTTCTTTTATAGACGGAAAAAGTCAGTTAAAGAATTGTAACGTATATGAATATAGCGGAGTGTCTTGCGCAAAAAATTTTGCGGAGGAAGGGTTCGGGCTTATTCCGTGTGAAAATTTTATGCACTCGTTTTATAGACCGAACGACGGTTATATTACGTATAAAATTCAAGCAGACGACGGGTTATATTTAAAAACCGCAAGTTTAGACCTTACTTCTTACGTAAGTCATTGTAGTCATTCGGCATATATAGGGGAAAATAAAACCAACGTAAAAGTATACGTGGCTACGGAAACTATGCCGTTTACACAAGTTTTCAGTCATTATCCCAAAGAAAGTTATTTGGGGTTAAACGCTAATTCGGATGCGAGAATAGCAAATGCAAAAAACAATATAATAGATTTATCGGAATACGTCGTCGGCACGACCGTTGCGTACGTAAAGATAGAACTTTTGCATCCTTCTTATGAAGATTTAAGCTCTTGGATAAGTGAGAGCGATGCTAACAGGTCAGCTTTTTTGGACGACGAACGTCAATGGGTAAAAAGACTCGGCGTTAGCGTGTTAAAGGTAAAAATCACCGCAAGCCAAACCGCAGGCGGCGTCGTTTGTACGAAAGTCGGTTTTACGGACGATTATACAAAGACTAAAATTTCAAAATCCGAAAATGTGCAAGCATACGATAATTTGATAAGTTACCCCGACGCGCACGGCGCGTTGCCCATTGCCGAATGGGGTGCATATTGCAATACGGGTGACGCTTATGCCGTTTATAAAATTACGGCAAAAGACGGTAACGTGCTAAAAAACGTTAAGGCTATTCTTAATTTAAGCTTAAATACCAGTGGCGGTTTATATAATTGGTGGAGCGGAAATAACGACAACGCCAACGTGTATCTTGACGTAAGTACGGACGGTGGAAATACTTGGACTACCGAGTTAGACGTGTTGAACGAACCGACTTTACAAGTTACCAAAACCGTCGACGGTGTGCCTACTACGATGAATCCGTTTAAAGCAAGTAATTACGACGAGGACGGAAACGTCGTATCGTACAATTCTCGTCATGAAACAAGTGCGCAAGTAAACCTTTCCGCATATTCCGGACAAGAGATTTATTTGAGGGTAAGGATAAAGCATCCCGTTCCTGAGTCCGTTCATTCGAGTTTTGCGACCGACGGCGTTCCTATGGGGCGTGTGGCGGTGTATTATTACGGAATTACCGTTACTGCCGACCAAGAAACTATACCCGTTCCCGTTCAAAAAGAAGATACGACAGGTACTTTTACCGTGGAAGACGACATGAGGTTGCTTCGTCAAGGCTTTGCGGCGTGGAAACAAGCCAGACAGTCGTACGGCGTCGTTAGCAATGATTACGGAAATAACGCATACGGATTGATTCCTGCGAAAACGTGGGGCGACACGGTTGATACCGGAAACGGATATATGATTTATACTTTCCCGTTAAACGGCAACGGCAAGACGACTAACTTAAAGAGTTTGGGATTGAATTTATCCGCATCGTTTAACGGAAAAGTTTATGACGGAAAGATAGCGGTAGAGTATTCTTACGACGGACTAACTTATAATGCAAAACAAACTTATTCGACCGTTTCGGGACAAGAATCGAAGAATAGCGAGAGTGTGCGCTTCGATGACGAAATTATAAGCGAGCAGGCGAAATCGGCGGAAAAATTATACGTTAAAATAAAGTTGGAACATACCGAAGCGCAAGGAGTTGCGTTAAGCGACGTGGCTGTAAAATTACTCTGCGTTAAGTTTAACGGAGAATATAATTTCGTTATGGAAAACGGCGCTTCTATAAAATTTAGCAACGACGGAAACGGTTTGAAATTTACTTCGCTTATAAGCAAAGATTTGTACGATTCTTTGACGGAGAGCGGATACGAGTTAACGTTCGGTATGGTTATAATGCCCGCGGAATACGTAAACACATACGGAGATATAAATTACGAAAACGTTTTCGGAAAGAATTCCGTTTATTGTTGGGGAGCGGCAACGGAAGGAAAAATACGGATACTTAACGGTGTTGCGGAACTCGATTTGGATTATAACGATAATTACCACGGTTATAATTATTCCGTATTGAATATTTTGCAAGAAAATTTGAATAAAAAGTTCGTTGCAAAGGGTTACGTTCTATGCAAGCAAGGAGAAGACGAATTCTTTATCTTTGCAGAGTATACGGACGGAGATATAAAAAACAATGAGTGTTCCGTAACGAGCGTCGCTCAAAATTTTTACGGAAGTGCCGAAGAACTAAAAATTTTGAAGAGCGAATATTTAGATAAGGTAAAAGGACAAGCCGCAACTTATACCGTTAAACGCGTGTATATAGACGGCAACGAGATAGTGAATGTTACTACGGAAACGAAAACCTCGACTGCGGGAAAGGTTATAGCCGCAGACGTTTCTGCGCAAGGAGATTATTCTTTTGCGGACGGCGTAAGCATTACCCTCGACGAAAGTGGCGATACGGTAAAGAAGTTCGGCTCTTGCGTGACGGGTACGGTGCTTGCCGACGGCAGTTTGGAACTTATCTGTTATTACGTTAAAAACGCTTAAAGGGGGACTGAAAAATGAAAAAGAAGTTTATAACGATTATTTCCTTGTTGATTGCCTTATTTATGGCGTTTGCTTGTTTTTCTGCTTGCTCGGGCAAAGGTAATCCCGACGACGGCGGTAACGACGGCGGTGACGACGATTCTCAAAAATACGAGTGGATGCTTCCCGATGCAAAAGACAATGCGGCGGATTCGGATATTTTCGGAGAGTTGCCGACGGTTAAACCGGCGTATACTGATAAAGACGAGTTTGACGGAAGTACGACGGTTTCCGATAACGGGACTATGATTTCAAGCGATAGCGGAGTAAAAGCCGTACTTTACGATTGGAAAGATACGAGTAAATACAACTTAAATACCGCTCTTTTGCCGTTTTGGAGGAGCAGAAACGTTTATAACGAAACGGTCACGTTTAAGAGTATAGACGATGAAGCGCAACTTATGTATACCCCGACGAATATTGTTTCCGTATACGATTATTATTTGGAAAAAGAATATACCGAGGGCGTAGATTACGTTATAGAAAACGATAAGATAAAATTAACCGAAGATACTAAAATAAGTTACTGGACAAATTATTATCTTGACCGTTACGACGGAATGAGCGCATTGCAACTTAGTATGGCGACTGCGACGGGTAAATATATCTACGCGTCGGAAACGGAAGCAAACAAACATCAGATTTGCATTTCCTACGAACATAACGGCGTATGGACGGGCGCCGTGCCGGTCGGACAAGCGGAAAAAATTTCAAATTCCGTTAGCAAACTTAAAAACGGTCAAAAAATCAATATCGGAATTACAGGCGACAGTATTACTTACGGAAGAGGTTCTTCGGGGGATTTCGGATACGGTTCTCAAACGCCGAGATACGCAACGCTTGTTAGCGACTACTTAAAAGCAAAATTTCCCGCAGCCGATATCACTTGCGAAAACGTCGCTTGGGGAGGTAAAGCTTCGGTATGGGGAGCGGAATCGGTGGAAAGATTCACCATAGTTCCCGATATATGCTTAATTGCGTTGGGAATGAACGATTTATCGACTACACCCGATACTTACAAGGCAAATATAGAAGCGACGATTACGTCGTTAAGAGAATTAAAACCCGATATGGAAATAGTGCTTATATCACCGATGACGGGTAATAAAGAAATAATAAGAAGTTCCGGAGAATCTTATTACGGGCAAATGGAAAAGTTCGAGGACAAACTTGTGGAAATAGCAAATGCAAGCACGGGTATTGCAGTTGCACCCGTCAGCGGCGTTACCAAGTCTATTTACGACAACGGAAAACGTTTCGAAGACGTAAATTCCAACAACTTAAATCACCCTAACGACTATATTCACAGAGTATACGCGCAAACCGTTCTTAAAACGATGTTCGGGGACGATTTCACCGCATTGAGATAAAACTAAAAACGCACGAAAAAAAACCCTTTCTCTCGTCAAACGAGAGAAAGGGTTTTTTGATATTTTAGTTTTTTTCGGCTTAATACATTCCGCCCATACCGCCTGCGGGCATTTGAGGAGGTTCGGGTTCTTTGATGTCTGCCACAACCGCTTCCGTGGTAAGGAATACGCCTGCGACGGAAGCAGAATTTTCAAGCGCCGACCTCGTAACCTTGGTCGGGTCGATAATGCCGCTCTTTACCATATCGGTGTATTCGTTGGTAAGCGCGTTGAAACCGTAGTTCGTTTTGTTCGCTTTAAGAACTTCGTTAAGAATAACCGCACCGTCAAGACCTGCGTTCAAAGCGATTTGCTTTAAGGGGGCTTCGACCGCTTTAAGAACTATAAGCGCGCCGGTTTTGGCGTCGCCCGTCAAAGTTTCGGCATAATTCTTTATAGCGCTAATAGTCGAAATAAGCGCGATACCGCCTCCGGGGACTATACCTTCCTGCACTGCCGCCTTG
>CAYSYT010000001.1:102946-116600 GCA_964435195.1 uncultured Christensenella sp. | reverse complement strand
ATAAAATATAAATTATCAAAAGCATAGTAAAACGTTTGACTTTTTTGCGGGGGGGGGTAAAATAACAGATATAAAATTTTTTTTAGAATTTTCCGTTTTTAACTCAACCATTCCACTTTAGCTTTTCCGATTTAACGGTTAAACGCGGAGAGTTCAAAAAAGTCAACAGGAGGACTTTATGAAAAAGACACTTATTTCTTTGGTAACTTTAATACTTACCGTAGTTTGCGCTTGTGCTTTCGTAGGATGCGGCGCAAAAGAAGAAGACCCCACCGTAAACCTTGCTAAATGGTCGGGCACTGCGGGAACGCTTCCAGATGCGGTCGATAACGTTATCGAAATCGAAAACGGCGAACAGTTGGCTGCGCTCGCGGTTGCGGTTAACGGTGCGAACGGTTTTGCGGGCATAACCGTAAAACTTACGGCAGACATCGACCTCGACAACAAGGCTTGGACGCCTATCGGTCAAGTAATTTACTGGCCCGGTCCCTCGTTTGCAGGCACTTTCGACGGCAACGGACACGTTATTTACAATATGAAAACTTCCGTCTCCGGTCAAGTTCAAGGCGGCATCAACCACTCTGCGGCAGGTTTGTTCGGTTCACTCGTAGGTACCGTTAAAAACCTTACCCTTAAAAACGTAGACGTAACGAGCACTCACTATGCAGGCGCAATAGTCGGTTACACCAGTAACAACACGACCGTACAAATAATCAACTGCGTCGTTGACGGCGGAACCATCACTTCCATTGCCGAAAACGTAACGAGCGGCGAATACGACAACGGCGATAAAGTCGGCGGAATTATCGGTTTATGCACTACTTCCGCAACCGTTAAAAACTGCACGGTTAAAAATATCACCCTTAAAGCATACCGTGATATCGGCGGTATAATCGGTTGTGCAGACGGACAAAATACTATTGAAAACAACACCGTCGGCGAAAACGTAAAAATCGAAATAGACAACACTCACAATTATAAAAACTATACCTCGAACGACAACTACAACGCAGGTTCGATTATAGGTAGAATTTACAACGACAGCACTTATACGAATTGCACGGGTACCGCAACAATCGTTTACCCCAACAACAACTAATTTTATAATTAAAATACGAAAATCCCTTTGCAAAAGCAACGGGATTTTCGTATTAAAAGCGCGTCGGTTAGGTTTTTACCTAACCGACGCGCTTTACAGTTAACGCATAATATTTATTTTACAAAATCATTCAAAGCCCTTGCGTCGAGTTTTGCGTAGCGACCGATAAAATCCGCAAGTTCGGTCGCAATCTTTTTCGCGCCGCCTACGTCGTTACTTTCGATATTGAGCGGCAGCAACGGGTCGTGTAAAGACAAGCGAAGCAAGAACCAACCGTTACCGTGTTCTTTATCGAGGTTAACCCTTACACCTTCGTAATTGTCAGGCGCAAGCGACCAGCCTTCTTTATCCAACGCGTAGTTGTTAAGGTCTTCAATAACCTGCGAGCCGTACGTTTTAAAATCGTCGACTAAAATATTCATTCTAAATTCTACGCTTTCTTTGGGTTCTTTAAGCGTCGCTATCAACGATTCCAAAGTATAACCTTGTTTTTTGCCACGGGCAAGTTCTATTAAAAGTTTTGCGTAGCGACCGATAAAATCCGCAAGTTCGGTCGCAATCTTTTTCGCGCCGCCTACGTCGTTACTTTCGATATTGAGCGGCAGCAACGGGTCGTGTAAAGACAAGCGAAGCAAGAACCAACCGTTACCGTGTTCTTTATCGAGGTTAACCCTTACACCTTCGTAATTGTCAGGCGCAAGCGACCAGCCTTCTTTATCCAACGCGTAGTTGTTAAGGTCTTCAATAACCTGCGAGCCGTACGTTTTAAAATCGTCGACTAAAATATTCATTCTAAATTCTACGCTTTCTTTGGGTTCTTTAAGCGTCGCTATCAACGATTCCAAAGTATAACCTTGTTTTTTGCCACGGGCAAGTTCTATTAAAAGTTTCGTTACGATATACGCACCGTCGTCAAGGAAATAATTTTCCTTAAACGCGCCGTGTCCCGAAGTTTCAATAGCAAGTTGGCTGTCCTGTCCTATTCCGTTAAGTCTTATAGATTCGTTTATAACGTTCCTATACCCTCTCTTGAAACGGTGATGTTTACCGCCGTTTTCGGTTATGAATTCCGCAAGCCCCGTAGACGTTATAGAGTCGGTTACTATCGTAGTACCAGGGTGCTCGCGCAAAAGGATTACGGAAAGCATTGCTATTATTCTGTTTCTGTTAAGTTCGCTACCGTCGGACAATACCGCACCAGCCCTATCGACGTCGGTATCGAATATTATACCTAAATCCGCACCCGTTTCTTTTACGGCTTGCGTTATACTTTCCATCGCTTCCTTATTTTCGGGATTAGGTATATGGTTCGGAAAACTGCCGTCGGGGTCTAAATAACGGCTGCCTTCGGTATCGGCGCCTAAAGGCTTTAAAACTTTTTCAACGAAAAAACCGCCCGCTCCGTTACCTGCGTCTACTACTATCTTAAATCCTTTTAACGGTGTTTCGTCGCCGATTGCCGAACGGATTTTATTAGCCAAAATTCCCGAATACGCAGTCATAAATTCGCCGCCTTCGAGTTTGCCCTGCGAAAGAGCGGTATGTTTATCGCTTTCGGCATATTCCAAAATCTCTTTTATATCCGCTTTTTCAAGTCCGCCGTTGGCAGTAAAAAACTTAAAACCGTTACGGTTAAACGGCAAGTGGCTGGCGGTTATCATAACCGAACCGTCGAATTTATATCCGTCGGTTACGGTAGACATAAACATTGCGGGCGTGCTTGCCATACCGAAGTCGGTAACAAACATACCCTCTTTAACCATTTCCGAACAAATATAACCGCAAAGCGTTTCGCCCGAAAGCCTCGAATCTCTGCCAACGGCAACACGAAGTTCGGTTTTACCCGTCTTTTTAACAAGCCACAATGCAAACCCTCTACCGATATTACGGCAAACTTCTTCGGTAAGGTTTACCGATTGTCCTTCGACGCCTTCGAGAGCGACGCCGCGAATATCACTTCCGTTTTGTAACTTTCTATAATCCATATTACGTCCTCCTTATATTATATAAGCGAATTATATACTATTTTTATTGATTATTACTTAAATCAAATCCAAATCTTTTAATAATCTTTTTGTTTTTTCTATTTCCGAATCCGAAAGCGCGGTTGCGTTTTTCGTTTCCGAAACAAAATTTTTCACTCTACCCTTACAAATTCTGTCAAACCATCTTTTTACGGTATAAAACGGATACAACCATTTTCTGCCGAGTAATTTAGGGTAACCGTAACAAAGTTCGTCGTAAGGCAAAAATACGCGGCAGAAAAACCAACCTATTTTACTTTTATTTTTACCGCGATTTACAAGATTTTTATTTTCCTTATTACCGTAAACACCGCCGCGCAGAACGTAACTTTCAAAGTCTTTCGAAAGTTCCGTCGATTCGGCGTCGCCAAACCAAATTTCTGAAACTTGAAGCGCGTTTGCGGCAAAAACCGACAGCCCGCCCTTTTTAAGCAGAGCGTTCCTCTTTTCGGGGTCAAAATCTACACGGTGATTTAATACCCAAAGGTCGATAAACGGACGTATACCGCACCCGCCAATCAAAAAATGTTTAGCCATATGCTGTATATGATAAAAATAAAACGCCTCGTCCGTCATTTCTTTTTTATAGGTAAAACCTTTCGCCGCAACGGTGTAATCCCATATATTTTTCAGTATAGAAGCGGCTTTTTTGGCTATATAGTCTTCGATTAAGCAATGATGAAGTTCGAGGTGAACTCCGCTCGGCGCCCACAAAGAAATATCGTGAGTGTTTGCGGTTTCAAAAGTATAACCGAGTTCCGCAGCCAAAACGTCCCTTGCGCGCAATACGTTTTTATCTTCCACAAGAACGTCTATATCGCAAGACGTCCTTTTCCAAGGTTGGTCGTAGTACTCTCGAAGTACCGAACCTTTTAAGGGTATATGTTGTATTTTAAATTTCTCTAAAACACTGCAAATTTGTTGCAACTCGTAATTTTGCCGTTCATAACGAAAAACAGCCATCGTCCGTTCCTGCAAGAATAACCGAGATATTTTGCTATCGTCCTCAGAAGAAATTACGCCGCATTTTTCAAGCGCGTCCCCGACAAGATGCGCAATATCGTGCTTTTTTGACAATTTAAATAATTGAGTTAATTCATCTGCGGAAATATTCAAAGATATCGGCTCTTCTATTAACGAGGATTTAACTGTTTTAAACAACTTGGTCGTCATTTTTTTTATTTCTCTTAAAAAGTTTTTTAACGAATAAAATAATAGGCTTTAAATTTACTAAAACAAATAACGCTAATGCTATCGACGAAACAATATAAACGTTAATACTTATCGAAACGAATATTGATTGCGCTAACAAAATAAACGTATTACAAATCAATCTCCACCAGCAAATCGAATAATTAATATATCTTTTAACATCCAACGTACGAATTAACGCTATTACGAAATACGCAGCGACTGTTCCTATTATCGCGCCCCAAACACCTACGTATATAATAAACACATAATTGACAACGATATTCACCAAAGCGGCTATAAGAGTTGTTACCGTACTGTGCACGGGTTTCTTTAACGCACCGTACATATTTCCTTGAAACGACGATATCGCAGAAAAAACGGCACTTGTTAAAAGTAACGGCACATATTCCCAAGAAGAAACAAAATCCGCTCCGACATAAATCTTCATAAACGGTTTAATAATAAATATCAAACATATGCTTGCAAAAAACACCGTAAAACAAAAGGCATTAAATATATTAGAATAAAAAGACGTATCGTTAGAAGATTCTATTTCTTCGACGGACGAAATCTGCCAAGCAGAGGTAAATACAGAAACGATAACACCAATCAGTGTTGGAATTTTTGCAGCAATAGCATAAAGTCCCAACAGCGCCTCGTCTTTGAGCATCATTTCAATCATTATTTTATCCGTAGAATGAATTATCCACCAAGAAACGTTATTTAAAATGAGCGGCGTCGAATATAAAATCATTTGTTTAAGCAAACTTTTTGAAAATTTTGCCTTCTTAATATCACGCCATAATTTAGCGAACAAAAATATACAAACCGAGGTAATCGCGTAACACAATACGTTCGCCATAATATAGCCACTCATCCCCATCTTAAACACGACGAGCAACAAGATATTCGCAACGACAAGAATACAAGTTTGTAAAATGGTCAAAAAGGCGAAAAGTTTATTCTTGTTTTTTGCTTTTATGTAATTTAATTCAATCGAAACAAGCATATTTGCAATTACGTAAATACACAAATACCATTTCCATTCGCTTATAGGGGTATAAAAATCGAATAAAGGTGTTAATGCAACGGTTAATACGCTGCCGCAAAAAAATACTATAATCGCGCATAAAAAAACGTCTTCGGGAACTTCGCTTTTAGAAAGAGCAAACCTTAAAACCGCATCGAAAATCACAAGTGAAACAAAAGGTAACACCAATTGCGATACCGTAAAAATTAAATCGGCAATACCGTATTCTGCGGTAGTAAGATAATTAGTATAGAGCGGAACGAGAAAAAAAAGTATAAATTTAGAACCAATACCGCCTAATGCAAAAATAAAAGTATCCCCTAATAATTTTTTTACCTTACCGTTCATTACTTTTCTCTTATAATAATATTTTGCCCGTCCAAGCAAGTTTCTGAAAAACTTGCCATCCTCGCAATTTCTTTTCCGACTTTTTCAGGTTGCATAATTTTAGTTTGGTCTTCTTCAGGCGCTAATTTTCTACGCAAATCGGTTGCGCAACGACCGGGTGATAAACAATATACTTTTATGCCGTAAGCGGACAGTTCCTCCGTAAGCGTTAAAGACATTTCAATAACTGCCGCTTTGGACATTGCGTAAACAGCCCAACCCGGTCGCGCGGTGTTACCTGCCGTAGACGCGATATTTATAATCTTTGATACGCCGATATTCTCTTTCATATATTTTGCACATTCTTTGCTTAACATATACGGAGCGAAAACGTTGACGATAAACGTTTTAGACAAATTATCAAAAGTAGTTTCAAACAAAAATTTAGGGTCCGTGTAACCTGCAATATTTAACAGACAATCTATCGACCCGTATTTTTCGTAAATACCGTCTATAAGGGAAGCGATTTTATTCGTTTCGCTCACGTCAAAAGCTATACAATCCACGTTAGTAACGTTTTCCATTAGCTGCTTAGTTTCTTCAAGTTTATCTATACGGCGACTGATAAGCACTATATTTTCATACTCGCCTAATTTAGAAATTTCTATAGCCGCTGCCCTGCCGATTCCGGAACTAGCGCCAGTAATAACACACGTCTTCATAATTACTCCGAAACAAAATTTTCTTTTAATAACAGTTCCCCGTAAATCAAGTCGATATATTCCGTCATTTTTACGTTATACGATTTGCCTTCTAAACAAAAGATTTTTTCATTAGTATAGTAATATAATAAACTTGCATCCTCGGTAAAAGTTTTACCTTCGGCTTTTGCCTTAAGATGAGCGTCGAGCAATAAATTTTTATCGAATTTTTGCGGAAGTTGAACGTTAATCAATTCTTCCCTGTTTAAAACACCAGATATATTCTGCGTTTGGTCTTTCCTTAAAACGGTATACGGAATAGAATAAGAATAAGTAACGTTTTTATTTTCATTGAAAATCAATTTCTTAAAATCGTTTACGGTAACCAACGGACGAGCGGCTTCGTGAATAATAACGTCTTCACTCGAACAAAGCATTAACCCGTTAAAAACCGATTCCTGTCTGTTACTGCCGCCTTCGGCAAAAATAATTTTTTTATTTAAGCGGTATACCTTTATATAATCCAAAATTTTAGGTCTGTAATCGTTATTGCAAACGACTATTACTTCGGAAATTTCATCGACTTTTTCTATTTTTTCAAGAATATGAACAATCATAGGTTTACCGGCAAAAGGCAAATATTGTTTAGGAACTTCTCGACCAAACCTTACGCCCTTACCCGCAGATAATAAAACAAAACTGTACGCCATAATAACTCCTTATTTTTTTAAATACGATTCATTTAAATTTTCATACGAACCTTCGTGTATCATACGTTCGTTTTCAGGCGGTAATTTCATATAATCGTTATACAATCTTTTCAAATAAAAATCCGTTTGTTCGGGAACGTAAATTTCAATATCTTCAAATTTTAAAAGTTTAGGTTCGCCAAACCACTCTTTAAGCATAATTTCTTTTTCGCCGTAACGACCGTTAAAATTTGATACGTAAAGCGATTTATCGTAATCGTATTTTCTTGAAAGTTTGTCAATTTGCTTAAACAGTCGTTTTTCATTCAAAATCCACGTTGGAATAAGATTGACAAAAAACAACACGGCGTTTTTCCATAATTTCCGCTTTTTCTTAACTGTTTTATATCTTAAAAGCCATAATCTTTTTTTTAGCCCTATTTTTCTTGTCAATTTAACGCTTTGTTTTTCATTATTTCCTGCTCCGTCAAGCGGAAAAATATCGATAAAAATCCCCCGTGTTATCGAATTGTTTATGTTTTCAATAAAGGTCGTATGGGTATCATACAACTTACCAAACGGATACGAATAATCATCATCGACAATCGGAAATTCAAATTTATATTGACTGTCTTCGGGTAAATTTCTGCTTATTTCGACAACCCTATCGTATTCCTTTCTCGGAAGCCCGATATCCATATCGTCATCCCACGGAATAAAACCTTGATGACGAACCGCCCCCAAAGCCGTACCCCCGATAGCATAATACTTTATATCGTGTTCTTTACAAAAATTATTAAACCACTCCATCATAGACAATAACTTTTGTTGTTTTTCCGTCATAAAATCACCTCAGTAAACAATGTAATATATACTAAATAATTCTTAACTTAACTAAAACCCAAACGATTAAAAAATTTCTGTTACTTTTAAAACCGTTAGTTTTAGAAACCCCGTATTTTATCTTAAAATATTCGTAAATGGAACTTTTCCTGATTTTTTTCACGTTTTCTCTGCGGTTTGATTGCTTATATAAAATTTCGTTTCTAAAAACTTTATAGCAAAGATACGCGCAATAACCGTTAAATACTTTTTTAAAACGATTATCGTCAAAATCGGATAATAAACCTTTTAATGCATCTACAAGCAATAATTGATTATTCAAAAAATTTTTTCTGTACGTATGCATAACGGAATTTTCGTTAACTCTGTAAAAATACATTATACTGTTAACAAACGAAACTTTTTGTACTCTTTTTATCACGTCAATGAGAAAAAGTAAATCTTCGCCAACGTTAATTCTGTTATCAAATTTACATTTAAACAGTAAACTTTTTGCAAATAAAATTCGCCAAGAACTTACCGTCAAATTATTATTAAGGCACAAAAACCGAGCGGTAAAATCTACGCGTTTTTTTTCCGAACCAAACGTTATCGGAGCGTCGGGAAATATTTCTCTGCTAACGTCGGCTTTTCCGTTTGCATAATTAACGTATTTACAAAACGCCATATCGGAATTGTTTTCCGTTATACTGTTATAAAGGCTTTTTAGATAATCTTCCGAAACAAAATCGTCACTATCTATAAAACAAATATACTCGCCGTTTGCGACTTCTACCCCCAAATTCCTTGCAGAAGATACTCCGCCGTTCTCTTTACGCATTACCTTTACGCGTTCGTCAGTTTTTGCGTAGTCGTTGCAAATTACAGGGCTATCGTCCGTTGACCCGTCGTCGACCAAAATTACTTCAAAATTTTTATAAGTTTGGTTTAAAATACTGTCCACACATTCTCTTAAATATTTTTCTACGTTATATACGGGCACTATTACAGATATTAATTCATTCATAACCGTTCTCCGCTAAGATAATTTTGCATATAGCCTTATCAACCAAATTTTACGGTGACGAACGGTAAATAAAGCCAAATTTTCTTTAACGTTCTTTCTAAAATAACAATTCTTTATAGCGTCCTTGTATTCTTCTTTGCCGAATTGCTCAAAAATTTCTTTTTTAACCTCTTTGTAAGGTCTACTCGTTCGTAAATGAGATTTTGCGACGTTAAAAAGTTCGTGAACGATAAGTCTGTCAAGTTGTTCCTTAAAACCGTATTTGTTCAACGGAAAATATTTTTTGTATACCTCTACTCTGTTAGGTATATCTGTCCAAGGATATCCTTTTTTAGCCTTCGTCATAGAACTTTGATTTTGACGGTAGTAATAATAACATCTATCCGTAATATAAATACTTTTAGAAAAATATAAACACGGCAAACTGACGCTTTCGTCTTCTCCGATATATATACGTTCGTTTGTAGTTAATTGAAACGGAGATAAAAGACTGCGTTTAAAAATTTTTGACCAAAGATTGGGTTCAATTCTTTTTCCGTTTACGTTACGCATTAAGTTGGGGTAAATTTTTTCACGCAGTTTTGATTTGTCGTAAAACCCTGTATCGAACCACAGAGCTTTTTCATCTTTTTTATTACAAAACACCTTATAATAACCGAAACAAAAAATTTCCGCTTTGGTTTCGGCAAGTATTTTATCGGCGTCCTCTAACAAATTAACGTCTATATAATCGTCGCTATCAACGTTTAGAACGTAATCGCCCGTTGCTAAAGCAATACCCGTTTTTCTAGCAGAAACTAATCCGCCGTTCTCTTTATGTATCACCTTTACGCGTTTGTCGCTTTTTGCGTATTCGTCGCAAATTGCAGGGCTATCGTCCGTTGAGCCGTCGTCAACCAAAATTACTTCAAAATTTGTATATGTTTGGTTTAAAATGCTATCCACACATTCTCTTAAATATTTTTCCACGTTGTACACGGGCACTATTATAGAATACAAGTTACTCATTTTTTCCTATTTCAAGATAAAAGTCTGTAAGGGGCTATCGGCTACCGAATTTATATCGTAACCGTTCTCTCTTACGGTTTTGGAATTATCTTGCCGACAATCGGTTTTTATCATATCTTTAATAACGTTAACCCATCTTCTTTCAACGTCAAGCGGCAGCGTCCTCTGCACGCGCAATAATAATCGGCCTTTTTTATAACATAATGGGTGATTAACGGTTTTAACGTTCTTATCACGAAATTCGGTTCAAATGTAGTGTGTCCGTGGACAATAATTTTAGAATCAGGTGCGTATTTTTTAGCGACACTTATTCCTAACGAAAGTATTCCGTGATGAAAATGAATAACGTCGTAATTATTATTAAGTAAAACTTCTTTTAATTCTTTACGGTTGCGTTTTACATTTTCTCTCTGTCCTGTTATATAAAAAATTTTACAACCTAAACTTTCAAGCTCACCCGCCAAAAGCCTTCCGTGTTCTTTGTGCGCGACAAAATCGAAAGAAACCTTTTTTTTGTTCATATGCTTATAATAATTAAGCAACATGCTTTCAATTCCGCCACCATTTACAGCGGAAAGAACGTTCAAAACTTTAACCATCGATTTTCCCCTTATCAAGTGCCAACACCGACGGCAATATAAACAAAATCCATAACGAAGATTGCCTGTGGTTTATAAGCGTTAACATTTCAACGAACAATGCAATATACACGCAAAAATCCATTTTATTTGCGTGTTTTAGATTTCTAAACACCCAAACGCTTAAAATAATAAACGGAATTATACCGTAATAAAACAATAATCCTAAAACTGAACTGTGCAGTTCATTGGTAGCAGATATACCTTCAAGCCTGCCGAAAGTCCCCTCTCCGAATCCGAAAAGTATATAATAAGTTTCAGTAAAAAAAGCCTGCAAGTTTCTGTCTTTTATAAAACCGCCATTGCTTATTTTATTTATTTTTTCTTGTAATCTATCGGTAATAAAAGAATTTTTTAATATAAATTTATCTCCGCCAAGAAGCAAGAACACCGCTACTATAATTACTATAACCATTATAACGTTATATACGATATTTTTACTCGTAATACATTTTGACATAACCCACACCACCAAGAAAACGGTTAAACCGAGCAACATACCCGTAGACGCCGCCTCAACAACCAAAACAAACGTCATTATAAAAGCTATTAAAGTAAAAATTTTAATAGTCGTAGTTTTACGTTCCAAATGGTTAAATATCACGTAAAGAATAAAAAATCTGGACATTACGAAAAAACCGAGTTGATTAGGGTCGTTAAAAGTACCCATATATCTGCCAAGGTCTTCATCGCCCGAATACCATTCACCTTTGCCTATTAAAAAAATAAACATTTGCATTGCAATACACAAAAACGTAGCGACAAAAAACAAATTCGTAAATTTTTTATCTTTTGCTAAAAATCTAAATTCAAGTATAATGCAAGCATTAAAAATAAAATACGCGATAGATAATATTAAACGACTATCTGAATATAAAATAAAATATGTAAAATTGATTGCAAAAACAAAAAAACAGAAAAAAAGAAAATACTTATCTTCTTTACAAATGGCGTCTAACCCCTTCGATTTTAGCGTTTCTATTAAAAAACACAAAAAAGACAATACGAAAATATAATCGCCGATTTGCAGACCACCCGAACTTTGCGTATAAAAAGATTTTACGAGCCAATAAATTATAAACAATACTACGGAAAATTGTATTTTATAATTTTTTTTCGTTAAACTATTCACCGTCAGTTCTCCAAAACTGCCAAAATCTCGGCATTGATTTTTTTACTGTCAAAATACCTTTCGGCAAACGCACGGGCGTTTTTACCCATTTCGACTGCCTTATCAAAATTTTCTATCGCCCAAATGCATTTTTCAGCCATCGTTTTATAATCATTTTGCAAAACCAAAAACCCGTTATAGCCGTCTATAACGGTATCTCTGCAACCGATATTATAGCTTACTATTGCTCCTCTGCCGACAGATTCGGCTTCCATAACCGACATGGGCATACCCTCGCGATAACTTGATAATAATAATAATAAGCAATCTTCTAAATACGGTCTAACGTCTTTTACCGTACCGAGGTAATTTATGCTGCTGTCGTCGATATATTCTTTTATATCGGCAATCTTTACGGTACCCTCTTCTCCAAGGTAATTAAAAACCGCGTCGGGGTATTTTCGTTTGACGATACGGGCACACTCGCAGTATTCGTAAACGCCTTTGGTTTTTAACATACGCGCAACCATTAAAAACGTTCTACCGTTTTTAATCGGTTTATATGCAAAATGCTCTAAATCTACACCTATGCCGCGTATAACGACGCATTGATTTTCCTTAACAAGTTTTCTTTGCACGAACTCCCTTTTATCGTCGTTATTCAAAAAGAAAACTTTTTCGGACTGCTTAAATGCGCTTTTATACAATGCGCAAACCACCGTGCGGATTACTTTCCATTTTATACCGTCGTTTATAAATACGTCGCCCGCGCCCTCGACCATTGAATATATTTTTTTAACACCCGCTTCTTTCGCCGCTTTAACGCCGAACGTATTTGGCGTTAGTTGAAAAGTAAAAACTATATCGGGTTGTTCGTGTTTTAATATTTTTGCGACGGAATTTTTATACTTTAAAAGCGCAAACGGATTAAGCGACCTATTATCGCTTTTTACACAATAAAAGTCTACGCCGAGCGACAACACGTCTTCACGACAAGCGTCGTCTTGCGCAATAACGCCTACGCTATACCCTTTTGACAATAAAGTTTCTATAAGTTTTTTGCGAAAGGTTAACACCATACGCGACGTCGTCATCAATAAAAAAATCTTCATATTTATTGCTCGACTCGGCAAGCCGTTTCCTCCTCCGTATCGGTTACGTGCTCGTCTTCAATGATTCCTTCTTGCGTATTATCCGACTTAAACACTGCAAAAATGGTCATAAAAAATATTTTAACGTCTAACCAAAAAGAAAAACGTTCAAGATAATACTCGTCGAACTTCGCTTTATCTTTGGGGTGAGCCGCCAAAACGTCTCTGCCGTTCACCTGCGCCCAACCTGAAATCCCCGGGGCGATTTGATACAAATTATAACTTTCTCTCGCTTGATTCAATTCGGTTTCACACTCTTGTGACGGACGAAAACCTATCCAACTCATTTGAAAAGCCAAAATATTAAATATCTGCGGGAGTTCGTCTATCGAAGTTTTGCGAATAAATGCGCCTACTTTGGTTATGTAGAAAGTAACTTCCGCATATTCGTAACCCGCAACGCTATGATTTGCGTTAGTCGTCATACTGCGGAATTTTATGCAGTTAAACTTTTTACCGCCCCTACCGATACGCTCTTGCTTAAAAAACACAGGACCTTTCGAGTCGATTTTTATCGCTATCGCAACGACTATAAACAACGGCGACAAAACTACAAGTGCAAGCAACGCACAAAAAAAGTCGAGCATCGCTTTAATTACACTGTAAATTTTTTGCCCGACTTTTAATTTGTAAGGCTGACAAACAGATACTTTTTCCATACCCCCCCCCGACGAATTTTTATAACCGTCGTTTTGTCTTTACTTAATTAGTCAAATTTTTTAAATATATTGTAAAACTGTTTTCTCTTGTTTTCTGTTGTAATACGGTGTAAAAAAGTCCTTGCAAGCAAGTTTGTTCTTATTATATCGCTTCGCGCGGGCTTCCGCCCTTCG
>CAYSYT010000001.1:0-102846 GCA_964435195.1 uncultured Christensenella sp. | reverse complement strand
AAGTGCGCTCGCGATGAAATACTGCGCTCACAAACCCTTGCAAGCAAGTTTGTTCTTATTATATCGCTTCGCGCGGGCTTCCGCCCTTCGCCTTTTTTCAAAAGCCGCCTGCTAACGCAAGTGCGCTCGCGATGAAATACTGCGCTCACAAACCCTTGCAAGCAAGTTTGTTCGCTAGTATTATAGCACTGATTGTTATAAATTGCAAGTTATAATACAATATATTCGCCAAACAAATTTTTACAAATATTTATTCATCACAAAAAACGATATTTATACAAATAAAAAATTCTCCAAAACATTTTGGAGAAAAAGAAGAAACCTGCCGTCTGTCGTGCAGTTTGCAATAGCATACTGCTGACGTAAGGCAGTGCTTCGACTTAGTGGACTTTGCGTATAAAAACGCACCGAATACACCAAGTATTATTAGGGCTCCCGAAAATATTTTGCAAAACAAAAGATTTTCGGAAAAAAGGAAGGGCAGGCTCATAGGTCAAGCCGTTGCTATTGCAACGGCGGACGAAATAGCCTTGACCTGACGTGGTGGAGATGCGGAGACTTGCACTCCGGTCTTGAACGCTTAAATAAAACCTTCTACATACTTATCCGACGCTTATTCTCGGTTTTGCTATCGCCGTCGGCGACGTTTAACAAAACCATAACTGCTTAAATACCGCAAAAAACCACAGTCAAAATTTTTAGCGGGTCCCGTCAGGTTGACGCCCTTACCGCATTCGACGGGAAAATGCGGCAGAACGTACGCTTAATTAAGCAGCGTATGCTAATTCGTTATTGTTAGCATTTAAATTTAATTTCCCGTTTTAACGAAGGCGGGACTTCGGTATGCTTATGTTTTATCGCAGACGCCCAATCGAATCTTGAACATCCCCGTTTAGCCCGTTTACACGGGCTGTAATTTAAATATCGTCGATTTCATACGGCGTTAATTGATATACGTAGTGGTTAAGCCAATTCATATATATCAAATTTGCAGTCGACACCCAACACATTCTTATTTCACCGAACGGTTTATCGACGTAATAATTTTCAGGCGGGTCGATTTTCAACCCCTTTTCAAGGTCACGTTTGTATTCCAACTCCAAAGTATCTCTATCGTACTCGGCGTGCCCCGTTATAAATATAAACTTATTGTCTTTCGAACGGATTATAGACGCGCCTGCTTCTTTCGACGACGCAAGCAAAACTAAATCCTTACAATTTTTTATATCTTCTTCGTAAACCGTCGTATGCCGTGAATGAGGCATATAAAATCTATCGTCCGTACCCTTCAAAAGTCTTTCGTATTTTACAAGTTTTTTATGCTTATATATGCCGAAAAGTTTTTTGTCGAGTTTGTGCTTTTCTATACCGTAATAGTAATATAAAGCCGCTTGCGCTCCCCAACAAATAAAAATCGTACTCGTTACGCTTTTTTTTGCAAAATCGAATATTTCTTCAAGTTCTTTCCAATATTTTACTTGCGAAAATTCTATATCTTCCACGGGTGCGCCCGTTATTATCATACCGTCGAATTTTTTGTTTTTTATTTCCGAAAACGGTTTATAAAAACGTTCCAAATGGTCGAGCGGCGTATTTTTACCGATATACGACTCCGTACTTACAAGCGTTACGTTTATCTGCAACGGCGAGTTGGAAAGCAAACGCATAAACTGCGTTTCCGTCACGATTTTAGTCGGCATTAAATTCAGTATAGCGATTTCCAGCGGTCTGATATCTTGTTTCATCGCGCGTTTATCGTTCATTACGAAAATATTTTCCGACTGCAAAACTTTCGCGGCAGGTATATCCTTCGGAACAATGATAGGCATAATATACCCTCTCTCTTTTTTTTATTTTAGTTAAATCTTTTCAAGCGCTTGTGCTAAATCCTCTATAAGGTCGTCAGCATTCTCTATTCCGCAAGAATACCTTATAAGCGTGGGCGATATTCCGGCTGCGGCAAGTTGTTCGTCCGTCATTTGACGGTGCGTTGCGCTAGCAGGATGCAAGCAACAAGTTCTCGCATCCGCCACGTGCGTTTCTATCGCCGCAACTTTTAAGTTCTTCATCAACGTTTCAGCTGCTTTTCTGTCGCCTTTTACGGCAAAGCTCAAAACCCCGCACGAGCCGTTAGGCAAATATTTTTTACCTAATTCATAGCACTTATCGTTTTCCAAACCGCAATATCTTACCCATTCGATTTTCTCGTGCTTAGATAAAAATCTTGCAACGGCAAGACCGTTTTCTGCGTGGCGTTTCATTCTGACGTGTAAACTTTCAAGACCGAGATTTACGTAAAACGCGTTTTGCGGTGATTGTATCGAACCGAAATCCCTCATAAGCTGAGCCGTGCATTTAGTTATAAACGCGCCGCCCAAACCGAATTTGTCGGCGTAAACTATGCCGTGATAACTGTCGTCGGGCTGACAAAGACCGGGATACTTGTCGGCGTATTTTTTCCAGTCGAATTTGCCGCCGTCGATAATCGCCCCGCCGACGCTTACACCGTGCCCGTCGATATATTTAGTAGTGGAATGCGTAACGATATCCGCACCCCATTCGATGGGTCTGCAATGTACGGGTGTGGCAAAAGTATTATCGACTATAAGCGGAACGCCGTGTTTATGCGCCATATTCGCAAAACGTTCTATATCCAAAACCGTGCATGCGGGATTCGCTATTGTTTCACCGAAAACGGCTTTAGTATTCGGCTTAAACGCTTTTTCAAAATCCTCGTCACTGATATCGGGCGAAACGAAGGTAAAATCAATACCCATTTTTTTCATCGTTACGGCGAAAAGATTAAAAGTGCCGCCGTAAATTTCCGAACAAGCAATAACGTGGTCGCCGCAATTTGCAATATTAAATACGGCGTAAAAATTTGCAGCTTGCCCCGAAGAGGTAAGCATTGCCGCAGTACCGCCTTCCAACTGACAAAGTTTTGCCGCAACGTAATCGTTAGTAGGATTTTGCAAACGAGTATAGAAATAGCCGCTTGCTTCCAAGTCGAACAATTTACCCATATGTTCGCTCGTATCATACTTAAACGTAGTGCTTTGTATTATCGGTATTTGTCTTGGTTCGCCGTTCTGCTGAACGTAGCCGCCCTGAACACATACCGTTTCGATTCTTTTTTTGTTTTCCATATTATTTATGCCTCCTCTTTTTAAGTATTTCCGTAATTTTTGATTTCTCTCTCTTTTTCTCTCTTTACGTCTTTTTCCATCAACGTTTGCTTTTTATCGTAAGTGTGTTTACCGCGACAAACGCCGAGTTCAACCTTTACAAGCGATTGTTTGAAATAAAGTTTTAACGGCACGAGCGTTAAACCTTTTTGATTTATTTTTTGAGCCGTTTTTATTATTTCCTCTTTATGCAAAAGAAGTTTTCTATCCCTGCGCGAATCCTTAGTGTTAAAAGCGCCCGATTTATCGTAAACGGCAATATACGTATTTTTCAATACGAGTTCTCCGTTTTGCAATAAACAAAAACTGTCTTTTAAATTTACGTTACCCGCACGAAGCGACTTAACTTCACTGCCTTCGAGGACAATACCCGCCTCTAACCGTTCAAGAATAAAATATTCGTGAGAAGCGTAACGGTTGTTACAAATTATTTTCTCGTCCATCGTCTTTTACCGCAATATATTATACAACCTTTTCATCGTTTTTGCAACGATTATCGTTAACCAAAACAAATTCTGCGCGTCGACTGTTCAAGTTTACTCCTGCCACGCATATTCTTACCGTTTGACCGAGTTTAAATGTCTTTTCACCGTCGGTGAGCAAAAAATTTTTCTCGTCAAACCTGTAACGTTTGCCGTAAAGGGTTTCTATTTTAACCATACCCTCCACGCCGTTTTCGAGTTCCGCAAAAAACCCGTACGCCGTAACGCCGGAAATAACCGCATCGAATTCTTCGCCTTCGTAACCGCTTATATACGCTATCTTATAAAAATCGTCTACCGCGCGTTCGGCTTCTATCACGTTACGCTCTTTTTCAGAAGATTTCTGCGAACACGCATAAACTTTATCTCCGTATTTTTCTTCGACGTTTTCACCTTTCAGCAAATCTTTAATAATTCTATGCACGAGCAAGTCGGGATACCTTCGTATAGGCGACGTAAAATGACAATAATGCTTTACCGAAAGTCCGAAATGTCCTATATTGTCGGGGCTGTATTTAGCCTTCTGCATAGAGCGTAACATAACTCTGTTTATAACCGTATACGCGGGCGTGTTTTCCGATTTTTTTAATATTAGTTGAAAATCCTTTGAGTAAACGCCCTCTTTACTTCTTTTAGATTGAATGCCGAGTCCTTTCAAAAAAGTATAAAAGTTTTCCAGTTTATCTTCCGCAGGCTTGTCGTGAATTCTGTAAACGAACGGCTTATCCATATAAAAAACGTATTCTGCAACCGTACAATTTGCAAGTATCATAAATTCTTCTATCAATCTATGAGCCCTATCGCGCTTGCTTGCGCCGATTACTATTTCGCCGTTCACAACGCCGATTTCACTTTCTTTAACGTCTAAATCTATACTTCCGTTTTTATCGCGTTTTTTTATAAGCACGTCGGTTAACTCGTTCATTGCAAACAAATCGCCTATAATATCGGAATATTTCTCGGAAAGTTCCTTGTCGCCGTCGAATATTTTCTGCACGCCCGAATAAGTTAGTCTTGCCTTACTTTTTATTACCGACGGCGTTATAAAATTATCCGTCACGTTGCCGTTTTTATCGACAGTCATCATACAGGAAAGAGTTAATCTGTCAACGCCTTCCTTTAAGGAACATATACCGTTACAAAGTTCTTCCGGCAACATAGGTATTACGCTTTCGGGAAAATATACGCTCGTACCTCTTTCAAACGCCTCTCTGTCGATATCGTCGTCCTGCTTTACGTAGTGAGAAACGTCTGCGATATGCACGCCCAAAAGATATTTGCCGTCATTTAAGCGTTCAATCGAAACGGCATCGTCAAAATCTTTTGAACTATCACCGTCGATAGTGAAAACCGTAAGATTTCTATAATCTTGTCTACCCGCAATATCAAATTCCGTAAGAGCTGGCGGAAGCAACTTTGCCTTCCTTAAAACCGCGTCGGGAAATTTTTCGGGTAAACGATAGGTATATTCTATCGATTTAAGTTCCGCCGTTTTGGAAAATTGCCTTCCGAGAATTTTTTTAACGAGTCCTTCCAGATTTTGCTTTTTAGGATAGTATAATATTTTACATACGACTTTATCGCCCGATTTCGCCCTCATTCCCTTGCCAAAAGGTATAAAAACGTCGCAAAAATATTTTCTATCGTCAGGCACGACAAAGCCGCCGCTTTTACAGGTAAAATAAGTTCCGACAAGTTCGGATATCCCCCGTTTTATAATTTTAAGAACCCTTGCGGTGGTGCGCGCACCGTTACCGCAAGTCGTTTCACACATAACGGTATCGCCGTGCATGGCATTCTTCAAATCGGAATGCGGTATAAAATAATCGTCTTGTTTTTCGTCTTTCGGGAGCAAGAACGCATAACCTCTTTCGTTACCTTGTAAAACTCCCTCTATAATTTTTCCGTAAGCCATATAATTACACTAAAATAAAAAAGCGATTTCGTATACCGAAACCGCTCCAAAATCCGTTACGACTACGCCGCAAGCGTAGCAACGATTGCAAAAGCAACACATAAAACCGCAAAAATTATACTACTGATAACAGTGAGTTTTTTCATTCTGTGTTCAAAAGTTTTGCTCTTGTTTTTACCTAAAAACGTTTCGGTTTGTCCGCCGAGAGCACCTACGCCCGACGTATTGCCAGGTTGAAACAAAACAACCGCAATAATAAAGATAGCGCAAACAGCCATAATCGCAAGGAGTACGTACTTTACGTAATCGTGCCATATAGACCAAAAAGCACTTCCGTTTGCCATTAACATATTCATTATACCCATAAGTAAATTCTCCTTAAAGATTATAACCTTTTTTAACAAGTAAGAGCATTATAACACACAATTTTACAATTTACAAGTGTTTTTTTTGCTTTTTTCGGAAATATATGATATTCGTTTTGTTTTTATACGTTTTTTTTGGTTTTTTCAAGACTTCTTTTATAATAAAACAAATATTGTTGATAGTACCCGGAATTTACGCCGAATTTATTAACGAACCATTCGGCTATCGCTTTTCGGTTTTTCAACTTACCGTTAAAGTTATCCGCATAAACCTTTTCTATCCAAGTATCTACGGGAAAACTGTCGCTTCGGTGAAACCCGAACAACGAAACACAGTCCGCAACTTTTGGTCCGACGCCTTTAATCGACAACAATTCCTTTTTAAGCGCGGAAGTTTCAAGTAAAGCAAGCGAATCGAGATTATAGCCGTCGGCTATAAGACGAGCTGTGTTTTTGACGTATTCCGCACGATATCCGAGCCCTAAACTTTTATAAAAACTTACGGATTGTTCCGACATTTTTTCCGCCGTCGGAAATGCGAAATACTCTATGCCGTCGAAATTTTTACGTACGCCTAATCGTTTGCAAGTTTTTTCCACGATACTTTTTATTCTCGGTATATTATTGTTTTGAGAAACGATAAAGGAAATTAAAGTTTCAAACTTATTTTGATTAAGTATTCTTATTCCCTTTCCTAAATCCGACGAAGTCCTTAAAATTTCATATTCGGAATTTTGTGCCCCCGAGTATATATCCGAATAATCCCTAACCAAATCAAAATAATCGTAAAAATATTTTTCGTCTTTTTCGTCACATTCGATTATTGCAAATTCGCCGTCGTCATAAACGTAAGCGCATTTATCGTCGGAATACACGAGGTAACCGTTTTTATACGGTGAAAATCTAAATAACTGCCCACATTCCAAAGTATCTTTTACGTTGAAATAATTACTTGATTTTACTATCTTTTTCATAAGTATATATAAAAAACGGGTTGTATAAAACAACCCGAATTATAATTTAGTTTTCTTTTGCGTAAACGCTGACTTTCTTTTTGTCCTTACCTAATCTTTCGTATCTGACTACGCCGTCGATAAGAGCGTAAAGAGTGTCGTCGCTGCCAAGACCGACGTTATTGCCTGCGTGGATTTTTGTGCCCCTTTGACGAACGAGAATTCCGCCGGCAAGAACTTCTTGCCCGTCAGACCTTTTAATGCCTAATCTTTTAGAGTTACTGTCTCTGCCGTTTTTGGTGCTACCGCCACCTTTATGGTGAGCAAATAATTTTATTAAAATCATATACCGTAACCTCCTTCCTTATTTCGCAACGATTTCTAAAATCTTAACTGCGGTGAAAGGCTGCCTATGACCTTGCTTTTTCCTTTCATTCTTTTTTGCCTTGTACTTGAAGACGATAATCTTCTTGTCCTTGCCTTGTTCAACTACTTCGCCGACTGCTTTAAAAGCTTTTGCGTCGTCCGCAACTTTGATTCCGTTATCGTCCGAAACCATAATTACGTCAAACTCCACTTTGTCGCCGACGGAGGCGGAAAGTTTCTCAAATTTAATAATGGAACCGACTTCCGCCTTGTACTGCTTTGAACCGTTTTCTACGATTGCGTACATTTTAATACCTCCTACTAACCAGTCTCGCCGAATTTAATTTTGGGGTGACGATTTTACCGCACTTAAACCCCGTTCGAGCGGCTCATTTGGTATTCTACATTATTTAGCATTAAAAGTCAAACGATTTAGCATAAAAATATTGCTTTTGGGCAAACTATTTTACGTGAATATTTTTAAGGAGATTTTAATCATATGACCGACAAAGAACTGAATCAAAAAGCAATAAACGACGTTTACAAAAACGTGCATATAGCGTTACAAAGCATTTCCGACCTTTTACCCGAAGTAGACGACGAAGAAATCAAAAAAGAACTTCAAGAAGAATACGAGGGCTATGAAAAAATCATAGGCAAAATTTCTACTTTTATGGCTGAAAACGCAATCGAGCCTAAAGACGTTAACGCCTTTAAAAAAGTGATGATGCGCGGAAGCATAAAAATGAAAACTATGATAAACAACAGCCGCAATCAAGTTTCCGAAATGATGATTAACGGCACGGTTATGGGTATAAACGAACTTACCGCAATGAAAAACGAGCACGAAAACCTCGATAAAAGCGTTCTCGAACTACTTGACGAACTTTTAAAACTCGAAGAAAATTACGAACAAAGACTTAAAAAATTTCTATAGACTAAACGCGTCGTCAAAAATTTCGCCGACGCGTTTTATAAGTGACTTAAATTACTTTTTTTCAACGAGAACCTTTTTCAATTTTGCAAATCTGGGAAGCCCGTCTTCTTTAAGCATATTTACTTCGCCTTGGATAAGGGGAAGCGCGTACTTAACGAATTCGTCGGAAATTCCGGTACCGTCGTTGATAATCCATTCGAGCGGAACGGTCTTTTCGGTATTTGCGGCAAGTTCCAACGGAAGAAGTTTATATTCACATTCGTATTTATCGCCGTCTTTTCTTGCATAGCAAACCATTTTATCGGTTTCCCCTGCGACAGCCGCGCGTACCGCTTCGCGCCCCGCGTTAAACGTTTCTTCGACGTCGGTCGCCGAAGCGCAATGCGCTGCACATCTCTGCATAAGCGAAAGTTCGATTGCACGAACCTTACTACCCGTTTCAGCCTTAATAAGGTTTGCGAGCGTAGCTGCTACACCGCCGAGTTGAGCGTGCCCGAAACTATCTCTTGCCCCTGCCTGACCGAGCGCTTCGCAAACAAGAACGCCGTCTGCATTCTTTATTCCTTCCGAAACTACGGCGATACACTTGTTATTGTTTTTAGCCATAACAGATTTTACGTCGGCAACGAACTTGTTTACGTCAAAAACAACTTCGGGGAGATAAATAAGGTCTGCGCCCAAGCCTTTTGCGTTTGCGAGTTGAGCGGATGCCGTAAGCCAACCCGCGTTTCTGCCCATAACTTCTATAACGCATACCATAGGAGTATCGTAAACCTTCGCATCAAGGTTAATTTCCATAATAGAAGTCGCTATATATTTTGCGGCAGAAGCAAAACCGGGACAATGGTCCGTTCCGTACAAATCGTTATCGATGGTTTTAGGAACACCTATAACGTTCATTTCGTAACCGGATTTAGCCATATACTTGCTAATCTTGTTGCAAGTATCCATACTGTCGTTACCGCCGTTATAGAAGAAATAACGTACGTCGTATTTTTTAAAAACTTCCAAAAGCCTTTTGTAATCGGTATCGTCAACCGACGCGTCTTTAAGTTTATACCTTACCGAACCGAGTGCGGACGAGGGGGTGTTCTTTAAAAGTTCGAGTTCTTTCATATCTTCTTTGGAAATATCGAAAAATTCCTCGTTAAGAATACCTCTTATTCCGTGCGCGGCACCGTAAACGGCAGTAATTTGTTCCGTCTGTAAACCTTCGATAAATACACCTGCGGCGCTTGCGTTGATTACGGACGTCGGTCCGCCAGATTGCGCGAACATAAGCGCGCCCTTCAAACCTTTCATAATTGTTTCTCCTTTTTTTATCTTAATAGTTAATTTTTTTATAAACTTAACGTATACGCGATATCGTATAGCTTTTTATCGAAACGTTTTTCGGCTTTCGCAACGTCGTCGAAAGAAACCGTTATAACCTTATTATCTCTAATGCCTATCGCACAACTTTCGCTATCCGAACGCAAAAGTTCAACCGCCTTATAGCCGAACCTTGCGGCAAGAATTCTATCCGCCATATTCGGAGAACCGCCCCTTTGTATATAACCGAAGTTCGTTACCTTTACACCGATACCGCTTTTTTGCTGTATGTACGAGGCAATTTCATCTCTGTTGCCAGCGCCTTCCGCAAGGATTATCATATTTGAAGTTTTACCCCTCAAATAACTTTTCTTTATAGAAGAAGCTATTTCGTCGAGATTGTAAGGAATTTCCGGAACGAGAACGTATTCCGCGCCGCCCGCGACACCGGCGTAAAGCGCGATATCGCCGCAATGACGCCCCATAACTTCCAACAACGAAACTCTGTCGTGCGAGTGCATAGTATCGCGAAGATTGTTAATTGCCCAAAGAACGCTGTTAACGGCAGTGTCGAAACCTACCGTATAATCGGTATAAGCCAAATCGTTATCGATAGTTCCCGGAACCCCCATAATTTTAATTCCGAAATTTTCGGACAAGTCTTTTGCACCTCTGAAAGTACCGTCCCCACCGATTACGACCAAGCCGTCTATTCCGTAAGCGGAAAGCGCTTCGGCAGCAAGCCTTTGTGCCTCGACGTCCTTAAATTCAGGGCATCTTGCAGTACGCAAAAACGTACCGCCCTTGTGAATAATATCCGAAACCGAACGGTGTTCAAGCCTGGTTATTTCGCCTTTAATAAGCCCTGCGTATCCCCTTTCGACACCGTAAATATCCATTTTGTAACTCAAAGCGGAACGAACAACCGCTCTGATGCACGCATTCATACCGGGCGCGTCGCCGCCGCTCGTCAATACCGCTATTCTTTCCATAATTTTTCTCCGAGTAAATTTTTAAATCGAAAACATTTTAACACATACTAATAAAAATTACTACTTTTTTATTCGTATTTTTTATTTTTTTCTGAAAAAAATAATATTATTTTCCGACATAAAACTTTTAAGTTCGCTCATAAGTCCTTCGCACTTTCTTATTTGGCATCTCGAATCGTATTTTTTACCGTTCATCGCTATTATGACGGGAATATCGCCGGGGTAACTTTCGAGAATATCCAAAACTTTATCGACGACGGAATCATCCTCTAAAATTATTCCCATAAACGTTTTGCCGTCCATTTCGGAAACTTCCTCTTTCACCTCTAACCGTTCGATATTGTCCGCTATAATTTGCGGCGTATTGTCTTTAATTTGTATTCTACCCGAAACTTTAACTATTTCTTCGGCGTTGATAATCGTTCTGACTTTGTCGAAAATTTTCGGAAAGACTATAACTTCTATCGAGCCGTATAAATCCTCGACTTTCACGAAAGCCATCGTTGTACCGCTTTTTGTCGACATACGTTTGAATTCGGATATTATACCGCCCATCAACACCTGTTCGCCCTCTTTAATATCCGTATAAGTACGGTTTCCGAGTTCGTCCTCTTCGTAAAAAGAAAGAACGTTAGTGTTAAATGAAAATTTATCGAACTGTTCCGAATAGTCGGAAAGGGGATGTCCCGAAAGATAAATACCGAGCACCGTTTTTTCCAACGTAAGTTTTTCTTTCGAAGAATACTCCGCCAATTCGGGATATTCGAGTTTTAATCCTTCGTCCTCGTCTAAAAACGTGCCGAAAAAACTCATTTGAACGTCGTCTTTCTTTTTATTAGCGGTAGATACCCTGTCGATAAAATCCGAATGAACTTCCATCAACACGCGGCGATTTATTCCGAAGTTGTCGAATACGCCGGCAAGGATAAGACTTTCGACAAGCCGTTTGTTCAAGGTTACCGTTTGCGTCCTTCCGTTTTCGCCTTCCACCTTAAAGGATATACAACGGTTGATAAAATCGTCGAACGAAGCAAATTCTCCGTTATTTTTTCTTTCTTCGACTATAAGTTGAATCACGTTCAAACCGACGTTTTTAAGTCCTACGAGTCCGAAACGAATACCGCCGTTTTCACACTTAAAATATGCGTTGCTTTTATTTATGTCCGGAGGAAATACTTCTATGTTTCTGCTCTTTAAATAGGTTAAATATTTAGACAATTCTTCTATTTTATCGATTCTGTTATTAAGAATCGAACAGAAAAATTCTACGGGGTAATATCTTTTCAAGTACGCCGTTTGATACGACAAAACGGCGTAAGCCGCGGCGTGCGATTTGTTGAACGCGTATTCGGCGAATTTTGCCATTTCGTCGAATATTTCAATTGCGATGTCCGCCGATACTCCGTTTTTTATTGCACCGGGTATCGGGTCTCCCTTATCGCTTATTCCGCCGTGTAAGAAAATTTCTTTTTGTCTTGCCATCTCTTCCATATTTTTCTTACCCATAGCACGACGGACTATGTCGGATTGCCCGAGCGAAAATCCGCCGACTTTCTGACAAATCTGCATAACCTGTTCTTGATAAATCATTACGCCGTAAGTCGCCTTTAAAAGCGGTTCTAACAGAGGGTGCTTATAAGTTATGGTTTCAGGGTTATGTTTGAATTTTACGTACGTCGGAATAGAGTCCATAGGCCCGGGACGGTACATGGACACGCCTGCGATAATATCTTCGAAAGTCGTCGGACGCAAATCCCTCATAAAGCGTTTCATACCGGGACTTTCAAGTTGGAAGACGGCATCGGTTTCTCCGTCGCCTATGAGTTTATAAACTTCTTGGTCTTCGTAACCGAGTTTATGGAAGTCCAACTCTACCCCGAAGTCCTCTTTAATATACGTCTTTGCCTTGGATATATCGGTGAGCGTACGCAAGCCGAGGAAGTCCATTTTAAGCATACCGAGTTGTTCGACTTCTTTCATATCGAATTGCGTGGTAACGTCGTCACCGCTCCTTTGAAGAGGAACGTTATCGGCAATGGGTTTTGCGCATATAACGACGCCTGCTGCGTGCATACCCGTTTGCCTCGGCATATCTTCGACGCGGATTGCCATATCAACTACTTTACGAACGGTTTCGTCCTGTTCGTACATTTCTTTTAATTCTTTTACGCTGACGTCTACGCCCTTTTTCGTCTTTTTAAAACCGAAACTTTCACTTATACTGCTTTTGCCGTCCATAAGTTTAGTTACTTTATCGGTTTCTGCATAAGGCACACGATAAACGCGCCCTACGTCTTTTATGGCAACTCTGCCCGCAAGCGTGCCGAAGGTTACTATTTGAGCGACTCTGTCTTCACCGTATTTTCTACGGACGTATTCAACGACTTCACCGCGTCTGTCGTCTTGAAAGTCTATATCGAAGTCAGGCATACTGACACGTTCCTTGTTCAAGAAACGTTCAAAGACAAGGTCGTATTTAAGAGGGTCAACGTCGGTTATTCCGACCGAATACGCAATAATGCTCGAAACACCGCTTCCTCTACCCGCGCCGACGGATATACCTATGCTTTTCGCATAATTGATAAAATCCCAAACTATCAAATAATACTCTATATACCCCATGGAATGAATCGTTTCCAATTCATAATCGAATCTTTCCATAATTTCGTCGGTAATAACGGGGTAACGTTCTTTAAGACCTTTAAGCGCCAAATCTTTTAAGAATTCGTATGCGGTTTGACCGTTATCGGGTATATACCCCGGAATAAGAGTATTATCTCTTATAGGTTCGCATTTTTTATTCAAATCGAAAATAGGTTCTTCACTGCATTTTTGCGCTATTATCAGCGTGTTATCGAGCGCTTCAGGTAGGTTAGGAAATACTTCAGCCATCTCGTCGTACGTTTTAAGATAGGCTTGGTCGGTATTCATTTTAAACCTCGTCGGGTCGTCTATCGTAGATTTAGTACTGATACAAGCAATAACGTCCTGAACTTCGCAGTCTTCCTTTTCGATATAATGAACGTCGTTTGTCGCAACGAGTTCTATACCGAGTTCCCTTGCAAGAGAAACGAGTTGCGGATTTATACGCCTTTGCTCTTCTATACCGTGGTCTTGAATTTCGATATAAAAATCGTCTTTAAATATATCTCGAAGCATTATTGCCGCCTGCTTCGCTCCTTCGTAATCCCTTTGAACGAGCCGTTTTGCTACTCTGCCTTGAAGACACGCAGAAAGACATACCAAACCTTCCGAGTGCTCTTTCAAAAGTTTGTAATCTATTCTCGGTTTATAATAAAAGCCGTCAACGTAAGCGATAGAATCGAGTTTTATAAGGTTTTTATAACCTTTTTTGTTTTTACACAGCAAAACGAGATGGTCGTAATCCCTTTCGTCTACCTTGTGGTCGTTTGCGACGTACAGTTCGCAACCGATTATAGGCCACATTTTTGCTTCTTCTTCGCTCGCTCCTTCCTCCAACGCCTTCATATACGCTTTTTTCGCGCATTCGGCAAAATAGAGAGTCCCGAACATATTTCCGTGGTCGGTTATAGCCAAAGAATGCATTCCCTTTTTACGGCAAGCCTTAAAAACGTTATCTATTCTCGTTGCCCCGTCTAAAAGGCTGTATTCGGTATGAACGTGTAAATGTACGAATTCTCGCATAGTATCTCCTTAAAGTTCGTTTGCAATGCATACTATTTTTCTCAATCTGTGGTTTAAGCAACTTTTCGTTATGGAAAGTGCCTCCGCAAGTTCCGCCATAGTATAATCGGAATGTTCTCTTCTCGCAATCGCGGTAATCGTTAAATCGGGTTTAAGTCGGTCTAAACCGATTGTTTTTTCTATACGCTCTATTGCCGCAAGTTGTTTGTCCGTAGCCTCTATTTGACGGCTTACGTTACCCAAATCGCAATTTAAACGACGATTGGTTTCGTTGGTTATTTCGCGATTTATCATAAGGTCGGTAAGTTTCAAAACGCTTATCGGCGCACCGAGAAACGCCGTAAAATTTTTAATTTCTTCCGCACTTTTTATATATACTATAAAAGTATCTTTTCTTCGGGTAATTTTTGTTTGAACGTTATATTCGGAAAGTTTTTCAGCAGTTTCGAGCGCGGGAGTATAATGCGAAAAAACGAGTTCTACGTGGTAACCCGTCGAACTCTCCGACGACGGAACGGTACAACTCCCGACGGACAAAAAAAGCCCTTTCATAAAAGAACGCAAACAACATTCTTTATCACATAAATGCCCGAATAATTTTAAATTGACGACCGTTTCGTCGCCGTCAACGGTCAAAACGTTTAATTCGCACAAAATATCCACGGCGGACGCTCCGCTAATACACAACGTTATTCTGTCTTTTTTATTAAGCCTGTCCTCACTTACTGAAATTTCTCTTATTTCGTAATTAAAAACTATTTTAAAATAGTAAATTATAAGTTCCGCCGTTTTTTCGTTATTTGCGTTAAATTCAAGCGATAATGCGCCGTCTTCTTCGTAAAGAATACCCGAGCCGCGAACGAATCCTGCAAGAAAAGCTTTCTTACAACAACGTTCCTTTATAGGTTTGGATATTATTTCTTCTTTTATCGTTTTGCCGAAATTCATCACCCGTTCTCCTTAAAGCGTTTGAACCTGAATTGCGGCAGCCTGCCGTCTATATTCATAATTCTGTTCTTGTCTACGCTTACTCTTTCGAGCATTTTTTCGACCAATGCGATTTCCGCAACTCGATTCGGAGAATGAGCGTCCGAACTTATAACGAATTTAACGTCCGTTTTGCAAATTTCAAACAATTCGTCGTCGGTTAAATGTACTTTTTTGGAATTAAGTTCGATATACGTGCCGTAGTCGGCTGCCGCCTTGGCAACTTCCACGGCGTCGGAATAACAACAGAAATTCAAATGCGTTATAACGTCGACGGGATTTTTCTTTATTACGTTTATAAATGCTTTCGTATTTCTGTCTTTCAGCGATTTACCGACTTCTTTTTTTCCGAGCATCGAAGCAAACATATCGGGATAAAAAAGCGTAACCGCGCTTAAAGGCTTAAAAAGAACGCACTTATGCAAACCCGCAAGAAAAATATCGAAATCGTCGTAATATTTTTCTTTTAGGTCAACGGTACCGTCCGTACCGATTATATTGGATTCTATTCCGAGCAATACCTTAACTCCCGTCAATTCGGTTGCGGATTTACACTCCTCTTTCATTTTAGGTATTTTGCGTCTGGTAAGCCCGAATGCGGGATGAGAAAATCCGTGGTCGGAAATACCTATTTCCTTCAACCCGTATTCTTTTGCCGCATACGCGTTATCTATTATACCGCCCTTGCCGTGACTGTAAACGGTATGCGTATGATAGTCTGCCGTAAGTTTCATTAAAAATCCCCTATATACTCTACTTCTTCTTTCAAAAGCACTCCGAATTTATCAAAAACCGTTTCTTTGATTTTTTTTATTAAACCGAACACGTCAGTCGCGGTAGCGGTTTTATCGTTGACGATAAAGTTAGCGTGCTTTTCGGAAACACTCGCACCGCCCACGCTAACGCCTTTCAACCCTGCGTCTTCTATCAGTTTACCTGCAAAAAAACCGTTCGGATTTCTGAAAACCGAGCCGCAAGTTCTACCTGTCGGTTGATTTTTTCTCCTTATATCCGAAAAAGAACGAACAGACGCTTCTATAAGTTCGCGTTCGCCGTTATCGAATTTAAACAAAACCGAAGTTACAACTTCTTTTGTTCCTATAAAACGGCTTTTTCGATAGCCGAACTTACATTCGTGCTTATAATATTTTTTTATTTTGCCGTTAATTACCGTTTCGACGGAAGTAACGTAATCGGATATATTTTTACCGAACGCACCTGCGTTCATAACCACCGCGCCGCCGACCGTCGCCGGAATACCCGCAAGCGCTTCTAATCCGGAAAACCCGTGATTTGCACAAAACTTTAAAAGGTCGGCAATCGTTACGCCTGCCATGGCTTTAACTTCAAAAACGTTCAAAAAAACGTCGTTTAAGCGTTTCGTAGTAATAATTAAACCGTTAAATCCGCTATCGGAAACGAGAACGTTAGTGGCGTTACCGAGAATTTTATAAGGAATTCTACGCTTTTTCGCCTCCGTTATCAAGGTGTTAATGGTATACAAACTCCGTGCGGCACAAAAAAATTCGGCTTTTCCCCCTACGCCGAAAGCGGTATGAAATTTCATTGGTTCGTCAAAAGATACTTCATCGGTAAAATACGCCAACGTATCTTCAAACACTAAAATACTCCTTTTATCATTTTACTATAATTTACTTTTTTTTTCAAGGATTAAATAAGAACATTTTGAATTTTATTTACGCTCTCAATCTCTCCCGTTAACGCGCGTGCGGAAAGCGTACGCAAATCTTTCAAAGTTTCTTTCGTGGAAAATACCGAAAGAGTATGCTTTGCTTTTACGCTTTGCATATCCGTAAGCACCGCGTTATCGAAATCAACGCTGCCGTACGGGGAAAACATACCTATTTGATTGAGTTTCGTCTGAACTTTTTCCGAAATTAAATATTTCACGAAGTCTATTGCATATCTACGTTTCGTCGTATCGTCGGCAGTTACCGACACGTACTGATACAGGTCGTTATATTCGCTTAACGGTTTTGCGATTATATCCATACCTCTGCGCTCCAACCTGTGAACGTCTCTTTGCGTACCTAAAAAATACGGAACTTTTCCGTTCGTAAAATTCACGTAAGCGTTCATAGGCGGATATACCGAATAATTAGTCGCTTTTATTCCTTCGAGATAAAGTGCTAAAAGCGGTTGAGTGTAATCACCTTGCGAAACGGTCAAACCTGCGGATAAATCGTCAAAATTATCGGTCAGCGACGGATTAGCAATTAAAACGTAACCGCCCGTACACCATGCAATCGCATACGCCGTTTCGCCCACAGCACCGCCGTAAGCCGAGTTCGCAAAATCTAAAACAGTGGCGTTCGTAAGATTAAAACCGAGTCCGAACGAAATAATATCGGGATATATTCCCTTTTCGAATTTTTCTTCCGCACCGGATATCGTATAATCGGTTACCATTACAAGCAGACCTTCGTTTGCTTTTTCATACTCTCTCGCCGCCGCCAACAAAAAACGCTTACGAGAACCTATTCCGCCCTCGAAAGCATCGATTTGCCACATCGACAGCACGCCTTTATAATCGGTTTGCCGAACGTACGGCACGTCTTGGTTTATTTTATATCTGCCGTACGTAAAAGTAAACACGACGCTGCACGCAAGCATTAAAGATATTACCGTTTTTACGATTTTCATAGTACAAGTATATTCGCGGCACGTACGAAAAAAGACTTTTCCGTCAAGAAAAGTCTTTTTTGTTTTATTGAATTTTTAAACGCATTTTATCGGGCTTCTTGCCGTTCCGATGGTGGCTGTGGCAATTTTATTAAAGTCGAATTCGTCTTTTATTACCGTAATCACGTCTTTTAACGTTACTTTTTCAAGCCGCTTTAAGCGTTCGTTAAAATCGTATTCTTCGTCCAAATAAAGCATATATTTACCCGACAACAACATTTGCGAAGCAGTGCTTTCCCTTCCCATTATACACGACGATTTTAATTGTTCTTTTCCGCGAGCAAATTCTTGTTCGGTAATGCCGTCAGCCTTAAAACGTTTCAATTCACTCAATATCGCTTCCGCCGCCAACTCTCTCGATGAGGCGTTAACTCCTGCGTAAATTTCCAAAACGCCGCCGTCTTTATATTGCGACGGATAAGAATATACGCTATAAGCAAGCCCCAACTCTTCTCTTACCTTTTGGAAAAGTCGGCTACTCATTCCGCCCCCCAAAACGGTGTTTGCAATCGAAAAAGCGTCTACTCTGTCGTCTTTAACCGAAAGCCCTTTCATTGCGAATGCGATATGCGCCTGCTCTATTTTTTTAGTTTTGTATAGTTTATTATAAAAGGTTTTTTCACAAACGCTTTGCTTTGCGCTACCGCTTTTTTTAAATTTATCGGCAAAATATTTTTCGGTAATCTTTTCTATATCGTCAAAATCTACGTTGCCCGCAACGGCTATTACGACGTTATCCGCCGTATAATATTTGTCCATATACGTTTTTATATCGTCTTTCGTAAAGCGTTTAACGTTTTTTGCAGGACCTAAAATAGTTCTGCCAAGCCCGTCTTTACCGTAATAACTTTCGGCAAGAAGGTCAAGGCACAAATCCTCGGGCGTATCTTCGCTCATATTTATTTCTTCCAAAACGACGCCTTTCTCTTTTTCTAATTCGGTTTTATCAAACAACGAATTAAAAAATATATCGGACAACACCTCTATCGAATCTTCGGTGTGTTCTTTCGTAGACTTCGTATAATAGCACGTGAGTTCTTTTGAAGTGAAAGCGTTTATTTGCGCGCCGATACGGTCGATATAGTCGGAAATTTCAAAAGCCGAGCGCTTTGCAGTGCCCTTAAACATAACGTGTTCGATAAAATGAGATATGCCGTTTTCTTTTTCGGTTTCGTTACGGCTACCCGTCTTTACCAAAACGCCGACGGAAACGGACGTTAGCCCTTGTATTTTATTAACTACGAGTCTCAACCCGTTATCGTATTTTTTATAATAATGCATATATTCTCCTATACGTCTTTTATATTTTCGCTCACGGTAACCACACCAAAATCGGATTTTATATAGAACTCTAAAATTTCAGGTAACGCCGAAAGCGTGTGAGTTTTCGGGTGCATAAGAACTAAATCCCCGTTCGTAAGATTTTGCGTTGCGCGTGCAATTATTTTATCTTTTTCGCTATCTCGCCAATCGATAGTATCTTTCGACCACATAATGACTTTATAGCCGAGGTCGTAAGCGCAATTCACCGTATCGTTGGAAAAACTGCCCGACGGCGGTGCAAAAAGCATCATTTTTGCCCCGCACAAAGCGGTAACTATTAAATCGGTAAGATAAATTTCTTCTCTGTTTTTATCGTACGAAAGCAATTTGTGGTCCTTATGAAAATACCCGTGATTACCTAATTCGTGTCCTTCCGACAATATTTTTTTCAACACGTCCGCGTTATCGTCCGCCCAACACCCGCCGACGAAAAACGTTGCTTTTGCGCCGTAGCTTTTCAAAACGTCGAGAATACCGTAAACCACGTCGGTATTTTCGTAAACGTTAAACATAAGCGAAACGTTTTTATTGTCTTTATTTCCGTTGTAAATAACGCTTGATTTATCACCGCCGTATATCGGGGTTATGCTTTCGGGAATAAACGTTACGGAAAATACTACGGCAAGTATAACCACTATCAACAAATCGGTTATTAAAGATATTTTCTTTCTGCTTTTTAGTTTTTTCATTTTATCGCACCTCTATTCATTTTATGAAAACGTACGGTGCGATTATTACGGATTTGCGGTTAATAAAATCAATATGGCGCACGAGCGGATTGCCGTGCGCCACTGTTTTACCGATACCGTTAGTCGTTAATCACTTCAAGCAGTTTCAGGTCAATACCCTTTTCACCGATTTTGATTATTTCAACTTTTACTTTATCGCCTATATTAAGAACTTCTTCAACGGTGTTTATTCTCTTTTCGCTCATTTTGGAAATATGAATGAGTCCGTCTTTACCCGGAGCGAGTTCGCAGAACGCACCTACCTTGGGGAGAATTCTTACGACTTCGGAAATAAACATATCACCGACTTCGGGGTCTCTCGCGATGGAAAGAATAATCGCTTTCGCTCTTTCCGCCTGCGAAACGTCACCCGTGCACGCGATATTTACTCTTCCGTCGTCTTCGATATCAATCTTGACGCCGGTTTCTTCGATTATTTTGTTTATAACCTTACCTTGTTTGCCGACTACGTCGCCGATTTTTTCAGGGTCGATATTAAACGATATAATCTTCGGAGCATATTTCGAAAGTTCTTCTCTCGGAGCGGGAATCACGTCGAGCATTTTGCCGAGAATGTGCTGTCTGCCAACGTTCGCCTGCGCGATTGCCTTTCTTAAAATAGCCTCGTCGATTCCTTTAATTTTTATATCCATTTGAATTGCGGTAATACCCTTTTCCGTACCTGCGACCTTAAAGTCCATATCGCCGAGGAAATCTTCCAACCCTTGAATATCGGACAGAATGGAAACTTTTCCGGATTCGGTATCTTTTATAAGACCCATAGCGATACCCGCGACGGGCGCTTTAATGGGAACGCCCGCATCCATAAGCGAAAGCGTAGAACCGCATACGCTACCTTGCGAGGTAGACCCGTTAGAACTCAATACTTCCGAAACAATCCTTATCGAATAAGGGAATTCTTCTTCCGACGGAATTACCGGTTCGAGAGCGCGTTCGGCAAGTGCGCCGTGTCCGATTTCGCGTCTGCCGGGGCTTCTCAACGGCTTTGCCTCGCCCGAAGCGTAACCAGGCATATTATATTGATGCATATATCTCTTTTGAGAATCTCCGTCAAGCCCTTCGAGTTTCTGCGATTCGGAAAGCATACCGAGCGTACACGTAGAAAGAACCTGCGTCTGTCCTCTGGTGAATACGCCTGAACCGTGTACTCTCGGAAGCACCCCTGCTTCACACCAAATGGGACGAATTTCGTCGAGTTTTCTACCGTCGGGACGAATACCCGTGTTAGTGATTTTTGCTCTGACTTTTTCTTTCGTCAAGTAATAAAGAGCGTCTTTGATTTCTCTTTCTTTGCCTTCGAAAACTTCTGCAAAGTGTTCCAAACAATCTCTTTCGACTTCGTCTTGACCCTGTTGACGAGTAGCGCGGTCAAAAGTATCCAACGCTTTATCGAGTTTTTCGCTTGCGTATTCTCTTACGGCGTTGTCAATTTCTTCGGGGACGTGGTAAAGTTCCATTTCTCTCTTGGGTTTACCGATTTCTTTTACGATTTCTTCTTGGAAAGCGCAAAGGCGTTTTATTTCTTCGTGTCCGAACAAAATAGCCCCGACCATTTCGTCGTCGCTGATTTCGTTTGCGCCCGCTTCAACCATCATAATAGCGTCCTTCGTACCCGCAAGGTTTAAGGTAAGAACGCTTTTTTCACGTTGAGCCGCGTCCGGATTGATAACGTACTGTCCGTCAACCATACCTACGACTACGCTACCCGTAGGACCTGCAAACGGAATATCGGAAATACTTATCGCTATCGAACTGCCGAGCATAGCAAGGGGTTCGGGCTGAACGTCGGGTTCAACCGACAAAGCGGTTGCAATAACGATAACGTCGTTAAACAAGCCTTTCGGGAAAAGCGGACGGATTGGTCTGTCGATAAGCCTCGAAGTAAGAATGGCTTTATCGGACGCTCTGCCCTCTCTTTTCTTAAATCCGCCGGGGATTCTTCCGATAGAATACATCTTTTCTTCAAAATCGACGCCCAAGGGGAAATAATCCATTCCGTCTCTGGGTTTGTCTGCCATGGTAACGTTTACCATAACCGCAGTTTCGCCGCAACGGATTACGCAAGAACCGTTAGTCTGTTCGGCGTATTTGCCTGTTTCGACAACGAGTTCTCTACCGCCTACGGTAGTTTTGAATTCTCTGTAACTTTTTGTCATAATAATCTCCTGTTTCTAACTCTTGTATTTTTGAAACGTTCGCATTCCGCAAACGCACTTTTTACCAAAAAAACGAGGCGACAAGAATTACCGTCGCCTCTGCATAGATTATTTTCTCAAATTCAATTCAGCGATAATCTTTCTGTATCTTTCAATATCTATTTCTTGTAAATATTTCAAAAGACCTCTGCGTTCGCCGACCATTTTCATAAGACCGCGTCTGCTGTGATTATCGTTTTTATTGACGGAAAGATGTGCGTTCAAATGATTTATCCTTTCCGTGAGAAGCGCTATCTGAACTTCCGCCGAGCCCGTATCACCTTCGTGACGACCGTATTTTGCAATAATTTCTTGCTTCTTTGCTTTTTCCATTTTCTTTTAACCTCCTAATATTATGGAATAATACACTATTGACAAAGCAATGGGCGGAGACCCGCAAAACCTTGCCAAAGCACCAAGCTTAATAAGTATATCAAATTTTTGCGTTATTGTAAACTGATTTTAATCAAAAAGTTTGCTTTTTGCCCGTAAAATGACGTCTATTTTATCAATATACGTTTTAACGTCTTTCGGAGAGGCTTCTCTTTCGATTCTTTGCCCGCCGAAAAAGACTCTTTTGCTTATCGCGTTCGCGCCGCAAGCAACAGTATTAGATATTTCTTCCATAACGTCGATATTGTAAACGCACGCTTTATCGGGCTTGGTATACCCCACGTTTTCAAGATTGCCCGCCATATATTTTTGTCTGTAAAGGTAATAAGGCGAATAACCGTTTTTTTGTAAAGTCTGTTTTGCGTAATCTACCATACGCGCAACGTTACCGACATCGAGCCTTTTTCCGCTTTCGGCAAGATATGACCCCTTTTTCACGCAAAGGGTATGAACGGTAATATTATCGGGCGAAAGCGATACCGCTTTATCGATACTATACTTAAAATATTCAAAAGATTCTCCGTCAAGTCCCGCAATCAAATCCATATTGACCGAAAAATATTTTTTTGCCAACGAATATTTTTCTTCGACGTCTGCCGCCGTGTGTTTACGTCCTAATCGAACGAGCGTATCGTCGTTGAACGTTTGAGGATTTACGCAAACCCGAGTTACGCCATGCGCCCTCATCAATGCGAGATTAGTTTCCGTAATGCAATCGGGTCTGCCCGCTTCCACGGTGAACTCAACGCCCGTATTTATACCGTCTATCGCAACGAGAATTTTCTCGAGTTGACTGTCGGAAAGAGCGGTAGGCGTACCGCCGCCTATATATATGCTTCGAAGCGTTTTTATGAATTTTTTAGAACCTTCGATTTCTTTCAAAAGAGTATCTACGTATTCGTCTACGTAGCGACGCGAAGATTTTAAATCGGCACTTATAAACGAACAGTACCTGCATCTTGACGGGCAAAACGGAATAAAAACGAAAAAATCGGTATTGCAATCGTCCTTACGGTAAATTCCCCGTTGATTTTTTAAAACTTCTTCCGTCAACTGAATTTTTTCCTTGCTAACCTTCATCGTGTCGGAAAAAAATTCCTTAAAATCGCCCGTTTCTTCTATTTGCTGATAAGCGAGTTTAGTCGGGCGAATCCCCGTAAGCGCACCCCACGGGTGATTTTGTTTCAAGTGTGCGGAAAGCGCCTTATACACCGAAAGTTTGGCATATCTTTTAATCAATCTTTTTCGCACTATCGGGTCGCCCGAATCCCTTACGAGATTACCGTAGGCGTAACTCTGCCCGCCGACGACCACCGTATTAACCACTCTGTCTTCTTTTTCCGAAAACAAGTGACGAACGTTCAAATTCTCCGTGCCGTCAAAAATATTTATAACTTCGTTAAGTTCGCTTTCGCAAAATTTTAATTGTGTGTCAATCATAATCAATAAACGTATTGTATTTTCTCTCGTGTGAAAGTGTAGTAAATTCTTCGTGTCCGGGGTAAACGTTATAATCGCCGTCAAGCGCAAACAAACGCTTTACGGAAGCGACTAAATCTTCCCTGTTTCCCGATGGAAAATCCGTTCTTCCGACCGATTCCCTAAAAAGCGTATCTCCCGAAAAAATCGCGTTTTCAGTCACGAAACACACAGAGCCGTCGGTATGACCCGGGGTCAACATAACGCGGAAAGTTATACCTTCCACGCAAAGTTCACTTTCGTCGGAAAAGGTATAATTAGGCGTAAACGGTTCGAACTTACGTCCGAAATTGCTTGCGAGATTTTCTCCGTTTGAAATTTTAGGCGTATCTTGACGACTTATATATATTTCCGCGCCGTCGTCTTGCAAACGTTTTGCGCAACCCGAATGGTCAAAATGGGCGTGAGTTAAAAGAACCGCTTTTATCTTAAACCCGTAAGTTACTTCCGCTTGTTTTAATAATTTATAATTTTCGCCGCAATCGACAACCACCGCCGTAGAAGACCTTTCGTTTACCAAAATATACGTATTGATACGGAGCGGACCGTTAATTAAGTGATAAAGTTTCATTGTTACACACCGGTTCTGTAAACGTCTATAATTTTACGTTCTTGTTTGAGTTTTTTTATTAACGTTTCGAGTTCGTCTTTACCGTTAAGGCGTACGCCGAAATCAACTACCGTCTGTTTTGTTTTCGAATCCACCCTACCGTTAGTGGATATTATGGAAAGTTTTAATTGCGCGACGATACCTGCCACAATCGTAAGAATTTCCGTTTGGTCGTTTCCGATAACTTTTATGCTTGCGTTATACGAACTCCCCGCGTTTTCAGACCATTCCACTTCAATAAGTCTGTCTTGTTCTATTTGTTTTAAATTCGGGCAATCCGCACGGTGAACGGTAACGCCTCTACCCCTCGATATAAAACCGATAATCGCATCGCCGGGAACGGGATTGCAACACCCCGCAAACCTGACGAGCAGCCCGGAAGTTCCTTTAACTTTAACGCCGTTACCGTCTGCGCTTTTGCCGATATATATTTTATTGACTTCGGGTTGCGGCTGACTTTTACGGTAATAATCTATAAGTTTAATTATTACCTGACTTGCGCTCACAGCACCGTATCCGACCGAAGCGTACATTTCCTCCTGCCCGTTAAAAGACATTCTCGAAGCGAGTCGAATAAAAGTTTCTTCCGTAAGAAGTTCCGAAAGATTATAACCGCGTTTTTTGGATTCGGCTTCCAACATAGCCTTACCCGTTTTGGCGTTGTCTTCTTTCATTTCCTTTTTGAAGAACTGTTTTATTTTTACCCTTGCGCTGGAACTTTTTACTATTTTAAGCCAATCCCAAGACGGACCTTTTGAATTAGCCGACGTTATAACTTCGACTATATCGCCCGTATTCAACACCGTATTTAACGGAACGATTTTAGAATTAACTTTTGCGCCCACGCATTTATTACCTATCGCGGAATGAATTCTGTACGCAAAATCCAGTGGCGTTGCATCCTTCGGCAAACTGATAACGTCACCCTTTGGAGTGAACACCAAAACTTCCGAACTGTAAATATCGCCTTTAAGCGAATTTATAAATTCTTTACTGTCCTTTAAGCCGCCTTGCCATTCCATGACCTCTCTTATCCAAGAAAGCCTCGAATCCAAATCGTCGCCGTCGCGTTTTTCTTTATATTTCCAATGCGCGGCAATTCCGTATTCGGCGGCGTAGTTCATTTCCTTAGTGCGGATTTGAATTTCGAACGTTCTGCCGAAATTAGTAACTACCGTCGTATGCAACGAGCGATACATATTTTGTTTAGGCGTTGCTATATAGTCTTTTATTCTCCCCGGAACGGGTTTCCATTCGTGGTGAATTTTACCTAAAATCTCGTAACACTCGTCTACCGTGCCTACTATAACCCTGACCGCTATAATATCGTAAATTTGGTCGAGCGTTTTATTACGCGATTTCATTTTGCGGTAAATACTGTAAAGATGTTTTTTCCTGCCGAATACCTCACCCGATATATGCGCGTCGTCGAGAATTTTCTTTACTTCTTTAACGACGTTGTCTACGAACACTTCGCTCTCTCTCAAACGGTCGTCGATATTCGTCGATAAATATTCGTAAAATTCGGGTTCTAAATATTTAAGGCACAAATCTTCGAGTTCACACTTTATCTGCGAAATACCGAGTCTGTCGGCTAACGGCGCAAATACGTCAAGCGTTTCCCTTGCCATTCTTTGCTGGCGTTCCAAAGACAAAAAGTTAAGCGAACGCATATTATGAAGCCTGTCGGCAAGTTTAATTATTATAACCCTGATATCCTTTGCCATTGCGACGAATATCTTTCGGAAATTTTCCGCCTGCTCTTCCTCTTTCGACGTGAATTCTATTTTTTCGAGTTTAGTTACGCCGAGCACGAGTTCGAGAACTTCTTCGCCGAACTCCTTTTTTATATCTCCTTCCGATATAGGCGTATCTTCGATTACGTCGTGCAAAAAGGCAGCCGCGATAGTGGCGGCGTCTAACCCCAAGTCTACGAGTATTTTAGCGACGGCGCAAGGGTGTGTAAAATAATCTTCACCCGAAGCGCGTTTTTGATTTTCGTGCGCTTTTTTCGCAAAATCGTACGCCTTGTATAACAGCGACAAATCCTTACCTGTATAATACTTTTCAAGGCTTTCCAAAACAGTAAACATATTTTCACCTTACATTACAAATTTTACTATACACTTTGGAATTTGTCAATGCGTTTTTAACTTTTACGTTCTGTTTTAGCAAGCCCGTGTCGACGTAAAATATTCCTAATTCCATAAAAACTTCCAACGCGAATATAAACTGATACGGGTCGCAATCGGGAAGATACCTGTCGTAAAAACGCGCGCTGTCTACAAACTCTTTGCCCGTCATCGAACGCAAAATATTAAATACGTTTGCAAAATCCGTTCTGTCGACGCTTATTCTGTCAATCCACTTAAAGCCCGAATAATCGTCTACTACGTATACATACTCGTAACCGTTAACAACCGAGGAAAAATCAATCGGCTTATCCAAATAATACACCTTATCAAAACCGCTCGGAACTTCTACGGGAGAAATAATTATGCAATCGCAAAACGATTTACTTTCCGAAGAATATAAATATTTCGGCAAACTATCGAGTTGCGTATAGTTAGTCAAGTTTTCGGGGTCGGAAACGAGAAAAAGCGAACCGTAACCGTTAGACTTAATTTCTTCCGCTTTGATTTTTTCGGTTTTAACCGATTTACGAGAATATTCTTCGGTGAGTTTTTTTATTTCGTTTTCAAAAACGTCGAGAGCGATTTTATGTAAATCCGAATAATCGTATTCAACGTTTTTAACGTAACCTTTTAGTAACTCTTTATTTCTGAACACCGAACGGTTAAGTTCGAAAACGAAGGTTTTTTTAACGGGCACGGTAAGTTTTTTCGCATAATCGCCGGCGTTAAACCACAACAAATCCAAAACCTCGGTTTTAATATTGTAATGCGGCGAACCGCTCTTTATCGCTACGGAGCGAACTGCGGTACTTTCCGTTGCGAACAACGGTTTTTTATTGCCCACGCCAAACGGTTCTAACAATTCCATTTCCCTTGCGAATTCAAGCGAAACGGCATCTTTAACCAACCATTCCACGTTTAACGCGGAAGTATATTCGGTTTTTGCGTAACGGCTTGCGACGTATTCGTTTAAGCGACGCTTAAAAAGTGAAAATTTAGATTTTTCCACTGTTACGCCTGCTGCTTGCGCGTGTCCGCCGAACTCCGATAAAGTATCGGAAACAGCCGTCAACGCCTGATATATATTTATATCTTCCGTACTCCTTGCCGAGCCTTTTAAGTATCCGTCGTGCCCTGCGAAAATTATTACCGGTCTGCCGTATTCTTCCACGAGCCGAGCCGAAACGATACCTACGAAACCCGTCTTCCAATTTTCGTCGTATACGGCGATAACCGGGTCGTAAGCACATTTGTATTTAACTATTTTTTCCTTTGCCTCGCAATATATATCGTCGCAACCTTTTTGACGCGCGAGGTTGTATTCGTTAAGTTTAACGACCAAATCGCGAATTTCTTTTTCGTTTTGAGTGGTAAAAAGTTTTAACGAACATTTTGCGTCACCCATTCTTCCGCCGGCGTTTATGCGTGGCGCAACGCCGAACGCAATAGTCGTTGCGGAAATTTGTTTTAAATTTTCACCCAAAAGTTGCTTAAAACAAGGGCGTATAAAAGGTTCGTTAAAAAGTTTTAAGCCTTCGGCAACGAGAGACCTGTTTTCGCCCGTTAATTCCATACTGTCCGCGACGGTCGCCGTTGCGACGAAATCTAAAAACTTATCCGCCGAATCCCCTATAAGCGCAGCAGCCAACTTATAAGCGACACCCGCCCCGCAAAGTTCGGTGAACGGGTAATCTTGCCATTTAATTTTAGGATTTATACAAATACAATCGGGCAAAATTTCAGGCGGCTGGTGGTGATCGGTAACTATAACGTCCGTACCGAAGGATTTTATTTTTTCTATCTTTTCGTAATCACTTATTCCGCAATCGACGGTTATTATCAAATCTATCGGTTGTTCGGCGTGTAATTTTTCAATTATAGCAAGGTTAAGTCCGTAACCGTCCTCACGCTCGGGAATAACGTATCGCGCTTCTATGCCGAATTCTTTTAAGGCAAGATACAGCACGGTGGTGGCGCACACCCCGTCGGCGTCGTAATCCCCGAAAATTACGATACCTTCGTTTTTAGATTTGGCGATTTTTATCCTGCCGACGGCATCGCTTATACCGTTTAGCAACAACGGATTGTTAAAACGTTTTTTACTCGGCGATAAAAATATTTTGGCTTTTTCGGGCGTATCGATATTTCTGTAATACAAAAGGCGAGCGGTATCGTATAAAACACCACATTCTTTTGCAATCGAACGCACCGCCGCTTCTTCCGAATTATTGAGTTCTCTATTATAAACAATCCTCATATATATGCCCCTTATACTAAACAAGGCGGGAAAAATCCCGCCTTGAACGTTAAGCCGAAAAACGTCAATTCTCTTCTTCTGTTTTTACAGTCACTCTTGCGCGCTTGTCTTTGTTAAGCGCCTTTACTTTTGCCCAAACGATACCCGTCCAAGCGACCGAAACGAAAGTTGCAACCATACCAGCAACTATTAACTGCAAACCTGCGAACTTAACATAAACGGGAGCGATAACCAAAAGCGCAATTGCAAAAATCAATAATGCGGCAAAACTCAAAACAATTCTGAACACACTTTCCTTCGTCATATCGTCGGCAATCTTTACATAAGTGTTGCCGTCGTTAGCAACGTTTTTAAGGGCTTCGTTACACCTGTTAACGATAACGGTCGAAAGAATAGCCGCAAAACCTACCGAGAACAAAAGGCTTACCCAAACGAACGGCTGCGCCGGAATTCTTGCGATTCCCATAACCGCCACGAACATTACAGCCGATAAAAGCGAACTTACTATTACGCTTAACGCACCCGCAAGTTTTTCCATAATAAGAATATACAGGAAAGACGCCACTATCGCCAAACCGCAAGCAAGACAAATCCAACCGATTTGATTATCGGTTACGTTAAAAACTTCGTTCTTCGTTACCGTTATAACCAAACCGTTGCCAATTTCCGCTTCGATTTCCGATTTAAGTTGCGCAGCGTCGATAACGGTTATATCTCCTGCGAACTTAAATATAAGCGTGCCGTCTTCCGTTTGTTGGAACGCGTAAGCCACGTCGCTTACACCGACTTTTTCGAAATATTCTTCGGAAACGGATTTCATTTTTTCTTCGGGGTCGGTAACGTTGCTGTCAACCGAAACCGTAACTTCGGTTGATTTTCTATAATCGACGGTATTGTTAAAACCGAATATACCGAAAAGAATCAAGCCTATAACCAAAACCGCGACCGTAATTATAATGAAAATTTTTGTTTTAAGCGTTTTCATAATTACTTCTCCTCCCTTTTGAGATTTAAGAAACTCTCTTTATCGTTCGAGAGCGGAAGTATAAGTTCGGTAAACATTCTCAACAAAAGAACCGACGATATAAACGCAACCACCGTACCGATTGCAAGCGTTATAGCAAAGCATTGTACCGTTCCCGAAGTGAATGCGAACAACAAAAGCGCAAAAATTTCAACGATAACGCAAGAATTAAGAACGGGACGGAACGCGCGACCGAAACCCGTTTTTACGGACGCTTTAACCGTTTTGCCCTTTTTATATTCTTCCGTAATTCTTTTTGCGGTAACTACTACGCCGTCAACGGCAAGTATCGTAGCCAAAACTATACCGATAACGCCGGGGAAAGAAAGAATTATTCCCGGAACGGCAACGAGCATACCCATTTCAATAAGACCGAAAGCGATTAAAGACAACGCCGATATTATACCGTATCCTCTGAAAATTATTATCAAACAAGCAATAACCGTTACGAAAAACGCACCTACCGCAACGCCGACGTATAACGCGGTTTTCTCACCGAATATCGAAGTAATTTCACTGCTCGAATCTATTTCGTATTCGTAGGCAAGCCCGCCCGTAGAAATTTGGAGAGCCAACTGTTTTGCGGAAGATTCCTGACTCGACTGAATATAAATAGTGTTAGAAATAATACTGTCGGTCGTTATAGACGCGTTAAACAATACCGTTTCTTCACCGAGAGTTATTTTTAAATAGTATGAGGAAGAATCGGCGTCCTCGATATTTTTAACGAGTTCGTCGTTACCGTAATCGGTAAGTTTTATAGCGACTATATACGTTTCCGACGAAGAATCTTGTCCCATATAAGTTGCGCCGGCAACGGCGGTTTTTTCGTTCATTATTTCGGTATTCGGGTCAGACGACGTACCGCCGAAAAATTTAACCGTGCCGTAAGCGGAAGCGGCTTCGATATCCGAGTCAAGTTGCGTCGTATCGGGGTTACCTGTTTTGCGGAAGATTCCTGACTCGACTGAATATAAATAGTGTTAGAAATAATACTGTCGGTCGTTATAGACGCGTTAAACAATACCGTTTCTTCACCGAGAGTTATTTTTAAATAGTATGAGGAAGAATCGGCGTCCTCGATATTTTTAACGAGTTCGTCGTTACCGTAATCGGTAAGTTTTATAGCGACTATATACGTTTCCGACGAAGAATCTTGTCCCATATAAGTTGCGCCGGCAACGGCGGTTTTTTCGTTCATTATTTCGGTATTCGGGTCAGACGACGTACCGCCGAAAAATTTAACCGTGCCGTAAGCGGAAGCGGCTTCGATATCCGAGTCAAGTTGCGTCGTATCGGGGTTACCTTCGCTATCGTAATATATAGAGCGCGTTGCGATTCTTATAGAATAATCCTCAACACCCTCTTTCATTTCCTTCAAGGCGGTTACTTGATAAGATTTATAGCCGAGAGCCTTTAATCTTGCACTCAAAGTTTCTAAAACGGAATATACGTCTTCAACCGCATCTCCGTCGTAATCGTCTGCCAACACCAACGTATATTGTGTTCCGCCTGCCATATCGTAATCGAGATTTATCGCACCGAGTACGGAATTATAATCGTATTTAGTTCCGTACGAAAAACGCAAAAAACTCATTACAAGACAAAACGCCATAATAATACTTACTATGGTCAATAACGTTATCGCTTTACCTTTTTTCATTTCTGCCTCCCGAAGCCAAACGGAGCGTTTGACTTTAAGTTCTGTTGCCTATACTCTTCTTTTATAAAAGACTATACTATACTTATAAATTATATATCATAATACCGCCGTCGGTCAATAAAAAAATCAAAAAAAAGTACTTTTTATAAACTTTTTTTCGTTATGCAAGGTATTTACATACCTTTTTTCTCGGCGTAAACGCACATAGCACATTCCATTCTCGCTTTCATCATTTCACAAGTAATTTCGTAAGGCTTGTTTATATCGCCCGCAAACGCTATGTTGTTAGCGGCACAACCGCCGCTGCAATGATATTTTGCAAAACAGTCTTTGCACTTTTCTTTCGTAAACAGATTTGCGTCCCTGAATACGGACCTGATTTTATCGTCGAGTTTTCCGTCAAAAACGTTACCCATTTTATATTCGGGACGAGAAGCGAACTGATGACACGGAAAAATATCGCCCGACGGCGTTACGGAAAAGTATTCGTTACCCGCGCCGCAAGCGGAAATTCGCTTTTTAAGACACACTCCGCCTTCTAAATCTATATTAAAATGGAAAAAATTAAACAGTTTTTCGCCGTTTTTCATTCTTCTCAAATATTCTTTGCAAAGCCGTCTGTATTCCTCTTTTATAGCCGGCAGTTTGTCTTTTCCGATATAAAGCTCGTCGGACTCGTCCAAGACGACGGGTTCTAACGAAATTTCGGTAAGTCCCATATCGGCGAGAGCGATAACGTCGTTTGCGAAATCGAGATTTTTGTTGGTAAACGTACCCCTTACGTAATAATGTTTATCGCCACGCATTTTAACGAAGTTTTTGATATTGTCTATTATTACGTCGTAACTGCCCTTGCCGTTCACCGTTTTACGAACCCCGTCGTGAACCTCACGCCTACCGTCGACACTTAAAACGACGTTTTCCATTTCGTCGTTTAAGTATTTAGCGGTTTCGTCGTTAAGCAAAACGCCGTTGGTGGTAAGAGTAAACAAAAAAGTTTTACCGCACTCTTTACTGCGTTGCCTTGCGTAATCCACAGTATTTTTAACGACGTCTAAATTCATTAAAGGTTCGCCGCCGAAAAAGTCCATTTCGAGTATTTTACGGTTACCGCTGTTTTCGATAAGAAAATCCACCGCTTTTTTCGCAACCGCAAAAGACATATATTCGGATTTACCCTTATACTTACCCTTCCCCGCAAAACAATATTTACACGAAAGATTACAGTCGTGGCAAATATGCAAGCACAACGCTTTAACCAAATCGCTTTTTATAGGCGTTTCGGTTTTTTGTTCGGTATAAAGCAAACCGGATTTTTTAAGTTCTTTTATTTCGTTTTCTATTTCTTCTATTACTTTATCGTCCGCGCCCTCTAAGTTATAAGGTTCGCCGTTGATTTTTTTCACTACTTCGGTTGTGAGCGCATCGCAAACGTGCAACGAACCGCTTTCGCTGTCAAACAGAAAATATTTTTCGTCTATATTAAAAGTATGTACCATAATTTTCAAAATACAAAAATCAAGGAACAGCAAATTTACCGTTCCTTGACAAAACCGATATGATTTTTATTATTTGGATTTGTTAATTTTTGCTTCTCTTTCTAATTTTTCGCAATTTTGGTTTCCAACCGTACAAGAAGTTTTACAAGCCGATTGGCAAGTGCTTCTGCATTCGCCACAACCGGTTTCCTTTCTTTTGCAAGGAGTTGCCACTAATTTAATTCTACTCATAGTTATTGCCTCCGAAAAAATGATTTTTACATATATATGATATTATATTACGCCGAGTTTGTCAATCAAAATAAAAACATTTACGTTAATAAACCCTATTAACCGCCCGAAAGATAAACGATTAAAGCAATGCCGCCGATTACGGCGCATACTCCGAGCACGGTTAAAAGAACCTTCCAAGGCGAAACGGGGGTTTTACCAGCAACCTTACCGGTAGTGCCGTTTACGTAAAAATTATACAACTTTTTGTTGTATTTGAAATTACTTACGTATACGGGCAACATAACGTATTTATAAGTCACGTTTTGATGCGTGGTGGAAATATTGAAATAATCGACCACGTCGTAACGATACCCCGAAAGAATTTGACGTTTCAAAGATGCGTCCATTACGTTTTTTGCGGAATCCCAACAAGATTGCAAATCTTTGTCGTAATGATACGCCATAAAGCCCAAAAGATATTCTTCTTCGTAGGTCTTGCTTAAATTCGTATCGTAAGGCGAAAGAGCGTCAACGTTCTTTTGGTTTATTTTACTGCCCGCGCTTATCAGCACGTCGTCGAATTGCCACGAATACGTTCCGCTTACGTTAAAATAAACCGTATACGTTTCTACCCGTCTGTTTTTGCCCGAACCGACCACTCGCGTATGTCTTTCACCCAAACGGGCGTGATATACCGACGAAGTACAACTGTCGAAGGTAAAACAAGGCGTATATACGCCGTTAACCTTATCTGCGCTTAAACTTTTCTTAAACTTTCTCGGAGCGTAAAATTTTCGTTTTGCCCACGCTTTCGCATAATCTATTGCTTGTTTGGCGCCGAACAAAAACGGTAAAACGGCATTGGGTTTTAGCCCTGACAACTCTTCGGCTTTTTGCACGTGAGAAGTTCCGCAAAACGGACAGGTTTTAGCCGTTTCGTTTTTATTCAAAACGACTTCCGCCCCGCAATTTTCACAACGGAAAACCGAAGTTTCTTCTCTGCCCCACACGTTTCCCGACGACATTGCAAACCTGATATCCTGTTCTTCCGCGGTTGTTCCTTCGCCGAACTTTTGCCTCGAATCACAATGTTCGCAATATAATGTTTGTGAATCGGGGTCAAACTTCATATTCGCCCCGCACGCCGAACATTTTATGGAATACGCGTCAGTTTCCGCATCTTCTCCATAAAAAACGTTTTCCTGATGTTCCGTCATAAATTAAAAATTGTTCAATTCCTCTAAAACTTTTTCGAGGTCTACACCGTGAACGCCTACCGCTTCGCCGACGGTTTCGCCGTGAGCAAGCGCGCACCCCAAACAATGCATACCGTGAGCCATAAGAATTTCCGCCGCATTGGGATTGATTTCAAGAGCTTCGAATATCAAAGTGTTTTCAGTTATTTTTTTGTCTGCCATAATTATATCTCCTATAAATAAATTTTACGATAATTTACTACCGCATTCCGCGCAAAATTTTGCGGTTGCGGATACTTTGCTGCCACATTCGGGACAGAATTTTGCCGTAGGTATTTTTTGCCCGCATTCGGGACAGAATTTTGCTTTCGCGCTTATACCTGCGCCGCAAGAAGGACAAACGGCACCGTTTTTAACCTCCGACGGTGTAGAAGACGCTGCCGTAGTCGTGGTAGGCTTCATTGCTTCGGCAAAAACTCCGCCTAATCCTACACCTGCGCCTATGCCCATACCCGCGCCGACGAACATACCGCCCGCACCTTGATTTTTTGCGGCGTCTTTCAACGCTTCGGCAGCGGCAACCTTCATCATTACGTCGGTCTTGTCACCGAGAATACCGAGTTTAGACCTTTCGTCGATTGCTTTTTCGACCTCCGACGGAACGGACATATTTTCAATAAACAAATTAGTCAGTTTTAAGCCGAGTTCTTTAAATTTATCTTGAATTTTAGCCGTTACTATTTGATTAAATTCCATAGTGTTCCCCGCTAAATCGAGCGCGGAAATTTTACTTTCGCCGATAGCGTCGCTTAAAGTCGAAACAAGCATAGATTTTAACCAATCGGTAATATCGCCCGTAACGAACGTAGAGTTCGTTCCGAACAATTCTTTAAGAAATACGCCTGCGTCGTCTACCTTAAACGAATACGAACCGTAACCGCGAACGCGTATCATTCCGAATTCGGGGTCCCTCATCATAATCGGGTTAGACGTGCCCCACTTATTACCCGTAAACTGCTTTACGTTAACGAAATAGATATCTAATCTTATCGGCGTTTGAAAACCGTATTTCCAACCGGCAAGTTTTGAAAGAATAGGAAAAATATCGGTGTTTAAGTTATACGTTCCCGCAGGGAAAATATCGCAAATTTGCCCTTTATGAACAAAAACCGCCTCTTGCGATTCTCTTACCACAAGTTTACTTTTATGATTTACCTCTTTTCCGCCTTCCTTTAACGGATATTTATAAACCAAAGTATCGTTGGAATCGTCAGCCCATTCTATAACTTTAAGAAAAAGAGCCATATGCAATCTCCTTTAACAACAATTTTATTCAGTATAACACAAATTTTTAAATTTTACAATATTTTGTTTTAATTAAATTTACATTTTATCGTATTTTGTGTTATAATACAAGAAGATGAAAACTTGCTTGCAAAGGCTTACAACTTCGCAGTATTTCAAACGTAGAAGTGTAAAACGATAGTCTTACGGCAAAACAGTATGTTTTGCAAATATTTTGTTGCAAAACAAATTATTAACTTCGTTTAGTTTATAATACAAGTAAGCAAACTTGCTTGCAAGGGTTTACAACTTCGCAGTGTTTCATCGCAAACGTACTTGCTTTTAGCAAACGGCTTTTGTAAAAAGCCGTAGGGCGAAAGCCCACGCGTAGCGATATAATACAAGCGCAACCTTGTTAGTGCAGTATTTCACCGTACGGCTATTATTTACCGAAAGCAAATAATAGGAGCGATAGCGACGCAAAAAGAATTTTTGCAATCCGTATAAATTTTTAATACTAACGTGAATAAATTTGCGGGTATAGTACATCGGTAGTATGCGAGCTTCCCAAGCTTGAGAGGTGGGTTCGATTCCCATTACCCGCTCCACTTTATTTTTTCGGCTTGATACAATGTTTCAAGCCTTTTTTATATCATATAAAGGAGAACTTTTATGAACGAAATTTTGAATAACATAAAAACGAGAAGAAGCGTAAAAAAATATAAAAGTCAAGCCGTTCCGCAAAAACTTCTTGATGTTATTACCGAAGCAGGTACTTACGCACCGTCGGGATTAAACAAACAATCGCCTATCATTATACAAGTAACCGACAAAGCAACGAGAGATAAAATTTCCGAATTAAACGCCGAAATCGCAGGAATGCCCGAAAATTTCGACCCGTTTTACAATGCGCCCGTCGTCTTAATAGTTTTAGCGGATAAAAGTGTACCCACCTATATTTACGACGGCAGTTTGGTTATGGAAAATATGATGCTTGCAGCTCATTCTCTCGGCTTAGGCAGTTGCTGGATTCATAGAGCGAAAGAAACTTTCGAAACCGAGGAAGGTAAACTTTTATTAAAAAATTTAGGCATTGAAGGCGAATACGAAGGAATTGCAAATTGCATTATCGGTTACCCTGACGTACAACCGAACGCACTCCCGCGAAAAGAAGGTTACGTTTACAAAATTTAAGCAACCGAAACAAGAAATCTAATTTGTCTTTTAAATTGCGAAAAATTTAATTTCGACAACCACACGCCGCATAAAAGAAAACTTTTCTATATAAACCTTAAATTCGTAGGGTCGTTTACCCTACTTTTTTAATTTAAGCCTACAAGTTCGTCTATACTTATATTAAAAAATTTTGCAAGCGATATCAAAGAATACATACTCGGTTCTCGAAGCCCGTTTTCCCATAAACTTATTACTCCCTTGCTTACCCCGACGGCTTTTGCCAATTCGACCTGTCCCAAATTCCGTTCAAACCTTAACTCTTTTAAATTATCTTTAAATTTGTTTTGATATTCCATACTTAAAATATCTCACAATTGTAAGAAAAACACTTGACTTCTTACAAGAGTAAGATTATAATATAAATAAAGTTATACGAGAGAGGTGTGTATTATGGCATATTGTTCAAATTGCGGCAAAGAAGTTCACGATAATGCGGAAATTTGCGTACATTGTGGATGTCGAATCAAAAAGGAACCTATGATAAGTTCTACCGACGGCAAAAACGCGGTAAGGTTTCTTTTAACTTTTTACCTTGGTTTTATTGGAAGTTTTATTATAAATCACACGGACTTAAAACCAAACGGATGGAAATCGAGAACGTGCGCGTATTTTTTCCTTAGTATGATAACCTGGGGAATTTACGGTTTAGTCGCTTCGATTTGTAACTTCTCGTTTAATGCGGGCAGTTTGTCCAACATAGGCTACTTTAAGGATTAATTAAACGTATACTAAAAACCTAAAAAATTTTTTGACGTTCACGCTAAACGTAACTTTTATAAAAAAACGATAATTAAGCACCCCGTCGATAGGAAATTACTTGCCGACGGGGTGCTTTTATATGCTAAAATTTCATTTAAAAAATTATAAAACGGCGTTCACGTTAAAAATTAATAACGTTTACGCAAATAAATAACCCCGAAAAATCGGGGTTAAAAATTAGTCAACGAGTTCGATTATCGCAACTTCGGCAGCGTCGCCCTTACGGGGACCACATTTATAAATTCTCGTATATCCGCCACCTTGACCTTTTTCTTCTTTACGAGCCGCATACTTGGGCGCGTATTCGTCGAAAATCTTTTCGATAAGCGGGTATTTGATTGATTTAGTTCTTGACTTAAAGTCTGCTTTGCTTTCCTTATAGCCTTTAACTTCCTGCAAATCAACGACCTTTGTCATAATTTTTCTTCTTGCGTTAAGTTTTTTCATACCGTCTTTAACGAGGGTCTTCTTAACGTCTTTACCTTTTGCGTCTTTAACGGTAACTTCCGTTTCAACGGTATCGGTATAAGAATTGATTGCTACGGTGATAATTTTTTCTACGTACGCAGCAACTTCTTTTGCTCTCGCTTCGGTCGTGGTAATTTTACCGTACCACAAAAGTTCAGAAGCCTGATTCTTTATAAGCGCTATTCTTTGCGTAGCATTTACGCCTAACTTTCTTGCCATTGTTTAGTCCTCCTTGTCCTTTAACTTCAAGCCCAAACTAACGAGTTTGGCGATAACCTCGTCAAGAGATTTTTTACCCAAGTTACGGACTTTTAACATATCGTCTTCGGTTTTTTTGGTTAAATCTTCAACGGTGTGAATATTTGCTCTCTTTAAGCAATTATACGAACGAACGGATAAATCCATTTCTTCAATCGTCATTTCCAAAATCTTTTTAGTCATATCGATTTCAGATTGTCTTAAAATATTGGTATTGCCTACTTCCGACAAACCTACGAACATATTAACGTGTTCTTCCAAAACTTTTGCCGCAAGACTTACGACGTCCCTTCCGGAAAACGCGCCGTTAGTCCAAATTTCAAGAATAAGTTTATCGAAGTCTACGCTCTGTCCTACACGCGTAGCGGTAACGGTATAACTTGCTTTCTTTACGGGAGCATAATTACTGTCGATTGCTATATTATCGATAACACCGGTTTTGTGCTCGTCCGCCGATTCGTAACCGCGACCTCTACCGATAGTGATTTCGGCATCGAATTTCGCGCCGTCGTCAATCGTACAAATATAAAGATCCGGATTAAGAATTTCAAACTCGGCATCGCCGGTAATATCGCCTGCTTTCAAAACGGCAGGACCTTCTTTAACGACCTTAACGGTCTTTTTATAATGTTTGTCAAGACTTACGGTCTTTAACGCAACGCATTTCAAATTAAGAATAATTTCGGTTACGTCTTCTTTAATACCCGCTATTGCGCTGAATTCGTGTTTTACGCCGAGTTCTTCCGCAAACTTAATGTTTTGAATAGCAGCACCGGGAAGAGCGGATAACAAAATTCTTCTTAAAGCGTTACCGAGCGTAAGTCCGAATCCCTTTTCCAAAGGTTCGACTATAACTTTCGCGTAACTTCTATCTTCGTTTTCTTCCACTGCTATTTTTGGCATTTCAATTTCCATCATAAGAAATTTACCTCCTTAATAGTTTTTGACATACAGAGTTACGGGAATTCTTGTGCGAGCGTGGATTTTTCGCACTGTCCCCCCGCAAAACTCCATCAAAATTTTTTATTACGTTATATTATTATTTCGAATACAATTCGACAATCATATGTTCTGCGATATTGCTGTCGATATCCTCTCTGGTGGGAAGCGCCAAAATTTTACCTTCCAACGTTTCGGGATTAAATTCAAGCCATTTAGGCATATTGCCGACTTTCATCTGCTTAATTTCAGCAAAGAACTTATTGTCTTTTTTAGTTTCTTTAACGGCGATAACGTCGCCTACGTTAACACAATAAGAAGCGATATCGCAATTTCTTCCGTTAACGGTGAAATGTGCGTGCGTTACGAGTTGACGAGCCTGCGCTCTCGACGAGCCTATACCCATTCTGTAAATAACGTTATCGAGTCTTCTTTCAAGAAGCGAAAGCATATTTTCACCGGTAATACCCTTCATTTTGTCGGCCTTTTCATAATACTTTCTGAATTGACCTTCGAGTACGCCGTAAATTCTCTTACACTTTTGTTTTTCACGAAGTTGTAAGCCGTATTCGGAAACTTTCTTTCTGCCCATTCCGTGTTGACCGGGCGCTACGGGTCTTTTTTCAAAAGCGCAAACGCCTTTAAAACATCTTTCGCCTTTCAAAAATAATTTTGCGCCTTCACGTCTACACAAACGGCACTTGGATTCTGTATATTTAGCCATTTTCTATTTCCTCCATTATACTCTGCGTTTCTTGGGCGGTCTGCATCCGTTATGCGGGATGGGAGATACGTCTTGAATAAGCGTTACTTCCATATCGCAGTTGGTAAGTGCCCTGATTGCGGATTCTCTTCCTGCCCCCGGACCTTTTACGTATACTTCTACCGAACGCATACCGTGTTCTCTTGCAACCTTGCCTGCCGCTTCCGCCGCCTGTTGCGCTGCAAACGGAGTACTCTTTCTCGAACCTTTAAAACCGAGGCTACCCGCACTCGACCAAGATACCGTGTTACCTTGCATATCGGTAATGGTTACCAAAGTGTTATTAAAAGATGCCTGAATGTGTACTTGACCTTTGTCGACTTTTCTGACGTCTTTTCTCTTTTTAACTATTTTCTTAGCTGCTGCCATTAAAGTTTACCTCCTCTTATCTTCCTGCCGTCTTCTTTTTAGCGACGGTACGACGAGGACCTTTAACAGTCCTTGCATTTCTCTTCGAACTTTGACCTCTTACGGGCAAGTTCTTTCTGTGGCGAACGCCACGGTAACAACCTATTTCGATTAACCTTTTAATGTTAAGACTTACTTCACTGCGAAGGTCGCCTTCGACGTGAAGGTTGTGTTCGATATACTCTCTGAGTTTAGCGACGTCCGCTTCACTCAAATCCTTTACTCTTACGTCAGGATTGACGCCTGTTTCTTTAATGATTTGTTTTGCCGTGGGAAGTCCGATACCGTAAATATACGTCAAACCGATTTCCACTCTTTTGTTGTTCGGCAAATCAACGCCGGCTATACGTGCCATTAAATACCTCCGTATTTTTCCTAAATTTTTATTATATATAGTATGCCGATTGACCCCGTTTACCCTTGGAATGTAGGGAGCGCAGAGTCTTTGGCTTGTTTTCGTGTCTAACCCTTATATTATAAGGGTTTATCTATCATTTGTCAAGACTTTATCAGCCTTGTCTTTGTTTATGGCTCTTGTTTTTTGAACAAATTACCATAACTTTACCATTTCTTTTAATTACTTTGCATTTATCGCACATAGGCTTTACAGACGGTCTTACTTTCATTTCTTTTATCTCCTTTGAAATTTGTTTGGGTTTTAGTTTTTACTGCGCCAAATAATTCTGCCTTTCGTTAAGTCGTACGGACTCATTTCCAACTTCACGCTGTCGCCGGGAATGATTTTTATATAGTGCATACGAAGCTTTCCCGAAATATATGCCGTTATCACGTGCCCGTTGGAGAGTTTTACCGTAAACGTTGCGTTCGGCAAGGCTTCAACAATCACGCCTTCTGTTTCTATAACGTCGTCTTTCGACACAAAACTATTCCTCCTGATTTTTTTGACTTTCGGTGATCGCTTTGCGAACGGTTGAGTCACCAACACGTTCGCCACCGATTATTTTTTCGGCAAGTCGGATTAAAACCGCCGATTTTATTACTTTAAGGTGTTTGACGTTTTTCCTTTTAGGAGAAACAACCTTTCTGCTTTTTCCGTCCACGATTTTAGCAACGGAATCGGCAACTTCAATCACCATAAATAATTTGTTTTCGTCTCTTCCCGAAGTTGCCACCACGAGGTCGCCTCTTTTAACGTTCATAACGTCACCTCTTACAACGTAAGAATTTCAACTCCGTCGTCGGTAATCGCTATGGTATTTTCGTAATGGGCGGAAGGTTTTCCGTCCCTCGTAACCACGCTCCAACCGTCAGACAAAAAATCAACTTGATACACACCGGCGTTAATCATAGGCTCTATGGCGATGGTCATTCCCTTCTTTAAGCGAATACCCGTACCCTTCCTTCCGTAATTCGGAACAGACGGGTCTTCGTGCATTTTTCTGCCGATACCGTGTCCGACTAACGCGCGAACCACCGAAAAGCCGTTGGCTTCCGCATGGGTTTGCACGTTATATCCGATATCACCGAGCGGTGAACCGTCACGCAAATCGCTTATAGCCTTAAAGAAACATTCTTCCGTAACCTTAATAAGTTTCTTTTTTTCTTCGGAAACTTCGCCGATTGCAAACGTTCTTGCGGCATCGCCCTGCCAACCGTCGTAAATTACACCGACGTCTATACTCACTATTTGACCTTTTCTTAATATAACGTTGTCGGAAGGAATTCCATGCACGACGTACTGGTCGACGGAAGCGCATATCGAAGCGGGAAACCCGTTATACCCGAGGAATGAAGGTTCTGCTCCGCAAGATTTTATAAAATCGTAAGCGATTCTGTCTAAATCCTTAGTGGACATTCCTTCTTTTATTTCGCGACCGATAAGTTCGAGAACTTCTTTGGTAAGTCTACCGCTTTCCCTCATACGCTTTATTTCGGATTCAGTCTTTATAGTAATCATTTAATTTAAAACCTTAACTATCTCTTCGAAAACCGATTCGATTGACTGATTGCCGTCAACTTTAAGAAGTTTACCCTGCTTTGCGTAATAATCGATAAGCGGTTGCGTTTGACCCGAATAAATTTCTAATCGGTTTTTAACGACTTCCGGCGTATCGTCTTTCCTTACGACGAGTTTTTCTCCGCAAGCGGGACAGATTTCTTTATTTCCCAAAAAGTCCACGTGATACGAACCGCCGCATTTAAGACAACTTCTTCTACCGGTAATTCTCTTTTCGATTTTTGACAAATCAACGTCTATTTCGATTATCTTATCGGGTTCGTCGAACTCGTCCAAAGCTTGCGCCTGAAAAATATTTCTCGGAAACCCGTCGAGAAGATATCCGTTCTCGCAATCGGGTTTCGAGAGTCTTTCTTTAACCACTTCGACGGTTAAATCGTCGGGACAAAATTTGCCCGCGTCGATTAACTTTTTAATCTTTACGCCGAGCGACGTGCGTTCTTTAATGTTTTCTCTGAATATATCGCCTGTTGATATATGCGGAAGATTATATTTCGCGGTAATATACGCCGCTTGCGTACCTTTTCCGCTTCCCGGTGCGCCCAACAGTACAAGTTTCATTATTATTTCAGGAATCCTTTATAATTCTTCATCATTATCTGCGATTGCAACGCTTGTTCGAATTCGAGCGCTACGGAAACTATAATCAAAAGCCCCGTTGCACTGAAAACACTCGTCAATCCCGTTCCGCCGATTGCTTTGAAAATCAACGACGGCACAAGCGCCAAAACCGCAAGGAAAATTGCTCCGAACAACGTAATTCTGTTAGAAACTCTCTTCAAATATTCGGCAGTAGGTTTACCGGGTCTTGTACCGGGGATGAAACCGCCGTTGCTTTGAATACTCTTGCTAACGTCTTCAGGGTTAAACTGTATTTGATTATAAAAGTACGAAAAGAACAATATAAGCAAACACAAAACAACCATATACGGCCAAGAGCCCGTTCCCATATATTTGCTCCACCAATTATCGGCGGCAGCGCCGACGAGGTTTAAAATCAAATCGGGGGAACTCAAAATCGAATACGCGAAAATCAAAGGCATAACGCCCGACGCGTTGATTTTGATAGGAATATGCGTTGACTGTCCGCCGTACATTTTACGACCTTTAACCTGTTTTGCATACTGAACGGGTATTTTTCTTTCGCCCGAATCAACCGTAACGATTGCACCGAAAATAACTATTGTCGCAATTACGAAACCTATTATCGTCCAAATGGAAGAATCATTCCAATTATTGAACAAGCCGGTAATAGCCGAACCCGCGCTTGACAAAATACCTGCAAAGATTAAAAGCGATATTCCGTTAGATACGCCGTAGTCGGTAATTCTTTCGCCAAGCCACATAGTTAACGCTGCACCCGCGGTATAAACTATTACCAAGAATGCGTAACTTAAAAAATTAAGGAAGCCAGTATTACCGAAAATGAGTTCGGTTTGTACGTTAGAACCGAAACCGACGAGAATACCTATTGCCTGCGCTATTGCAAGAATTAAAGTCAAAATCCTCGTATAAGTGTTAATCCTTCTTCTGCCTTCTTCACCTTGTTTAGAAAGTCTTTCCAACGCAGGAATGCCGACCGTTAACAACTGAATAATAATCGAAGCGTTGATATACGGTCCGATACCCATTGCAAAAAAAGTACCTTGTTGCAACGCACCGCCGGATACCGCACTCATAATCGTAAGAAAACCATACGGATTTCCGTTAGAGTCGGTTAGACTAAATCCTTCTATGCTTATGCCCGGAACAGGTAAATAACACCCGAGACGGTACACGAACAACAATGCGATTGTAATAAGAATTTTAATTCTTACTTCCTTTATTTTAAACGCATTTACAATTGTTTGAAACATTTTCGCCTCCCTTATAGGGTTTAAATTTCTTCGGCTTTGCCGCCTGCCTTTTCGATAGCCTCTTTCGCAGAACCGGAGAATTTATTCGCCCTTACCGTAATAGCCTTGTTTATAGCGCCGTTACCAAGAACTTTAAGACCTGCGCTGTCTTTTACTATTTTAATCAAACCCTTTTCATTGAGAAGGGCGATATCTACTACCGTGCCTGCCTCGAAAGAGTCTAAAACCGAAAGATTTACTATACTGTAAACTTTTCTGAAATGGTTATTGAAGCCGCGTTTAGGTATTCTTCTGATTAAAGGCATCTGACCGCCTTCGAATCCGGGACGAACACCGCCGCCGCTCCTTGCCCATTGACCTTTATGACCTTTACCGCTGGTTTTTCCGAGTCCCGAACCGATACCTCTGCCGAGTCTTTTTTTAGCGGTCGTTGCGCCCTGTGCGGGGCTTAACGTATCTATTCTCATTTTGATTACTCCTTGTTGATGTGTTGCGTTAAGCGGAAAATTAAACGTTTTCTACTTTAACGAGATATTTTACCTTATCAATCATTCCGAGAATGCTGGGAATTGCTTGATGAATTTTATAAGAGTTAATCTTCTTCAATCCCAAAGCAGCCACGATTTTTTTGTGTTGGGGTAAAATAGCGATTGTGCTTTTAACAAGCGTAACTTTTATTTTGTTTGCTTCGGTTTGTTTTGCCTTTGCCATAAAAGTACCCTCCTTAACCGTTAATTTCTTCTACGGACTTACCGCGGATTTCGGCAATTTGTTCCGCAGTTCTCAAATCCTTCAAACCCTCGATAGCCGCTTTAACGCAGTTGATGGGATTGTTGGTTCCGTGAGATTTCGTTCTGATGTTTTTAATGCCTACGGCTTCCATTACCGCACGAACGGGCCCGCCGGCTATAACACCGGTACCTTCCGCAGCCGGCATCATAAGAACCGAACCTCTGCCGAATTTACCGATTACTTCGTGGGGAATACTCGTGCCGAGAAGCGAACAAGCAAACATATTCTTCTTTGCCCTTGCGGTAGCCTTATCTATTGCTTCCGGAACTTCGTTCGCCTTACCCATTGCGCAACCGATTCTGCCTGCGCCGTCACCTACTACGACGAGAGCGGAGAACCTCATATTTCTACCGCCTTTGACAACTTTGGTAACACGGTTTACTGCAATAAGTTTTTTAATCAACCCGTCGTTTTCTTCTTGTTTTCTGGGTGCTCTGTTATTTTCTCTTGCCATTTTCGTTTTCTCCTTGATTTTTTAGAATTCCAAGCCGCCCTTTCTTGCGCCGTCAGCCAAGTTTTGAACACGACCGGTGTAAAGATAACCGCCTCTGTCGAACACAACGGTTTTGATACCTTTGGACGCTGCCTTTTTAGCGAGTAATTCGCCTACTGCAAATGCTTGTGCCTTCTTGTCTTTGCCGTCAAAAGAACCTTTAACTTCTTTATCGAGCGTAGACGCCGTAACCAAGGTGTTGCCTTTAACGTCGTCTATAATTTGAGCATAAATATGGTTAAGACTTCTGTAAACGGAAAGTCTGGGCGTTTCCGCAGTGCCTTTAACTTTAAGTCTTACCCTTTTATGTCTTTTTAATCTGTCTTCGTTTTTATTGATTTTTTTAATCATCGTATTTACTCCTATTTAATAACTTTTCGCACGAAAAGTGCACTCGGCAGATGCGCCCGATAAAGCGCATCCACTAAAAGCCCTTTAAATTTTAGCCTTTACCGCCTGCTGCTTTACCGACCTTTCTTTCGATAACTTCGTCACTGTAACGAATACCGTATCCGTGATAAGGTTCGGGTTCTCTGATGCCTCTGACCATTGCAGCAAACTGACCGACTTTGTCTTTGTCGATACCCTTTACCGCAATTTCGGTTTGAGAAGGACATTCAAGCGTGATACCTTCGACTTCCGTAACTTCAACCGGATGGCTGAAACCTACGTTAAGAACGACTTTGTTACCTTGTTTAGCGACCTTCCAACCTACGCCGTTTACGATAAGGTTTTTTTGAAAACCTTCGGTTACTCCTTTAACCATATTAGCGCAAAGCGCTCTATATAAGCCGTGTTTAGCCTTGGTCGGACCTAAATCGTTTGCTCTCGTAAACTTAATCACGTTGCCGTCTACGTTCGGAGTGATTATAGGGTCGTAAGCCTGCGTCAAAATTCCTTTCGGTCCTTTAACGGTTATAACGTTGTCCTTAACTTCGACCGTTACGCCTGCGGGTATATTGATAATCGCATTACCTATTCTTGACATAATACTTTACACCTCCTACCAAACGTAAGCGAGAACTTCGCCGCCCTGATGAGCCTTTTTAGCGTCCTTACCGGTCATTATGCCTTTGGACGTAGACAAAATCGCTATACCTAAACCGCCGAGCACCTGGGGTACTTCGTCCGCGCCTACGTATACGCGAAGTCCGGGTTTAGAAACTCTCTTCAAACCGGTAATAACTTTTTTACCGCTTTCGTATTTGAGAGTAATAACTATCGTTCCCTGTACTCCTTCAACGTAGTCGACCGCACTTACGTAACCTTCGTTCAATAAGATTTCCGCAATTGCTTTTTTAGTATTGGAAGCGGGAATTTCTACCGTTTCGTGCTTTGCCATAAGAGCATTTCTTATTCTGGTAAGCATATCTGCAATAACGTCTGTCATTTTAATATCCTCCTTTACCAGCTAGCCTTTTTAACACCGGGAATTTGACCTTTATAAGCCAAGTTCCTGAAACAAATACGGCAAATACCGTATTTACGCAATACAGCGTGCGGACGACCGCAAATGCTGCATCTCGTGTACGCTCTGGTGGAAAATTTAGCAGGTCTTTGCTGCTTGTTTATCATTGCTTTTTTAGCCATTTTCTAACTCCTTATAACCTTACTTCGTAGCGAAAGGCATTCCGAGCATTGCAAGCAATTCTCTCGCCTCTTCGTCGGTCTTCGCCGTGGTGGTGAAACAAATATCGAAACCTCTGATTTTTTCTACTTGGTCGTATGAAATTTCAGGGAAAATCAATTGTTCTTTAACACCCATAGAGTAGTTGCCTCTGCCGTCGAAAGATTTCTTCGAAACGCCTCTGAAATCTCTAACTCTCGGCAATGCAATAGATACGAATTTATCGAAAAATTCATACATTCTGTTTCCGCGAAGCGTAACCTTCATACCAACGCTTTGTCCTTCTCTAACCTTGAAGTTAGCGACGGATTTTTTAGCCGTGGTAAGTACGGGTTTCTGACCTGCAATAAGTTTTAATTCTTCTTGCGCCTGCTGAATACTTTTAGCATTGTCTTTTACGTCGCCAAGTCCGGAGTTAATCGTTATTTTAACGAGTTTGGGTACTTGGTTAACGTTTTCGTAATTAAATTTTTTGACCAAAGCGGGGATAACGGTTTCGTTATAAAGTGCCTTGATTCTGTTTACTTCTGACATTGACTGTTACCTCCTTACTTTTCTTCTGCGGTAGTTTCCGCAGCTTTCTTGGTCTTTCTCTTAGTGGTTTTCTTTACTTCTTTTGCTTCTTTGGTTGCGTCTAAAATCGCGCCGCACTTTTTACAGATACGGACTTTTTTATCGCCTTCTACCTTATAAGCAACTCTGGTTGCTTTATTACAAGCGGGGCAAACCACCATAACGTTAGAAGCGTCGATAGCACCGGATTGATTCTGAATGGAACTCACTTCCTGCGCGCTTCTCGCTTTTTTATGTTTCTTTTGTACGTTTATTCCGTCAACAACTACTCTGTTGTCTTTGGGGAGAGCAACCAAAACCTTTGCGGTTTTGCCCGCATCCTTTCCCGTTATAACTAAAACCGTATCGTTCTTCTTAACTTTCATAGCCGTTCTCCTTATAACACTTCGGGTGCGAGAGAGATAATACGCATATAATCCTTATCTCTTAATTCTCTTGCTATCGGCCCAAAAATACGCGTACCTCTGGGTTGTTTCTGCGAATCGATTATAACCGCAGCATTTTCGTCAAATCTTACGTAAGTGCCGTCTTTCCTTCTTACTCCGCTCGTAGACCTTACGATTACGGCTTTAACAACGTCGCCTTTCTTTACAGCGCCGCCGGGAGTAGCGGTTTTAACGCTTGCAACGATAACGTCGCCGATGTTACCCGTCCTTCTGAAAGAACCGCCGAGCACTCTTATACACATCAATTCTTTTGCACCGGAATTGTCCGCTGCTTTCAATCTCGATTGTGGTTGAATCATAACGTGCCTCCTTACTTAGCCTTTTCGATGATTTCCGCAACTCTCCAATTTTTATCTTTGGAAAGTTTTCTGGTTTCGACGATAAGAACTTTATCGCCTACGCCACAGATACTGTTTTCATCGTGTGCTTTGAATTTATGAGTTTTCTTAATCGTTTTCTTATATAAAGGATGTTTATATCTTTCTTCGATGGCTACGACGACAGTCTTTTCCATCTTGTCGGAAACAACGATGCCAACTCTTTCTTTTCTTAAATTTCTATCCATAATTCTCTACTCCTACGCTTAAGCCTTTAATTCCCTTTCTCTCAAGATGGTTTTAACCTTTGCAATGTCTTTTTTGCAGTTCTTGATTGCAGCGGGATTTTCCAACTGACCTATTGCGTGACGGAAACGAAGGTTAAACAACTCTTCTTTGAGTTCTTTAAGTTTCGTATTCAATTCGTCTACAGTTAATTCGTGAAGTTCTTTCGTTCTCATTAACCTTCACCGCCTTCTTCAATAATTTCTTCGGCTACGACTTCCTTCTTAACAAACTTCGTTTTTACGGGAAGTTTGTGTCCTGCAAGACGCATAGCCTCTTTTGCGACTTCTTCGGGAACACCCGCCATTTCAAACAATACTCTGCCGGGTTTTACAACCGCTACCCAGAATTCAACGGAACCTTTACCGCTACCCATACGGCTGTCCGCAGGTTTTTTGGTTACGGGTTTATGGGGGAATATATCAATCCAAACTTTTCCGCCACGTTTAATGAATCTCGTCATTGCGACACGGGCCGCTTCAATTTGATTAGATTTAATCCAACCGGGTTCGGTTGCTACAAGACCGTATTCGCCGTAAGCAATCTTATTGCCTTTGGTACATTTACCGGTCATTCTGCCGCGGTGAACTCTTCTTCTTTTTACACGTTTAGGCATTAACATAATTATGCTTGGCCTCCTTCAACAGTTTTCTTCTTGGGTGCACCGATAACTTCGTTTTTGTAAATCCAACATTTAATACCGATAACACCGAACGTCGTATGCGCTTCAGCAAATCCGTAATCGATATCCGCTCTCAACGTTTGAAGAGGTATGGATCCTTCGTGGTAAGATTCGCTACGCGCTATTTCCGCACCGTCAAGTCTTCCGCTCACGCAAACTTTAATACCCTTTATTCCGCTTCTCATCGAACGGGAAATCGCTTGTTTCATTGCTCTTCTGAACGATACACGTTTTTCAAGTTGATTAGCAATGCTTTCGGCAACCAATTGCGCGTCACCGTCAGGCTTTTTAACTTCCGAAATATTTATAGAAATTTGTTTACCCTTACTTATTTTCGCTACAGTCTTTTTAATTACTTCGATTTCGCTGCCCTGTTTTCCGATAAGAACGCCAGGACGAGCGGTATGAATCGTTATAGTAACTTTTGACGCTGCTCTTTCGATAAGAATTTTAGAAATTGCAGCCTGATAGTACTTTTTCTTTAATGCGGTACGGATTTCGTAATCTTCTTTTATATTTGCCGCAAAATCCTTTTTATCGGCAAACCATTGACCGTCCCAATCTTTAATAATTCCGACTCTTAAACCGTGCGGATTAACTTTTTGACCCATGAGGTACCTCCTACGCTTTGGCGTCCAAAACCACGGTAATGTGGCTGGTGCGCTTCAAAATTCTGTATGCTCTGCCTTTGGAAACAGGTCTTACTCGTTTAAGAGTAGGTCCTTGGTCTGCGAAACAAGCGGCAACGAACAAGTTATCTCTACTCATACCGAGATTATGTTCTGCGTTTGCAGCAGCCGACATAAGAACTTTCTTAACGGGTTCGGAAGCAGATTTGGGAGTGTTTTCCAAAATTGCAACCGCTTCTCTGTAATCTTTTCCTCTGATTATATCGAGAACGATTCTTACCTTATAAGAGGAAATTCTCACGTGTTTTGCAATAGCTCTCGGGCGTCTGTCTTTATTTTCCGCGATTTTTGCGGTTTTTTCTCTCATATTTTTAGCCATTTTTACGCCTCCTATCTTCCACCGGTGGATTTTTCCGTTCCGCCGTGTCCTTTAAAGGTTCTGGTGGGAGCAAATTCACCGAGTTTACAACCGACCATATCTTCAGTTACGTATACGGGAACGTGCTTTCTACCGTCGTATACGGCAATGGTATGACCTACCATTTGAGGAAATATCGTCGAAGCCCTCGACCAAGTCTTCAAGACTTTCTTTTCATTCTTTTCGTTTAATTCTTCTACTCTTTTCAAGAGTTTCGGTTCTACGTAAGGACCTTTTTTAACACTTCTGCTCATAGCTGTTCTCCTTAATTTATCCTGGTGATGATAAGTTTACCGGAAGCCTTCTTATGCTTTCTGGTCTTATAACCCAAAGCAGGTTTACCCCAAGGAGTAACAGGCCCGGGCATACCGACGGGAGACTTGCCTTCGCCACCGCCGTGGGGGTGGTCGCAGGGGTTCATTACCACACCGCGTACCGAAGGACGAATTCCGAGGTATCTCGTCTTGCCGGCTTTACCTATTCTAATGATTTCGTGTTCGAGATTACCGACCTGACCGATAGTAGCCTTGCAAGTAGCAAGAATATATCTCATTTCGCCACTTGGCATTTTAAGCGTTACGTACTTACCGTCTCTCGCCATAATTTGCGCACTCATACCTGCCGCTCTCGCAATCTGACCGCCTTTGCCGGGTTGCATTTCGATATTGTGAACCATAGTACCTACGGGAATATCTTTAAGTTGAAGAGCGTTACCCGCTTTTATATCCGCGGTTGCACCGCTCAAAACGGTATCGCCTACTTTAAGACCTACTGGAGCAAGTATATATCTTTTTGCACCGTCGGCATAATAAAGCAATGCGATGTTCGCGCTACGGTTGGGGTCGTACTCGATAGATTTTACTTTTGCGGGTATACCGTCCTTATCGCGTTTGAAGTCGATAATACGATATTTTCTTCTGTTGCCGCCACCGATATGACGAACGGTGATTTTACCTTGTGCATTTCTACCGCCGCTCTTTCTTTGGTCTTCGAGAAGCGACCTTTCGGGCTTTGACGCCGTTATTTCGTCATACGCGCTAACCGTCATAAAACGACGAGCGGACGAAGTCGGTTTATATCTTTTAATAGCCATTTTCTGTTCCTCCGTTTATTAAGACAACGAATCAAAGAACTCAATCGACTTACTGTCTTTTTTAAGTTGAACGATTGCTTTCTTGTAATCAGGCGTATAGCCTTCGTATCTGCCCTGTCTTTTTAACTTACCGCTAACGTTTGCCGTATTAACTTTTTCGACTTTAACGCCGAAAATCTCTTCGATAGCGAGTTTGATTTGGGTTTTGTTTGCATCTTTTTTAACGATAAAAACGTATTTTTTATCTTTGATGCCCGCATAACTCTTTTCAGAGAGAAGCGGCTTAATAATTATATCGTGTGCAGCCATTATTCTCCGTAGACCTCCTCGATTTGCTTAACTGCCTGCCTGGAAACAACAAGCTTTGCATTTTTAACAACGTCGTACGTGTTAATCATATTTGCGGGAACGGTGCTTACTTTCGCAAGGTTTGCGCACGCTCTCAAAACCGATTCGTCACTGTTGTCCATAACGACGAGTACGGTTTTATCGAGGTTAAACGCTTTTAAGAAAGCAACTATCTCTTTCGTTTTCGGTGCGTTAACTTTTATTTCGTCGATAAAAATAACTTCGCCATCTCTGATTTTTTGAGAAAGAGCCGAAAAAAGCGCAACTTTCTTCGCCGTAACGTTCATTTTTTTACTAAAATCTCTGGGCTTCGGAGCAAAAACGACTCCGCCGTGTACCCATTGAGGACTTCTGATAGAACCTTGGCGGGCTCTACCCGTGCCCTTTTGTCTCCAAGGTTTAGCACCGCCGCCGCGAACTTCACTACGGGTAAGCGTGCTTTTCGTTCCCTGTCTTTCGTTTGCGAGTCTTGCAACTACCGCCTGATGAATAACCGATTCGTTATATTCAGTATTGAATAAAGCGTCGGATAATTCGAGAGTGCCAACTTCTTTGGCTTCCATATTAAACAATTTTACCGTTGCCATAATTTATCTCCTTACGCTTTAACGCTGTTTCTCAAAGTAACTATTCCTTTTACAGGACCGGGAACAGCACCCTTTACGAGAATCGCATTTCTCTCCTTGTCAACTTTTACGACTTCGAGGTTTAAGATGGTTACGTTTTCGTGTCCGTACTGACCTGCCATCTTTTTACCCTTGAATACTCTTGACGGAGAACTGTTTGCACCCATAGAACCAACCTCTCTGTGTACAGGGCCGACGCCGTGGGTTTCTTTAAGTCTGTGATTGTTCCATCTTTTGATAACGCCCGTATAACCGTGACCTTTGGTTACGCCCGAAACGTCGATTTTATCGCCCGCGCTGAAAACATCGCAAGTAACGACCGAACCGACCGTCAACGCATCCGCATTGTCAATTCTAAATTCCCTTAAAACTTTTTGAGCGGGAACACCGGTCTTTTTAAACAAACCTGCTTGGGGTTTGCTGAGTTTCTTTTCGTCAACTTGGTCAAATCCGAGTTTTACTGCGGAATAACCGTCTCTTTCCAAAGTTTTAACCTGAACGACGGGACAAGGACCTGCCTCGATAACCGTTACGGGTATAACTTTGCCGTCTTGCGAAAAGAGCTGCGTCATACCTAACTTTCTTCCAATGATTGCTTTATTCATAGATAAAGTTCACCTCCATGTTATATAATGTTTATAAATTACAATTTAATTTTGATATCTACGCCTGCGGGAAGATGAATACTGTCTAAAAGTTTTACGTTGGGCGAATAAATATCTATAAGTCTTTTATGCGTCCTGATTTCAAACTGTTCCCTGCTGTCTTTATACTTGTGCGGCGAACGAAGAATCGTTACGATTTCTTTTTCCGTGGGAAGCGGAATAGGTCCGCTTATTTTTGCGCCGGATTTCTTCATCGTTTCAACGATTTTAGACGCTGCTTGGTCAAGCATTTCGACGTCGTAAGACATAAGTTTAATTCTGATTTTTTGACTTGCCATTTTGTTTTCTCCTTTTTTACCTAACTTTTAACGTACGCTGTCAACTCTTCCGTGTGTGTCGAAAAAATAAAATAAAAAAATCATTCGCCGATACTTAAATTTTTTAAGTCGCTGCGAATGACTTTACCCATCTTTTTAAGTTAGTCGCAGAGGTCTTGCCTCCACACTTGTCAACGGAAATTATCTGCGTTTGCACGATTTTCAGTAACTTCCCGTATCAACCCAAGTTACACAGCCTGTTTATTATAACCGAAAGCCGTGTTACTTGTCAAACGTTTTTTAGTGAAAATTTCAAATATTTATAAAATATTTATGCAATTTCTTTTTTCATAAGTTTAGGTTTTGCGCCATTAATAACCACGTCTTCATCAACGACGACTTTTTGTACATCACCGTCGGAAGGAATATCGTACATAGTGTCTATCATAAGATTTTCTAAAATCGTACGAAGCCCTCTCGCACCCGTGTCGAGTTCTATCGCCTTACGCGCAACGGCGTAAACCGCGCCTTCGGTAATTTCAAGTTCTACGTTGTCAAGACCTATAAGACGTTTAAACTGTTTTACCAAAGCGTTTTTTGGTTCCGTAAGAATATTCACGAGCGCCTTTTCGTCTAACGGACGAAGCCCTACCGTAATCGGAATTCTTCCGACAAATTCGGGAATCAAACCGTATTTTATAAGGTCCTGAGGCTGAACGTCTCGTATCAAATCCACGTTCCTTTTCGCATCGGTTTTCACGCTTCCGCCGAAACCCAACGAAGATTTTTCCTTTCTTTTGGTAATTATATCTTCAAGCCCGACGAACGCGCCGCCGCAAATAAACAAAATATTGGTAGTGTCTATTCTCAAACATTCTTGTTGCGGATGTTTTCTTCCGCCTTGCGGAGGAACGCTTGCCACGGTGCTTTCGATAATTTTCAAAAGCGCTTGTTGAACGCCCTCACCCGAAACGTCGCGCGTGATTGAAACGTTTTCGCTCTTTCTCGCAATCTTGTCGATTTCGTCGATATAAACGATACCATTCTGCGCTCTTTCTATATCGAAATCGGCAGCCTGAATAAGTTTGAGAAGAATATTTTCAACGTCCTCGCCGACGTAACCCGCCTCGGTAAGCGTCGTGGCGTCCGCAACGGCAAAAGGAACGTCTAAAATCTTAGCAAGCGTTTTTGCAAGCAAGGTTTTTCCGCTTCCCGTCGGTCCTAAAAGAAGAACGTTGCTTTTATCGAGTTCGACGTCGCCTTCCTTTTTAGTTACGGCGTTTATACGTTTATAATGATTATAAACGGCAACGGACAAGACTTTTTTCGCCTCGTCCTGTCCGATAATGTATTCATCGAGCCTTTCCTTGATTTCCTGCGGTTTTAAAAGCGGAACGCTATTGCTTTTTCCGTCCTTTGCCGCATCCTCTTTCATAACTTCACGACAAATTTCGATACATTCGTCGCAAATATAAATGCCGTTAGGTCCGGCTATTAAACGATGTGCAAGTTCCTTCGGCTTTCCGCAAAAGGAACAAAAAAGTTGTTTTTGTTCTTTCATAAATCTCCGATTGACTACGGACGTTTAACGAAAATTTCGTCTATAAGTCCGTATTCTTTTGCGTCTTCCGCCGACAAATAATTATCTCTGTCGGTGTCTTTTTCCACTACTTCGTAAGGTTTTCCGCTGTTTGACGCAAGAATACTGTTTAATCTGTGTTTGGTTTTTATTATATGGTCGGCTTGAATTTTTATATCGCTCGCCTGACCTTGCGCGCCGCCCAAAGGTTGATGAATCATAATTTCGCTGTTAGGAAGAGCGTATCTTTTACCTTTTGCGCCGCTGGAAAGAAGAAACGCCCCCATCGATGCGGCAAGTCCTATACAAATAGTGCTTACGTCACACTTAATATAATTCATCGTGTCGTAAATAGCCAAACCGGCAGTAACGCTTCCGCCGGGGCTGTTAATATAAAGACAAATATCTTTATCGGGGTCTTTACCTTCGAGGTAAATAAGTTGCGCGACTACCGCATCGGCAACGGCGTCGTTAATTTCGCCCGTCAAAAATATAATCCTGTCTTCCAAAAGCCTCGAATATATATCGTAACTTCTTTCGCCCTTACTCGTTTGCTCTACGACGTAAGGAACAACCGTATTTTTCACGTTCATTCTAAATCCTCCTTATTTATAGGACGTTATCATTTACACAAGAAGTTTAAAACTTGCTTGCAAGGGTTTTAAGTATTTTGCCGTAAGACTAAATACTTACTTCTCAACGCTTATATTGTTTTCCTTTTTAAGGAAATCAAAAAGTTTTTTGATAATTATATCGTTCTTTATATAATCGAGTTGACGCGCCGCCATATTTTTCTTAACGTCGGGTGCGGGTTTATTTTGCGACTTTGCCATTTCTTCGATTCTTTCTTCGACGTCGGAGTCTGTCGCTTCGATTTTTTCGTCGGTAATTATCTTTTCTATAACGAGTTGCGATTTAACGATATCTTTCGCTTGGTCAAAATAGCCCTTTCTGAAATCTTCCATAGATTTACCGACGTATTTCAAATAATCTTCGAGTTTCAAACCTTGGTAAGAAAGACGGAAACTCATCTCCTGAACCATATGGTCTATTTGATTTTCAATCAACGCGTCGGGAATTTCGACTTCGCTGCTTTCGGTAATTTTTTTAACGATAGCGTCTTCGAGTTCACGTTCGGCTCTGTCGGAGTTCTGTTTTTCGAAACGCGCTTTGGTTTCCGTCTTATACGCTTCGAGGCTTTCCGCACCCGTAGATTCTTTAATAAAATCGTCGGTGAGTTCGGGAAGTTCTTTCTTCTTTATTTCGTGAAGTTTAATAGCGAAAACGGCATCTTTACCTTTAAGATTTTCAGCGTGATAATCGTCCGGGAATTTTACGGTAATGTCTTTTTCGTCACCGATATTCATTCCTATAATCTGTTCTTCGAATCCGGGAATGAACGTTTTGCTGCCGATAGTTAAATTTTGTTTTTCGGCAGTACCGCCTTCGAATTTAACGCCGTCGACACTGCCCGAATAATCGATAACGACCATATCGCCGTCGACGACAGCCCTGTCTTCGACGTTAACCATACGGGAATTTCTATCTTGTAAGCGTGAAAGTTCTTCGTCGATATCGGCGTCAGTTACATTATACTCCGCTTTTTTGAAATTTATACCTTTATATTCGCCGAGTTTAACTTCGGGCTTAACGGGAACGACCGCAATTAAAGTTACACCTTTTTCGCTTAAATCTTTAATGTCGACGTCGGGTTGAGCAACCGCTTCGATAGACGGTTCTTTATCCAAAACTTCACCGTAATATTTCGGGAACGCTTGATTTATCGCTTCTTCATAGAAAACGCCGACGCCGTAAGAAGTTTCAATAACCTTCTTGGGCACTTTACCCTTTCTGAATCCGGGGATTGAAAATCTGCCCTTGGTCTTTTCGTAAGCAAGGTCAATCGCTTCCGCCCATTCTTTTGCCGTTAATTTAATGGTAATTTTTACCGTACTTTTTTCGGCTTTTTCAAAAGTATACTTCATAATAATCTCCTAACAATATATAATTCTAAAAAATTCTAAACTATTTTATCACAACGCCATTTAAAAGGCAACTAAAAGTAAATATTTTACCCGTTAAATTGTTTTATTCTTTTACAAAACGTTTTCCGTGCCCCGATTGAGTATGGCGGTAATGCCTTATACTGAACGCAACGTTGGTAATATGGTCGCCAACTCTTTCGAGATTAGATACGGTTTGCAAATAAACCGAACCGACCTGTGCGTTACACAAACCTTCCTTAACCCTTTCGATATGACGAAGTTCGAGTTCTTCGCTGATATCGTCCATTTTTTGTTCGAGCACGTCAACCTCGGCAAGCATACCGACGTTTCTCGTATCAAAGGCAAATATCGAACTCTCGTAAAGTTTATTAAACGTTTCCAACATCTCTTTAAGTTCGTTCTTGGCGTCATCACTGAGAGTCAACCCGTCGTTACGGAGTTTATAAGCATACTCCATAATATTTTCCGCATAATCGCCTATTCTTTCCACGTCGGAAACGACGTGATAATAAGAACCGACTTTTTTATCGTCTTCGCTACTCAAATCTTTACCCATAAGTTTCGTAAGATATGCGGTAATCGCCTTGTTGTGGTGGTTTATAATTTCTTCGTTGGAGCGAATATCCGTTCCGTTATCTACTTCGTCGTTAACGAGCATTTCAACCGCTAAATTTATATTGTTTTTTGCAAAAACACTCATTCTTATTATTTCGTTTTTCGTATTGCCTACCGCAACGGGAGGCGTACTTAAAAGCCTGTCGTCGATATAAGCGAACCTAAATCTATCGTCTTCATCTTGTTTTTTATCTTTAACAATCAAGCAAGAAAGTTTGACCAACCAACCGGTAAACGGCAACAACACGACGGTGTTTAATACGCTGATTAAGGTATGAACTATCGCTATCTGCTGTCCGAGATTGCCTGATATACGCATAAACAATTCCGCAATTTCTTTTTTCCATATCCATAACGGAGCGATAAAAATCAAACAGCCGATAATATTAAAGAGCAAATGAACGACTGCCGTACGCCTTGCGTTTACGTTTGTACCCACCGACGATAAAAGCGAAGTAACACAAGTACCTATTTTTGAACCGAGCACTAAAAACAAAGCGTTTTCAAACGAAAGAACTCCGATGCTTCCGAGAACGACCATTAAACTCGTAATCGTAGAAGAACTGTGAACCAAAGCGGTTAAAATTATTCCTATAAGCACTAACAAAAGCGGGAAATGATCGCCTTGAAATATCGTTTTGACCCAAGCGTGAGGAACTACGCCGCCATCGGTAAACATTATAAGTTTAGCATACGTGGAAATAAATTCAAGACCGACGAAAATAAGCCCCAAACCCGCAAGTATATTGCCGATATTTACGACCTTTTCGTTTTTAATAAGCATAGCAGCCAAAATACCGACGCAGCCTATCATAGCCGCAATAGCACCGATATTTATTTGACCCAAACCCGAAAGAGAAGCGATATGCGCCGTAACGGTAGTACCTATATTAGCGCCCATTACGACGTTAGTCGCTTGTTGTAGAGTAAGCAGCCCGACGTTTACAAAGCCGACCAACATAACCGTAGTCGCACCGGAACTCTGAATTATGCCGGTTACGACAATGCCGACGCCGACGCCGGCAAAACGGTTGGTGGTAACTTTTCCAAGCATCTTTTTCATTCCGCCGCCGGCTACGTGTTCGAGTGCTTTCCCCATAACGTCCATACCGAGCAGCATAGCGGCTACACCGCCGAACATAAAAAATACGTTCCAAACCATCTCCATAAAAGATATACCTGTATTCCTTTGTAATTTGACACGCCGAAACCTGCCTATTCTATGATACACGAAAAATTTTCGGTTAGTCAACCGATTTGTCGCCGTTTTCTAAAATTTGTTTTCGGGAATATTTCCTTCCGTCTTAAAATTAGGGTACCCCATTTGTCTTAAAGCCTCGTATACACCGACGCAAACGGAATTAGACAAATTCAACGAACGCAGTTCGCCCATCATAGGTATTCTTACACATTCGTCGTAATGTGCTTTAAGCAGACTTTCGGGCAGTCCCTTAGTTTCTTTGCCGAAAACCAAAAAATCGCCGTCTTTATATTTAGCCTCGGAATGTATAAGTTTAGATTTAGTAGAAAAAAACCAAAAATTACCGCCGTTATAATACTTGTCCATAACTTCTTCTATACTGTCGTAATAGCGAATATCGAGATAATTCCAATAATCCAAACCCGCTCTTTTTAAGTGCTTGTCCGAAACTTCGAATCCGAGCGGTCGTACAAGATGCAGTACGCTACCCGTTACGGCGCAAGTTCTTGCTATATTGCCTGCGTTTTGCGGAATTTCCGGTTCGACGAGAACGATATTCATTGCCATAATTATTTCTCCTTTAATAGCCCGAATTGAAATCTCTGTAAAGTCCGCGCCGCCGCGAACTAATCAAATGAAAATCTTTTTCGGTTTTTATTTTAGCGTCGACCACGTCCGAACTGCTTGCAAAAGAAATATTCCCTTTTACGTCAGCCGCAACGACGCGATTTTTAGAACAAAGCGCCATCGGTACGCCGTTTGCGAACGCGCCGCACCTAATCATAATTTGAGGCATAAAATCGTCGATTTTTTTAAATAAACATATTATAAAGTCGGCGTCGCATAAAGTTAAAACGCGCGGAACTTCCGGAAAAAACAAATCTTCCGCAACGATAATGCCTATTTTACCCGCGCTGGTATCGTAAACCCTGAATCCGCTTCCCGGCACGAATTCGCTGTCGTCAATAGAGTGAGCCATATCTGAAACTCCGAGAATTTTACCTTTATCGGCTATTACCGCCGAATGCCTGAACACTCCGTAAGTATCGGTATCGCAACCGCAAACCACTACGTTTGAAAGTTGCTTGGAAAGTTTTGCCAAATCGTGAAAATATTCCGTTTCCCCCGACAACTCTTTTTTGTAACTGACCAAACCGAGTCCGTTAAAGCCGAACACGATTAAATCGCGTTTTAATCCTTTTGAAAGTTTATCTTGCCAAAAAGAATTGACCGTGTCGCAGGTAACGAAACAAACGTCCATACTAATCTCCCCGAAAACCTTTCTCTTTTATTGTATTTCGGTTCGGGGTCGGTTTGTTAAAGATTTTTATTTACGAAAGAAATAATTTCGTCGCTGTCGCACATCGTAACGATTGCGGATTTTATCTCCTTAAATCCGCTCTTACCCTTAAAATAATAAGGAACGAATTTTCTGAATTCCAAAGCGGCGCGTCTATTACCCGTTCTCTCAGACGAGAGCGCAAGATGTTTTATTATAAAATCTTTTAAGTTAATCGACGGAGTTTCTCCTAAAAGTTCGCACGCCAAAAACGGATTACAAATCGTGCCTCTCGCAAGCATTACACCGTCCGCGCCGGTTTTTTCAATCATCAAATTCGCGTCGTCCACGCTAAAAATTCCGCCGTTTGCAATTACGGGAATATTCACCGCGCGCTTGGCTTTATATATAGCGTTGTAATCGGGTTCGCCCGAGTAATACGCCTCTCTGACCCTTCCGTGAACGGTGACCAAACTTGCGCCACTCTGTTCCGCCATACGTGTAAAATCTTCTGCGACATCATCACCGTATTTTTGACCCGTTCGTATTTTTACGGTTACGGTTTTTCCGCTCTTAACACACGCCGAAACGATTTTTTCGGCTTTAAAAATATCGTTAAGTAAGGCACTCCCCTCACCGTTTTTGTAAACTTTAGGTACGGGGCAACCCATATTTATATCAACTATATCGAAATTTTTCAATTCTTCGCTTTCGCAAGCCGCACGCATAAAATCGGGTTCGGAGCCGAAAAGTTGCACCGCGGTATTTTTTATACCGTTACCCGAATAAAGCAAATCGGCAGACCCTTTGCCGCCGTAGACAAGTCCTTTTGCGCTCACTAATTCGGTAAAAACAAGACCGACTCCGAGTTCAAGCATTAAACTCCTGAACGCGTAGTCAGTATAACCGGCCATAGGCGCTAAAAATATATTGTTTTTAATTTGCGTATTCCCTACGACAAGACTTTTGATTTTCATCTTTCACCCGTAAACTTCCGTTTAATATAAAGTTTATCAAAGTTGCAATAAAATAGCAAGCGATTACGGCTATTCCGCCGCCGTAAATGTTTATTTCGGGAATTCTCAATAAAATCAGATTAAGCGCGGTTTTAACCGCAACTCCCACACCCATGCTTATTAAAGGATAGTACGGTTTGCCCTTTCCTATAAGCAGGGCGTTGCTCGTTTGCAAAAGCGACAAAAAAATTACGTTTACCGACGTAAGTCTTAACAAATTCTGCGTAACCGTACGTTCCGCCGCGTTTAATCTTCCGAACAGAATTTTAACTATCGACGGCGAAAATACCGCGCAAACGATAGCGCACGGAATTGAAAAAATCAACGTTATAAGCACGCTTCTCTCCGAATTTTTCCGCCGTTCGTTCTCGTCTTTCGCTCCGGAAATCATAGGTATCGCCACCGTAGCCACTCCGTAACACACGGCAACGGGCAGGTTTATCACGGTAGTAACCGTTCCCGACAAAAGTCCGTAAAGTACCGTTGCGTCGTTGCGGTACGCATTTAAAATATTAACCACCAAAAAACTATCCGCCACCTGCGAAAGCGGTATCGCAATACCTATAAGCGTTACGGGTATAGTGTAACTTATTATTTTTTTTAATCTCGGTAAAAACTCGGATTTATCGTAAAAATATGCCACGCCGATTTTTTTCTTGCTTTTAACGTATACCGCAATCAAAAAAATTAAAGCGACAAACTCCGATAGCGATACCGCAAGCGTCGCTCCTCCTACCGCAAGCGGAACGTTCGGCAAAAAGACGTAACAAAATAGAAGCCCGAAAACGAGTTTTACCGTTTGTTCGATTATTTGCGAAACGGCAGTGGGCTTCATATTCATAAGTCCTTGAAAATATCCTCTGAAACAAGATATTACGGAAACAAAAAAAACCGATGGCGATAAAAAAACGTAACCTAAATACGCGTCGGCATTACCTTGCAGTTCGGATATGGGCAAAGCAAGGGTCATCATTAAAACGGAAAACACCGCGCCCGCTATCGACAAAGCCCTTACGCTTACGTTCAAAACGTCTCTCGCACACTTATATTCGTTTCCGCGTTCGAAAGAAATTATTTTGGAAAGCGCGCTCGGTACTCCCGCGCCTGCGAAGTCTAAAAGCACGCAATATAACGGGAACACCATTTGATACAACCCCAGTCCCTCGCCGCCCAAAAGATTAGTAAGCGGAATACGGTATAACGCGCCTATGATTTTTGCTATAAAAGCACCCGTGCTTAATACGAGTGCTTGTTTCAACATACTTTTTTCGTTCATTTTATTCAAAGTGTTTGGAAAGTATCGTTGCGCAAAGTTGAACTAATTTTACGTCCGAAGAAATATATCTTCTTTCTTTTTCCCCGTTGGAAATTATAACCGCGCCGTAACAATCCCCGTTTACCGTAACGGGCACGATTACTCGGTTTTCCGCTTTAATCTGTTCGTCTTTATAAACGACAGTGATTTCGCTACCGTCAATTCGGCTTAAAACCACGCTCTTGCGTTCGCTTAATAATTTGTCGAATTTATCGGTCAAAATTTTACCGACGCAATCTTTGTTACGACTGCCCGCAACGAAAATCACCGTATCTGTGTCGGTAATTATACATTCGCTTTCCGTTATTTCCGCTAGGCTCGTCGCCACGCTTTCCGCAAAATCGCCCACCGAAGATATCGGCGAATATTTGCGAAATAAAAGTTCGTCTTTATCGGTATAAATTTCAAGCGGGTCGCCTTCTTTTATTCGCAAAGTTTTTCGTATTTCTTTTGGAATAACCACCCTTCCGAGTTCGTCTATTCTTCTGACTATACCTGTATCACGCATAAAAAACCTCCGTTTAACGTAGTATGCGGAGGTTTAATGGTTTTATTCCGTTATTCGAATATATCGGTCAACGCGTTAATCCACGCCGTTTTGTCGTAAGATACGTTTGCGGGACTCGTGGAGGGTAAATACAGATATTTAACAAGACAATCGGTGTAAATTTTTTCAAAAACGGAAAAAGCCTTCTTTCCGTTCAACAAAATCAACTCGATATTACTGTTTTCCACCAAAGGTTTTAACGGAACGGTAATTATCGAATCGGACTTTAAGTCGTTATCGCTGCTGCCTTTAACGGTACTTTTATCTATAACGTCCCATAGCGCGATACGGTGTTTTAACAAAAAATACTTTTTTCCGTCGATATCGGCAGGTATTTCCTCGCCGAAAAATTCCGACAGCAATCCCCAAAACCTGTTTTTCGGATTACCGTAATAAAACCCGACTTCGCGCGATTTTACACTCGGAAAACTCCCGAGTATCAAAACTCTACTGTTCCCGTCAATAACGGGCGGAAACGCCTCGTTCCAAACTTTAACCATATCAATCCCAGTACGTTGAAGTCCTGTTCGCCTTATACCAATCGGTATCTTTAAGAATAATCGGTTCGCCTGCCGACGCTTGAACGAACACGTCTTCATCGGCTTTCGATACGACCTTAACGTCGCCGTTTAAATTTTCGTAACCGTCGGAATTATCGGCGACGACCCTCGTAACGTAAACTTTATCGGTATACTTGCTTATTCTGTCGATAAAACTTTGCGTCGGGAAAATATTTTCGGGTTTTGCTCCGAATTCGTTATACCCCGCACAACACGAAACCACGCATATCTTCGGCTTGATAAGAGTTAACAAACAATCGTTCGACGAAGTTTTAGAACCGTGATGACCTGCTTTGAAAAGTTCAACTTGCGTTAACGTGCCGCCGTAATATTCGACAAACTTTTCCTCACCGCTCTTTTCCAAATCGCCCGTAAACAAAAATTTTCTGCTCCCGTGGTTAAACATAAGACAAACCGAATGATTGTTCTCGTCCGAACTGAGATTTTCGTAATAATAATTATACATTATTTCCATGCTTACGCTATCGGTTAAATTATAAACCCTGCTCGCACCGTCGGTTTCGTTCCAACATTGCAATGCGGTATAATGCTTTGCGCCTGCCGCTACTTCGTCGTTACGCTCGGAAATATAATTGTTATAAGTCGTTTTTTCGGCTTTCTCCGTCGTTACCAACGGAAAATCTATAATGGTTTTACATTCGAACAAATCGAATATACTCCCCGACCGTTTCGAAAAACCTGCTATATGGTCGGAATCCGCATGGGTAACTATAACGTATTCCAAAATATTATCGGTAACGTAAGTTCTTAAATAATTTTCAATATACGGTATACTGTTTTCTTTACTGCCGGCGTCTATAAGTATGTCGTTATCGCCAGCCCTTACGTAAATGCAATCGCCGTTATTCTTATTACCGAGCGAAAGAAAGTGAAACTCTAATTCGCCTACGGGCAGAACGTAATCGTCTTCCTTGTAATAAGTTAAATAATAGTAATAACAAGCGCAAAATACGGCAACGAGTAACAACGCCGTTATTATTACCCACACGGGTAACTTTCTTATTTGTTTCTCAACCTGTTTGGAATGGGTATTTTTGCCTTTCCGAGACGTGTTCTTTCTTTTACCCTTATTTGCCATTTTTCACCTTACAGTAAATTTTTTCTTAATTCGTCGTTGCTTTTCGGCGATAAATATTTTAACGGAATATCGAATACCGTCAAAACGCCCGTCTTACCTTCCGCCGCGAGTCTCGCAACCGCTCTTCCGTAAGCAGTAAGCACACTGCCCGTAAATTCGGGATTGGAATCGAGTTTAAGCGATAATTCGAGAATGTGAGAATTATCGTCGGTAGTGTTGCCCGAACGAATTACAAATCCGCCGTGAGAAAGTTTTTTCTGCATTAGTTTTACTTCCTCGTCGCTGACGAAATGAACCACCGTTTGATAATCGGCAAAATAATTAGGCATTTCCTTAATGGTTTTTTCTATAAGCGACTTATCGGCGCCGTCCTCAATCGCAACGAAACATTCTCTTAAATGTTTATCCGCCGCCGAAAGCGTAGGATTTTCGCCCGCGCGAACGCTCGCAAGCGCGTCTTCTTTCGGAATAGTGTATTGTATTGCGTTTTTAACGCCGTCGATACGTCTTACGGCGTCGCTATGCCCTTGCGATACGCCTTTACCCCAAAAAGTATAATCGCGCCCGTCGGGAAGTACCGCCCCGAACAACATTCTCGCCACGGAAAACAAACCGGGGTCCCAACCTATACTTATAGCACCGAGAGTTTTATTTTCTTTTGCCACCCTATCGAGAGTATCGAAATATTCGGGAATCTTCGCGTGCGTATCGAAAGAATCGACCGTGTTGAAGTCTTTCAAAATATCGCGAGTAATAACGGGCAAATCGGTTGCACTGCCGCCGCAAAGCAACAAAACGTCTATCTTCCCTTTGAATTCCGAAAGTCTGTCTATAGAATAAACGTCGTAATCTACCACGGGTTTTACCGATTCGGGATTACGCCTCGTAAATATGCCTACACATTCCATATCGTCTGCTTTTTGAACGGCAAGACAAACGCCTCTGCCGAGATTACCGTAACCAACTATACCGACTTTAATCATAATATCGTACCGCCTGTTTTATTGTTTTTATATTTTAATTTTACAACATTATTACGATTTTCAAAAGCGTTTTTCCAAAAGTTTTTTTTATACCGTATATTATTTTTTATAAACAATTTATCTTTTAACTCTTTATACGGCATTTTGTGTCAAAATACGCTCTTTCGATTAGTATAAAATTATATTCCGATAAATTCTCGGAGCAATACTGTTATGCGGGTAAAAAATTATTTTTTCGATTACGTTTCCGTTATAAAATATATTATTTCTTTTTGTTTCTTTTTAATTTTCGCAAAACTCGAAAAAGAAGTAAACGTTTACCCCGTCGCCGTGTTCGTAACGGCTATGGCTTTCGGCGCAAATCCGATTATAACGCCCGTTCTTTACGTATGTTCTTTTTTGGTATTCGGAGAAGTAGGACTTTTAGTGCAAGCCGCCGTTCCTACGGTGTTAATGATTATTTTAGTTTGTATTTACAAAAAAACCAAAACGCCGTTCAGGGCTGAAATTACCGCCTATGCGGCAATTTCCATGCTCGGCTATATTTTTATAGGAAACACTTCGGTAAACGTACCGCTCGAAAGACGGTTACTCTCCTCCCTTTTATCGACTTTACTGACTTTTATCTGTTATATAGCCGCTTCGGGAATAGTAAAAAAAGGTCTAAAATTCAAACTCGGCTACGAAGAATTCGCCACGCTCGTCATAACTACCGCATTGACGGGACTCGGCGTTTCCAACCTCGTTTCACCCCTTTTATGGAAAGCACTTTCGGTCATAATTATTCTTACCGTCGCTTTTTTATTCAAAACGGGAATCTGTACCATAGTTTCGGCGGTATTAGGAATTAGTCTTGCGTTGTATTATAACGACTTAAATTACGTTGCATTATACCTTTTATGGGGTATCGCAAGCGAAAGTCTTATGCCGCTATCGAGATATCTTTCCGCAGTAGGTATAGTGGTCGCCGACTACGTAATTCAAATAATTTTCGGTATATACGGCGATTATTCCGTTATAGCGCTCGTTTCCGTAATCACGGGCGCTGTAATATTCAGTATTTTCCCATCGAAAATATTAGTGCAAATTAAGGAAAAACTTTACGTTTTCCGCGAACGGCAATTAGTTCGCCAAACCATAAACCGCAACCGTCTTATGCTGTCGAACAGGCTTTACGAACTGTCGAGTGTTTTTACCGAAATGGCTAACGCCTTTACCGTATTCAAAAAAAACAAATTAAACGAAGAAACTGCTAAAAAAGCCGTTAAACAAGAAATATTTTCCACCGTATGTGAAAAATGCGAATGTTACGTTAGATGTAAAAAATGCGGTCAGCCGTCGGACGAAGAACTTAACAAGTTACTCGAAATAGGCTTTGCGAAAGGCAGATTGTCTTTAATAGACTTTCCCAAAAAAATCAGCCAAACGTGTTTACACCCGAACAACGTAATTTATGCGGCAAACAAACTGCTCGCCGCGTACAGAACCTACGTAGTAGACGATATGAATTTGTCTAACGGACGCGATTTAATCGCCGCGGAAGCAATAGGCGTGTCGGAAATTTTAAGGGGACTCGCAGTAGAATCAGGCTCGCAATTAAAATATCAAAGCAGAGCCGAAAGACTGCTCGGAGAAAACCTTTTCAAAAAAGGTTTTACCGTTACGGAAATTTTAATTTACGGTGAAGAAGAATATTTATCGGTAAGTTTAATAATCGCTATGAAAGAATTCGAATTAGCGTCGCTTACTTCGGTAATATGTTCTACGCTGAACAAATCTTTATGTCTTTACGAAAAATTCGACGTTACCGAGGGAAAATGTTATTTATGTTTCAAAAAATCCGCCGAATACGATGCCGTTTTCGGCATTGCCCGTTCGGTAAAAGACGATTCGGAAAAGAGCGGAGACACTCACACCGTTACCCGTATAAGAGAAGATAAATTTTTAGTCGCGTTATCCGACGGAATGGGCAGCGGTCAAGACGCCGAAACCGTTTCTTCCGCCGCGCTCACGCTTATAGAGAGTTTTTATAAAGCGGGGCTTTCGTCTTCGCTTATACTTAACACCGTTAATAAATTGCTCGCCATCAATACCGAAGACAGTTTTACCGCGTTAGACGTTTCTATCATTGACCTTAAAAATTGCACTGCGGATTTTATTAAATACGGTTCCCCTTACGGCTTTATTATCGGAGAAGGCATCAGAATTATCGAAGGAAACTCTCTCCCGCTCGGCATATTAGACGAACTTAATCCGTCGGTTTGTTCGCATCAACTCGAAGACGGCGACGTTCTTTTGTTCGTAACCGACGGCATTTCAGACGCTTTCGACTCGTCCGGAGAAATAATAGATTATTTGAGAAGCGTTCCCGCAAAAAATCCTCAAACGCTTGCCGACGGAGTGTTGTCGCAGGCAATCGCGCTTTCGGGCGGTAAAAAAGCCGACGACATGACCGCGCTCGCAGTTAGAATTTTCAAACGCAGCGCATAAAATAATCACGTAATCCAAAATGCACCTCCGAAAGTTATACAAACTGTCGGAGGTGCATTTCACGTCGTTGTATTTGTTTTTATATCTTTTTCGGGCGACTGTTTCTTTCCCAAAAAACGCCGTCCTCATAGCCCTGAATACTTGTATCTTTTTCGGCATCGTCAAGACGTTTTTCTCCCCAAGCGCAATAAAGTGGATTTTGCTCGATATTTATAAAATTTCTACCGAGTTTTTTTGCCACGACGCCCGTAGTTCCGCTGCCTGCAAAGGGGTCTAAAACCAAATCGCCCGTATTAGAACTTGCAAGAATGAGTTTCGCAATAAGTTTTTCGGGCTTTTGAGTGGGGTGAGCGGTGTTTTCCGCCATAGACCAATACGGCACCGATATATCGTCCCAAAAATTCGACGGACACGTATTCCTGTAATTGCCCGTTTCCGTTTGTTCCCAATCCTTCGGTTTACCGTCCTTCATATACGGCGCAAGAACACGTTTCCTTTGTTTTACGGCGTCTATATTAAACGTATAGTCATCCGAAACCGTCGCGAAAAAGATATCTTCCATTGAATTTTTCCAATTATTCTTTGCGCCCCTACCCTTTTCTCTTTGCCAAGTTATTCTGTTACGCAATATAAAATTTTCACGAAGAATTTTGCCTATAACGAGCGAACTTTTCCAATCGCAACACACGTAAACGCTCGCGGTTTTTTTTAACTTCGGCTTAACCGCGTCAATCCACCTGCGCGTGTAATCGGAATAAGCGTCGTCGTCGGTTTTTCTAAACACGTTTCCGTGAAAGTTTTTATCCAAATTATAAGGCGGGTCAACGATTAAAAGGTCAACGCTTTCGTTTTTTAATTTAGATAAAGCGGCAAAACAATCCCCGACGACCGTTTTGTTTATAACTCCGTCGGCAAAATTTTGAACGGAAACCGTGCGCGACAAATATTCTTCTGCTTGCTGTAAACCGAAATCAATAGTTTTATTTTTATCGGACTTCATAATTATTTACGGTAAAGTTTAATCCATACTTCCGCCTTTTCTATTAAATCGGCGTTGTTTTTTGATTTTTTCATCATTTCTATAAGACTGTCGGTTGCATCCGTACGCTCTGCTAAAATTTTACGTAATTTGTACACTACGTCGAGTTCTTTTTCCGAAAGCAAAAGTTCTTCTTTCCTCGTTCCCGATTTATACAAATCTATCGCAGGGAATATTCTCTTTTCCGAAAGTTCTCTGGAAAGATGAATTTCCATATTGCCCGTTCCCTTAAATTCTTCGTATATAATATCGTCCATACGGCTACCCGTATCTATAAGCGCGGTTGAAAGAATAGTTAAACTTCCGCCGTTTTCTATATTTCTCGCCGCACCGAAAAAACGTTTAGGTCCTTGCAACGCGGACGGGTCAAGGCCGCCCGAAAGCGTTCTGCCCGAAGGCTCTACCACGTTATTGTAAGCCCTTGCAAGCCTCGTAATAGAGTCCATAAGAATTACGACGTTTTGACCGACTTCGACAAGACGTTTCGCCCTATTTATAACCAACTCCGCCGCCCTTACGTGATGTGCCGTGAATTCGTCGAAAGTGGAGAAGACTACTTCGCCTTTTATACTGCGCTTGATATCGGTTACCTCTTCGGGACGCTCGTCTATAAGCAAAACTATCAACTTTACGTCCGGATAATTTTTTTCTATTGCCTGCGCTATCTTTTTAAGCAACGTTGTTTTACCCGTCTTCGGCGGAGCGACTATAAGTCCCCTTTGCCCCATTCCGAGAGGAGAAAACAAATCTATACAACGTATTGCCACGTCTGAAACGTTTTCTTCGTTTTCAAGTTTCAATCTCTTCGTGGGGTAATACGGCGTAAGGTCGTCGAAATTCGTCCTTTTTAAAAACAAACTCGGGTCGAGGTCGTTAATCGAAATTACTTCCGAGAGCGCGTCGGAATCGCTTACCGTTTTAGCGGGCTTCGCTATCGCTTTTACCTTGTCGCCACGACGAAGATTATATTTTTTCACGTTATACGCACTGACGTAAACGTCATCTTTGGAATTTTCGTAATTGTTGGCGCGTAAAAATCCATACCCGGACACGTGTAGTTCTAAAACACCCTCCATAACCTTTTTATCTTCGCTTGAAACGTCTTTCAACGTCAACTTGGCAGGTTCAATATTAACTGTTGCGTACGAATCGTCCGCGTAATATTTTGAAACGTCTATTTTTATTTTCGTTCGAGCGCCGCGGTTAGTCTTTGGCTCGGGCGCAAGTTCGCCTTCCTGAATAGCGATTATTTCTTTTATAAGCGTTTCCTTGTTTTTAGACGCGGGTGATTTTACCCCCAACAACCTGCCTATTTCACGCAATGCGTTGTGATGTTCCGCATTTAATATCTCTTCCGTAAATTTTATAAACCTTGCCATAAAAATATACTCCTTTTATTTTAACATCTGTGTCTTTTAATATCGCGCGCCGCTTGTATCCCCGAAACGAATGCAAACGTTAAATTATAACCGCCGCAATCACCGTCGACGTTCAAAACCTCACCGACAACATACAACCCTTTCGAAAGTTTGCTTTCAAAGGTATGTTTGCGTATTTTATCGGTAGTTATGCCGCCCTTAGTTACTTGGGCGTGATTAAAGCCTAAATTACCCGTAACCTTCAAACGGAAGTTTTTCAACGCGTACGCAACTGCTTTTTCGTTGTCGGAATTAACCGTTTTCAAAATCGCGCGGCCGATTATTTTATTAAGTATGCCCGAAAGTAAATCGTTCGAACTCATAAACGGCGTGTTTTTGCGTTTATCTGCAATAAGTTTTTCCGTTTGAGTTTCGGTATATTCCGGCAAAAATTCTATAATCAAGTAAGGATTTTTTGCGTTCGTTATACTACTTGAAACGCCGAATACCGCCGAGCCCGAAACTCCGTATTCGGTAAACAACACTTCACCCTTACAACTTTTAAGAATCTTTTCGCCGTCGAAAGCCGTTACAGTTGCCTGTTCTTTCAAACCTTTTAATCCTTTAATAGGCGCAAGTTCGGTTTTTAACTGCACAAGCGACGGATACAACGCCGTTTTTTTATGCCCGAAATTCTCTAACAGCGTATAAGCCGACCCGTCCGTACCGAAATGCCGAGCGGCACAACCGCCGACCGCAACGACGACTTTTTCGGCGAAAACCGTCGTGTCGCTTGAACGCAAAACGTAAACGTTGCCGTTATAGGTTATATTTTTCACTTCGAAATTAACTTTCGTTTCAACGCCTTTAAAGTCGATAAACCCTCTAAACACGTCCAAAACGGCGTTTGCTTGTTTTGAAACGGGATATTTTTTTCCGTCTGCCGCCGTTGATAAAGGCACGCCTACCGAATATAAAAATTTTTCGAGATTTACCGTGTTAAAATCTTCTATAAACGACGAAACGAATTCTTCGTCGCCGTAATAATTCTCCGCGCGAACGTTTGCATTCGTAAGATTACCCTGCCCGTTACCGGTTGCGGCAAGCTTTTTGCCAACTCTGTCGTTACGCTCCAAAATCACTACTTCGCCCTGTTTTAGCGAATCGGCACCGTTCATAAGTTCCAACGCGCACGTAAGCCCCGCAGCGCCGCCGCCGACTACGGCAACTTTATAAATTTTATGCAAATTGCTTTTCTCCTTAAAAACGCTTGACGACAGGCGTTTTATTTATTAAACTTAAAATATACGAGGTATAAAATGAATTTGTTTGAATTTTTCGCATCTAACCTAAACTATCTTTTAATCGTAATTCTATCGATAGTCGTTATAGTTATAGCGAGTTTTTTAGGTAAATATATATTAAGATTATACGATATAAAAAAAGGTTTAATGCAGTCGAAAGAAAAAAACAAAAAACGGTAACCGTCTGAAATTATATTAAAAGACGGTTCAGTCTATAATTTTCAACAAATCGGCGGGTTCGGACGCAAAAACTTTCGCGCCCGCTTTTTTTAATTGTTCGACGGTTCTATACCCCCAAAGCACCGCTATTCCGCGAGTTCCCGCATTAAGCGAAGTCAGAACGTCGGTTTCGCCGTCGCCGACGAAGTATGCATTCTCCGGTAAAACGTTTAACTCTTTCAAAACGGTAAGCGTAGCCGTTTTGTCGGGCTTGCATTTTACGTTTCCGCTCTGTCCTATTACTTTATCGAAACCGAAAGTCTTTAAATGATTCTCATAAACCGTATCGGTCGTTTCCTGCGGTTTATTCGTTAAAATAACCAATTTATATCCGCGTCGTTTCAGTTCTGTCAAAACGGTGACCATTCCGTCGAATATCTTGGTTTTAGAACTCGTCGACGCAGTGTAAAACTTATTGTAATAAGCAAGACGCTCGTCAAGTTCGACGTCGGTTAAAGTTTCTTTTATAGAATATTTAACCAAATTTCTCGCACCATTCCCGATATAACCTTTTAGGGTATTTTCGTCGAGAAGCGGATATCCGTATCGGTCAAGCATTAAATTGATATTATCGAGTATATCGGGCAACGTATGTAACAAAGTACCGTCTAAATCGAATATTACCGCTTTATTCATTACATCTGCTCCACGGTTTCTATTCCGAGAAGACCGAGCGCGTTAGTCAAAACCGTTTTAACCGATTTTGCTATACTTAAACGGAAATTCCGTATATTGCAATCTTCCACGGCAATTTTACAACCTATATAAAATCTATTGAAAGCCGTTGCCAAATCTATCGCATATCTGGTAACGAGCGAAGGCTCGTACTTCTCTGCCGCGGCTTTGACGACATCCTTAAATCTGCCGAGTTCGGCGATAACGCCGTATTCGTCGGCGTTCATTTCGTAAGGAACGAATTCGGCAGGCTGCCCGCACTTTGCGAGAACGCTGTTGCAACGCGCAACCGTATACTGAACGTACGGACAAGTTTCGCCGTCGAAATTAAGCACCCTGTCGTAACTGAAAGTAATGTCTTTTATTTTATTATTACACAATGCGCCGAAAATAACCGCACCCGTTCCGACTGCACGCGCAATTTTATCTTTATCGGGAAGGTCGGGGTTTTTATCGTCGATAACCTTATAAGCTTTTTCAATAGTCTTATTTATAACGTCTTCCAACAGAACGACTTTGCCCGCTCTGGTACTCATAGCGCCGTCTTCCAACGAAACCATACCGTAGGCGACGTGAACCATATCTTTCGCCCATTCTTTACCCATAAGTTCTAAAACTTTAAAGAATTGCTTAAAATGTAAATTCTGTTGATAAGCGACCACATATAAACATTTATCGAAGTCGTAAGTTTTTTTTCTGTAAAGCGCCGCCGCTATATCGCGCGTAGCGTACAACGTAGAGCCGTCGGACTTTAATATAAGACAAGGCGGCATACCGTATTCGTCAAGTTCGACGATTGACGCGCCGTCGGAAACTTTTAACAAGCCTTTCTCTTTAAGTTCTTCTACCACGACGTCCATTTTATCGTTATAGAAACTCTCGCCTGCGTAAGAATCGAAAGTAACGTTGAGCAACTTATATATTTTATCCACTTCTTCGAGGGTAATCGTCTTAAAAAGATTAAAAAGTTCGTTACTTTCTTCGTCGCCGTCTTCTATCAATTTAAAATAACGTCTTGCCTCATCGTCGAGTTCGGGATGAAGTTTCGCTTCTTCGTGAAATTTAACGTATATGCGCGACAACTCTTTTAAGCGGCCTTCCGTAACCGCTTCTTTACTACTCCATTTTTTATACGCAACGATAAGTTTGCCGAATTGCGTACCGTAATCGCCCAAATGGTTTATGCCCACTACGTTATAGCCCAAAAACCTGAAAATTTTACAAAGCGCGCTGCCTATAACGGTAGTGCTTAAATGCCCTATATGAAATGGTTTTGCTATGTTTATCGAAGAATAATCTATACAAACGGTTTTACCGTTCCCTACGGTATCTCTGCCGTAATTATCGCCTTCTCTTAAAATTTCCTTAATCAAGCCGTCGGCAAACCCCGTGCGGTTAACCTTAAAATTCAAATAGCCGTTGACAGCCGTGCAGGACGATATAACCCCGTCGGTAACGAACGAAGCAGCCAAATCTTCCGCTATTTTTATCGGCGGACGACGAAGCGTTTTGCTTAACTTAAAACAAGGTAACGCAAAATCCCCCATATCGTTATCGGGAGGAACTTCCATATAAGATGCGAGTTCGTCTGCCGAAAGGTTTTCAACCGATAGTTTTTGTGCAATATATTTTTTGTAATCCATATTAAACTCCGCTTTTTATATAATAACACACAATTTACTAAAATTGCAAGTTAAAAACTTGAATTTTTACATAATTTGGTTTATAATTAACCATACAAAAACTTACACGGAGAAATTATTATGAAACTCGGAGTCGTGGGGCTTCCCAACGTAGGCAAATCCACTCTCTTTAACGCAATAACACACGCAGGTGCGGAATGCGCCAACTACCCGTTTTGCACGATAGAACCGAACGTAGGCATCGTTGCCGTTCCCGATAACCGTTTAGACGTTTTAGGGAAAATGTATAATACCAAAAAAATAACGCCCGCCGTTATCGAATTCGTCGACATAGCGGGTTTGGTTAAAGGCGCAAGCAAGGGCGAAGGTTTAGGTAACAAGTTTTTAGCAAATATTCGCGAAACCGACGCAATCGTTCACGTAGTCAGATGTTTCGAAGACGAAAACGTAACGCACGTAGACGGGTCGGTAGACCCCGTAAGGGATATCGAAACGATAAATCTCGAACTTATATTCGCGGATATTGAATCGGTTAAAAAGCGTCTTGACAAAGCGCAAAGCATGATTAAAACCGGCGACAAAAAATACAAGGTCGAAGCGGAATTTTTGGAAAAACTTTACAACCATCTGTCTTCTTTTAAGCCGGCGAGAACGCTCGATATGAGCAAGGACGAAAAAGAATATTTGGACTCGTTATTTTTGCTTACTTCTAAACCCGTTATATACGCGCTTAACATTGCCGAAAACGATATGAACAAAGACGAAAACGAAATTCCTCTCGTCAAACGCGCGATTACGTTTGCAGACGGCGAACACGCAAAACATTTGGTTATTTGCGCAAAAACCGAAGAAGAACTTTCAATGCTCGAAGACGACGAAAAACAAATGTTTTTAGACGAACTCGGCATAAAAGAAAGCGGACTCGACAGGTTGGTTAAAACGTCCTATTCCCTGTTAGGGCTTATAAGTTATCTTACGGCAGGAGAAAAAGAAGTACGTGCTTGGACGATTGAAGCGGGAACGAAAGCGCCGCAAGCGGCAGGTAAAATTCACAGCGATTTTGAAAAAGGTTTTATTCGCGCGGAAATCGTCGATTACGACGTTTTGGTAGAATTAGGCAGTTTCAATAACGCCAAGGAAAAAGGAAAAGTCAGGTCGGAAGGTAAAGATTACGTTATAAAAGACGGCGACGTGGTTTTGTTCAGATTTAACGTATAAAAACTTAACGTATTAAACTCTGCGCGGCACCGAAAAAAATATCTTCCGTCTTTACTTTAAGCACGGTCAAAATATTGCAAAAATCAATCAAAAAATTTATATACAACCTAACAATAAGGCGTTATAATTAAATAAATATCATGCAACGAAACAATTTATAATCGCCGTGCAAAACAAGGAGGTTTTTATTTTGTATCGCAAATTAGGCAACTCGAAACAAATAATTAACGCTTATAAATTAGTTTTTACGGCAGGCGCGGAAAAAGGCAAAAATTGTATTTTAGTCAACAACGGCTCGTTAGAAGTTCTTTTTAACGAAGACAACGCACTCGATATCTTTTGGGTCAAATACCGCGGAATAAACCTTTCGTTTTTAACCAAGAACGGCTTAAACACAAAATCCGCGACCTTTAAGGAAACTTTCGAAGGCGGTTTTTTATACACCTGCGGTATGGATAACGTCAGTTCCTGCGAAAAAGATAAACCGATACACGGTTCGCTTCACCATACGAAAGCCGAGGACGTTTCCGTAAACGTATTAAACGATAAAGTGATAGTTTCGGGCATAGTGCGACAAAGCGGATTATTTTCCGAAAACATCGTTTTGAAAAGAAATTTTGAAATTTATTCGGACAAAATTTTGATAAACGATTGTGTCGTAAACCAAGGTTATACCGACGCAGAATACTGTTTACTCTATCATACAAATTACGGATATCCGTTCCTTGACGAAAATTTAATACTCGACGCCGACGTAAAATCTTCCGAAGGTTTGACGACTTACGCACAGAGCAGAATAGATAAACGCACGCGCATTACCCCGCCCGTAGACGGCGGAGAAGAGGAAGTTTTTTATAACGTTCTGAACGTAGGGGATTTTAGTTTGACAAATAAAAATTTAGGCATAAAAGTCGAAATGCGTTACGACCTTAACGACTTCCCCGTTACGCTTCAATGGAAAAGTATGGTAAGCGGAGATTACGCGCTCGGCATAGAACCGTCTACGACTCGCTTCGATAAATTCGAAAAAAGAAAAATTGAAAAACAAAAATCAAAAAGTTACGGCATAGAAATAACTTTCGAACAAATTTAAAGGAGAAAAAAATATATGTTAAGCAAAAAATTGTTAAACGAAGGCAAAGGTATTTTAAGACTTAAACCGACGTGGGTTGCACGTAGTTTTTGCAGACCCGGTAAAAGAATTAAGCTTCACCCCGACGATTATTATATTCTCGGTTTGGAAAGGGGCGGCATTGACGAAAGATGGTTTGCTTCCACCACTTGGGCCGAAAACGGTCCGAACACTCCCGCCGACGAAGGTTTATCGTACGTAGTATCGAAAGACGGGTCGGAAAAAATGCTTCTTAAAGATATGGTAGAAGAATTGAAAGGAGAAATCGTAGGAGAAAATTTATGGAACAAATACCACGGCTGGCCTATGTTCTCTAAATTTTTCGATAACGAAGGTCCTCTGCCGCACCACATTCACCACAGAAAAGAACACGCGCAAAGAGTAGGCGCATCGGAAAAGCCCGAAATGTACTTCTTCCCCGCGCAAATGAACAATCACGGCGGAGAATTCCCCTTTACTTTCTTCGGATTTAATCCTACCTGCCGCAAGGAAGACGTTAAAGCCTGTCTTGAAAATTTCACCAAAGGCGACAACAAAATTTTAGATTATTCTCAGGCGTATAAAATCACGCTCGACACCGGTTGGGACGTTCCTCCGGGAGTATTGCACGCGCCCGCAAGCCTTTGCACGTACGAACCGCAGTTTGCTTCCGACGTATACGCTATGTATCAATCGGTTTTGTACGGTGGTCACTGCGTTCCGGAAGACTTACTTTGGAAAAACTGTCCCGAAGAAGAAAAAGGCAATTACGACTATCTTATGGACGTTATAGACTGGGATAAAAATATTGACCCGAATTTTAAGAAAAACAGATTTATGCCCCCGATTACGGCAAGAGAAAACGAAAAATTCAAAGAAGAATGGATTTGTTACAAATGCCCGTCGGTAAGCGCAAAGCGTTTAACCGTTTACCCCGGTCAAACCGTAACTGTAAGCGACGCCGCCGCGTACGGATTTATTCTTATTCAAGGACACGGCAAAATTAACGAATGGGACATCGAAACACCTACGTTAATCCGTTACGGAGAACTTACCAACGACGAATTTTTCGTAACCGAATCCGCCGCAAAAAAAGGCGTAACGATAACTAACGAAAGTTCGACCGAACCCATAGTTATGCTTAAACATTTTGCGGAAAACCCCGATTTGAAAATCGAATAATATTACAAGCGGACGCTTTCTAAAACGAAAGCGTCCGCCTTTACTTATAAACAAAAGTAAGTTAAAAAAATTATTTTTCGATTATCACAAAATTTGAACCCCAAACGGTATTATCGTTTATTTCTCTACGGTTCAAACTTTGTCAAACGGTGAATATCGTTCGGCTTTATTATCAAAATTTTATAGTTTATTTATCTCATAAAAATACCATAATTTTTACAGCCTGAATACACGCTCCGGCATACGCTTTTTATTCTCGTTTTTCAGCGTTTTACCCTTGTTTACTCTGCTTTCGATGGAAAGTTCTTCGGTATTAACCTTAAACGCGACGCCGAAATTATCTATTACCGCGAAGTCGAACGGCTCTTTTACGTAATCGGCGTAAATTATCTTATTAACTTTTCCGAGTTCGGCTATCTTAACGCCCTTTCTGTACCTTGCCAACGGTTCGATTTCACTGCTTATAACACGCTTGTAAAAACCGCAATCGGAAACTATCACGAACTCGCCTTCGTCGTCTATCTGCGAAACGAAAACTATTCTGTCGCCCGCGTTAAGGTTTATGCCTTTAACACCGCCCGCAACTCTTCCCTGTTCGGGAATATCATCTTTAAGCGCGTTTAACGCCATACCGCGTTCGGTTACGAAGGCAATCGTAGTTTCGGGCAAATCCTGTTCTACGCCGATAAGTTCGTCGCCCTCTTTGAGTTTAATGGCTTGATAATAAGGTTTGATAATATTGTATTCCGACCAAGCCGTTTTTTTAATAAGTCCGTCCTTTGTGAAAAACAGCAAATACCCTTCGGGAAGTTTATCTTCTTCGACGGTAAAGAACGCAACGGGGCGTTCGTTTCTTGCCGCCTCTTTCGCCACTGCGTTGAAATTAAACCCTTTATCGCGGAATCTACACTCGGGCGCGACCTCCATATCGATTTTACAACAGTTACCGAGATTTGTAAACGCCATAAGCGTTTGATTACTTTTTGCGTGTGTATGAAAAAGAATAAAATCTTCCGCTACGGCGTTGGGTTTAACCGTGCGTTCCGCCGTTTTGAAACTGCGTTCAGTCATTTTCTTAAACTTACCGTCGGTTGTTACGGCAACGACGAAATCGTCTATTTGTTTAAGTTCTTTTTCTATGTTTTCTATATTCACTTCCGCGCCACCGACTATTATTCTGCTACGCCTGTCGTCGGCGTACTTTTTCTTTACGGCGGTTATTTCGGTTTTTACCACTTGCATTTGTTTGGCTTTACTGCCGATAATTTCGGTAAGAACAGCTATACGCTTTTTAAGTTCGGCCAACTCTTCTTCGAGTTTATATATTTCTAATTTGGTAAGCCTTGCGAGTTTTAAATCGAGTATCGCGTTGGCTTGCTGCTCGGAAAGATTAAACCTTGCGCGAAGTTTTGCTCTTGCATCGGCGGTGTTCTCCGCAGATTTGATTATCTTAATAACTTCGTCGATATTTTTTACCGCAATAATCAAACCTTCGAGAATATGCGCGCGCTCTTTTGCCCTTTCCAAATCGAATTTGCTGCGACGCAATATGACTTCACGTTGATAATTTACGTAATACCCGATAATATCGAGCAAACCGAGTTGACAGGGCTTACCGTTTGCGATAGCAACCATATTTATACCGAAAGTGGTTTCGAGTTCGGTATTTTTATATAGATATTGCAATATTGCCTGCGCGTCCGCATCTTTTCTTAATTTAATTACGGCACGCATTCCGTTACGGTCAGATTCGTCGACCACGTCTTGAATATCGGAAAGAAACTCCTTTCTCTCTTCCTTCATTTCGACGATTTTTTTCAAAAGGTTAGATTTATTTACCTGATACGGAAGTTCGGTGATTACGAGATTCGACTTATCGCCGCTCTCCTTTTCGATATTCACGCGAGCCTTGATTTTTATTTTTCCTTTACCCGTTTTATAGGCTTCTTCGAGTTCTTCGCCCGCAATGATATAACCGCCCGTCGGAAAATCAGGACCTTTAACGTGTTTCATCATTTCTTTCAACGATATTTTAGGGTTGTCTATATAAGCGACTACGCCGTCGATTACCTCCGCAAGGTTGTGCGGCGGAATATTAGTAGCAAGCCCTATCGCTATACCCATGGAACCGTTTACCAAAAGGTTCGGGTATCTTCCCGGAAGAGTATCGGGTTCCATGGTAGTATCGTCAAAGTTAAGACTGAAATTAACGGTGTCTTTTTCGATATCTTTCAAAAGTTCCAAAGCGAGCGATTCCAATCTTGCTTCCGTATACCTGTATGCGGCGGCAGAGTCGCCGTCGACCGTACCGAAATTCCCGTGTCCGTTGACGAGTGTCATACGCATATTAAAATCCTGCGCAAGCCTTACCAAAGCGTCGTATACCGAACTGTCGCCGTGCGGATGATATTTACCCAAACAATCGCCGACGATTTTAGCGCATTTTTTATGCGGTTTATCGGGCGTTAAACCCATTTCGTACATAGCGTATAAAATTCTGCGCTGTACGGGTTTAAGCCCGTCCTCTACACGCGGCAACGCTCTGTCTAAAATTACGTTCTCCGCATAAGGTATCATTGAATTTTTTAAAACTTCGTCCAAAGAACTGAATATTATGCCCTTTTCGTTTACCATAACGTTTCCCTTGTTAAAGAATATTAGAATTATCTTTTAAGTTTTGCAAAACCGTCTTGTTTATTAAAGTTTGCGTGTTCGAAAATATATTTTTTCCTTTCAGCCACTTCGTCGCCCATAAGTACGGTTATCAGCCTGTCGGCCTCCATCGCGTCTTCTATGGTAACGCGCATAAGCGAACGGGTTTCGGGGTTCATAGTGGTTTCCCAAAGTTGAGAGGGGTCCATTTCTCCGAGCCCTTTGTAACGCTGTATGCTATAACCTTTACCGACCTTTTCTATCTTTGCTTTAAGTTCGTTATCGTCGTAAGCGTACTCTTCCGTATTGCCTTTATAAACTTTATAAAGCGGAGGCATACCTATATACACGTGTCCTTCGTTAACGAGTTCGCGCATATACCTAAAAAAGAAAGTCAATAATATAGCCCTTATGTGCGCGCCGTCTTGGTCGGCATCGGAGAGTATTATAACTTTATGAAACTTCAAACTGTCCAAATCGAATTCCGAACCGATACCCGTACCCAACGCGCTTATAATCGTACGGATTTCCTCGTTTTGAAGAATTTGTTCGAGTTTCTTTTTTTCTACGTTAAGCGGTTTTCCGCGAAGAGGCAAAATAGCTTGATACTGTCTTACCCTTGCCTGTTTCGCGCTGCCGCCCGCCGAATCGCCCTCGACTATAAAAAGTTCGTTAAGTTCGGGTTTTCTGCCCGAGCACGACGCAAGTTTGCCGACGAGATTTTGCGCTTCCAAACTTTTGGCCGCGCGCGCTATTTCCTTTGCCTTTTTAGCCGCGAGCCTTGCTTTTGCGGCGTTCATGGCTTTTGCGATAATAACGTCGAAAGTTTTTTGCAGTTTTTTATTTTTCATTAAAAGGTCGAGTTCCGTTACGGTAACGCTTTCCACCGCGGGGCGCGCTTCGGGATTGCCGAGTTTGTTTTTTGTTTGACCTTCGAACTGTACGTTCTGCATTTTTATGGAAATAATAGCGGTTAACCCCTCTTTGAAGTCGTCCCCTAAAAGATTATCGTCTTTATCTTTAAGAATATTTCTCTCTCGCGCGTAATCGTTAAGCGAACGCGTAAACCCCGAACGGAAACCCGTTTCGTGCATACCGCCTTCGGGAGTAGGAATATTATTTACGTACGAATAAATACCGTCTACGTAAGCGTCGGTATGCTGAATGGCGAACTCAACCACTATATCGTCTTTTGTTGCGCAAGCGTATAACGGTTCGTCGTAAAGGGTATTTTTGCCAACGTTAAGATATTTAACGAAATCCCTTATACCGCCGTCGTACTTAAAACTCTGACGATAGTCGAGCCGTTCGTCGTAAAAATTTATTTCCAAACCCTTATTCAAAAAAGCGAGTTCTTTCAGTTTTTTAAGAATGGTTTCCGAATTGAATTCCACCGTTTCAAAAACGGTTGCGTCGGGCTTAAATCTTATAAAAGTTCCTTTCTTTTTAGTTTTAACCTTGGTGTCTTTAAGCGGAGCGACGGGAACGCCCGACTTGACTTTTCCCGTTTCTTTATCGAAATAACTTCTGAATTCCATTGAAAAAACGGTATTTTTATACACTTCGACTTTAAGCCATTCCGAAAGAGCGTTGGTTACGGACGCGCCTACTCCGTGCAATCCGCCAGAATAATTATAATTGTCCGAACCGAACTTGCCGCCGGCGTGAAGTTGAGTAAATACCACTTGTACGCCCGAAACACCCGCTTTGGAATGTATATCGGTGGGAATACCTCTTCCGTTATCTTCAACCGAAGCAGAACCGTCTTTATATAAAACTATATCTATTTTATCGGCGTAACCGTTAGCCGCTTCGTCCACGGCGTTATCGACTATTTCCCAAAGAATATGATGCAACCCTTTAACGCTCGTAGTCCCTATATACATACCGGGACGCATTCTGACCGCGTCCAATCCTTCGAGAATTTTTATATCTTCTGCTTTATAAGTGTTTTTTGCCATTTATTTTCTCCCGAAATACCGCCATTTTGTAGTTTGCTTATGCATACATTATACAAGATATTGTGTTTTTTTTCAAGCCGATTAACGATATTTTTACCTTACGACGAAAAAATAAACCCCGATTTCCTTTATTTAAGGAAACCAAGGTTTGTCTTTTAACTTATTTTGTTTACCGATTTTACCTTGAAACCGACTTTTTTTATTGCCGATCCGAACTCGCTTTCGCACGGGCGACTACATTCGACCATTGCCGCTTTTTCTTCGAGGCTGACTTTTACCTTTAATACGGAAGGTAACGATTCTAAACTTTCTTTTACCTTTGTCACGCAATGCATACACATCATTCCGTCTATTTTAATAATATATTTAGTTTTGGGCGTCGGCGGTTTTTTCGGCTTTTTATTACCGTCTTTTCTTATCCGCAAGGCGTTCCCCACAACGAAAAGCGAACTGCAACACATACACGCAGACGAAATTACGGGTGTTAAAGTTAAACCGGCAAAGGCAAACACGCCGGCAGCAACCGGTATCGCTATAACGTTATAGAAAAAAGCCCAAAACAAATTGCCTTTTATTATTTTAACGGCTTTCTTGCTTAAATTTACCGTTTCGGGAAGAGCATTTAAATTACCGCTTACCAAAACCACGTCGGCGCTGTCTATGGCAACGTCCGTACCCGTTCCCATTGCTATGCCTACGTCGGCGACTTTTAACGCAGGGCTGTCGTTTACGCCGTCACCGACCATCGCGACGAACCCGTATTCCTTTTTGTATTCGCCAACCGCGTCGGCTTTGTCTTGCGGCAAAACGTCGGCACGGTATTCGCTTATTCCCGCCTCTATCGCGATTCTTTTCGCAACGCTCTCGTTATCACCCGTAATCATAACCGTTTTAATTCCCATGTCGTTCAAGGTTTTTACGGCGGATTTGCTGTTTTTCTTCAACACGTCGGAAACGCCGAACACCGAAACCAACTGAATTTCGTCAGCCAAATACACGACGGTTTTTCCGTCGAACTTTCCGTCGAGTTCGACAAGTTTAATATTTTCGGGAATGAGCGCGGCGTTACCGAGATAATATTTTACCCCGTCTACAACACCTATAATGCCTTTGCCTGCAACGTACTCGTATTCGGTAACCGTTTTATTACTCTCGCCGCAATATTCTTTTACACACTCGGCAAGCGGATGCGACGATTTGCTTTCGAGTGCGGAAACTATCGGAAAGACTGTTTCGTCGGACTCGTAAGTAAAATTTCGATAATCGGTTACGGTGGGTTTGCCTTCCGTTAAGGTCGCAGTTTTATCCAACAGCACGCAATTTATCACCCCCGCGTTCTGAATAGCGGCGGCATCCTTAAACAACACGCCGACGGACGCACCCTTCCCCGTGGCGGTCATTACGGCAACGGGAGTAGCCAACCCCAAAGCGCACGGACAGGAAATTACCAACACGCTTATGGCAAAATTAAGCGACTTGTATAAATCGTTAGAACTAAAAAACCAAACGACAAAAGTAATCACTGCCAAGCAGGTAACGATAGGCACGAAATATTTTGCAACGCCGTCGGCAAATTTTTGCGCGGGCGCTTTGCTCGCGCCTGCATTTTTTACCGTTTCGACTATCTTTGAAAACAACGTGTCGTTACCGACCTTTTCCGCCCTAACGAGAATATAGCCCGTTTTGACTATGCTGCCCGAAGTTACTCCGTCCCCGACGGAAAGTTCTATCGGCAAACTTTCACCCGTTACGGCAGATTTGTCTACGCTTGCACTACCTTCGGTTACCACGCCGTCCACGGGAACGTAATCGCCTGTTTTTAAAACCAAAACGTCTCCTTTGTTTAATTCGGCGGTAAGCACCGTTCTTTCCCTGCCCTCAACCATAATATCGACCGTTTTGGGCATCATTCCCGTAAGTTTATCTATCGCATCGCCGGTTTTACGTTTGGAAAGTTCTTCAATCCACTTTCCGAGCGTAACCAAACACAGAACCATTGCACTTGCCTCGTAAAAAACGTGCGGCGGTCTGTAACTGCCTATAATCGCTATTACCGTCATAACCGCACTGTATATATACGCCGACGCCGAACCGAGCGAAACGAGAGTATCCATATTTGCAGAACCGTGAATAACCGCTTTACAACCGCTTACGAAAAACTTTCTATTGACAATCAGTACCGCGGTAGTTAAAACCGCTTGCAGGCATAAATCGACTTCGTAAGTCGGCACGGGCAAAGATAACGCTTCACCCATTGAAAAATACAGCAACGGTATTAAAAATATAAGCGATATTATAAAGCGAAATTTAAGAACTTCCGACTGACTTTTAATTTTACCCGTTTCCGTACCGTAAACGCAGGCTTTATAACCGAGTTTTTCCACCAAAGCGATAATCGTTTGCGGAGAAATCTTTTCTCGGTCGAAATCGACGTCCATTTCCCCTGCAATCAGCGAAACGGAAACGGAATTTATTCCGTCGGTTTTGGCAAGACAACGTTCTATACCCGAAGAACAGTTAGTACAAGTCATACCGCCGACGGTAAATTTTTCTTTCATACAACACCTCTTTTATTATTTTAACACAATTAAACGACATTTACAAGGAAAAGACGCCCATACGCAAGTACGGGCATCTTTTCGGTTATTATGAATTTAAGTCGTTTTATTTGTTTTTATCCGTCTTGCAAGCCGAACAACCTTTACACGACGCGCAATCGCACCCGCAAGAAGATTTGCCTTTCTTTTTGTTTACGATTGAGAGCGTTACCGTTCCTGCCACGATTAAAACGCAAGCAACGATAATCAATATATCAACTATACCCATTTATTAGCTCCTTTCTTTACGATTTAACGGGATGCTTTTTATTATATGCACGAATAGCGAATACTATGCATACAATCGCCGCCGCGAATATGAAAGCCGTCCACCACCAAGAAAGAACCACGTACGTTACGGCCGATACCACGTAAGAAGCAATAATCCAGAACAAAAGCGTCCATTTGAATTTACCTTTAACCGTTTCGCCCTTTGCCGTTGCTACTGCCGCAAAGCAAGGTATAGTGGTCATATTGAAAACTATAAACGCTATAAGTCCCGCGGCGGTAATGCCGGTTGCACTCATCATTACCCAAACGTCGCTTGCACCCTCGATTGCAAATACAGGGGCTGCCGAGGCAAATATCGCAGCAAGCGTTCCGAACGTTCCGATAACTTCTTCTTTCGCGATAAGACCCGTAACTGCCGCAACGACGAATACCCAACCGAATTCACCGAGTTGACTACCGAAGCCGAGAGGCGTAAACAAGGGTTGAACGAATTGACCGATACTTGCAAGTATGGAGTTTTCGATTTCGCACATTTGCCAGTTCCAACCGAAGTTAGATAAGAACCAAATTACGATAGTCGACGCAAGAATAATCGTGAATACCTTTTTGATATAGTGTTTGATTTTATCCCAAAGGTGAATCATAAGCCCTTTGCCCGACGGAGCGTGGTACGCAGGGAGTTCCATTATGAAAGGAGAAACTTCTCCGCGCTGCGTCGTCGAACGCATAAGAATTATACTTACTATCGCAACTACCATGCCGACTACGTACATAAGGAAACTTATTATACTTCCGTCTGCCATACCCGACATATTCGCTACGACGGCGGCAACCGCGGTAAGTATAGGAAGTTTTGCGCCGCAAGAGAAGAACGGAATCGTTCTCAACGTTAACGTCCTTTCTCTTTCGTCAAGCAACGTTCTGGTGTTTATCATTGCGGGAACCGAACAACCGAAGCCCATTATCATAGGAATAAACGCTCTGCCGCTGATACCGAATTTACGGAAAATTCTGTCGAGTATGAACGCTACACGCGCCATATAACCCGTATCTTCCAAAATAGACAACAACAAAAGCAAGAATACTATTTGCGGAACGAAGGATAATACCGAACCGATACCGCCGAGTATACCGTCGCTAACAAGCCCTACTACCCATTCGCTCGCGCCTAAATTTTCAATACCCGTACCTATCCAACCGAATACCGTATCGGTAATAAGCACCATTAGGTTTTGCAATATTACGCCCGGCGAGAATACGGCGCCGTCGTATACGCAACCAAGCAGCGATGCGCCGAAGCTTTCGGTAATACCTAAATCGTCAAGCGACGGGAAATAGAAAATTTTACTCAAATAAAATAAGTCTTCTCCGAACGTCAAATGGAATATTGCGAATATTATTACCAAGAATATCGGAATACCAGCCCATTTATTAGTCAAAACCCTATCCGCTTTATCCGATTTGGAAAGTTTAACGCCTTTTTCCTTTTTCGTCATAAGCGGAGAATAATTTTTAGATATGTATTTATATCTTGCGTCCGCGACGAGCGCTTCGAAATCCGTACCGAACGTTTCGTTCTTAAACGTCGATTTGAATTCGTCTACCATCTTTACCGTCGAAGAATGCATTTCGACTTCAATCTCGTCGTTCTCAACGAGTTTTATCGCGTGGAAAAGCGGATTGTCGATATTTTGCCCTTCCAACGCTATTCTTACGTCGTTGATAAGGTGATAAAGTTCACATCCTTCCAAAACCGTTTTCCCTTTTCTGGGAAGAGAACTCGTTTCCAACGCTCTGTCCATAAGTTCTTTAAGCCCTACGCCTTTCAATGCGGAAATTTTAACTACCGGTACGCCGAGCCGTTTTTCCAAACCTTTTTCGTCAATCTTATCGCCCTGCTTGTCGACCATATCCATCATATTGAGGGCTATTACCACGGGAACGTCCATTTCCATAATTTGCGTGGTCAGATATAAGTTTCTTTCGAGGTTGGTCGCGTCGACTATGTTTACGACGCAATCGGGTTTTTCATCGAGAATGTAATTTCTTGAAATTACTTCTTCCGGTGTATACGGCGACAACGAATATATACCCGGCAAGTCGACTATCGAAATAGGTTCGCTGCATTTTTTATACAATCCTTCTCTTTTGTCTACCGTAACGCCCGGCCAGTTACCGACGTGTGCCGTAGACCCCGTAAGATTATTGAACAACGTGGTTTTTCCGCAGTTAGGATTACCCGCTAACGCAAATCTTTTCATTTCTTTTTACCCTCCATAGTTACACATTCCGCCTCGGATTTACGGAGAGTAAGTTCGTACCCTCTTATGGAAACCTCTAACGGGTCGCCGAGCGGTGCTTTTTTACGGAGATAAATTTCCGCACCCGGCGTAACGCCCATATCGAAAAGTCTTCTCTTTATCCTCGGTTCTGCATCGACTTTTACGACAACGCCTGATTCGTCGATTGCAAATTCACTCAACTTTTTCATTTATATTTCTCCTTTTATAATTTACGCGACTAAAATTTTCATAGATAAACTGCCGTCGATAGCAAGCCTCGAATTCTTTACCAGACAAATACTGGTATTTCCGCTTTTAGATATTACCTGTATTATCGAATTAACGGTTATACCTATATCTTTAAGATGTCTTTTAGTGTCTTCGTCTGCGGTGATTTTCAACACCCTTAAATCCTGCCCTACGGGCGCAAGTGCTATCGGCATATTCTCTCCTTTTTACAAATGTGAAACTTGTTTCATATTTTTTACGTGCATATATTACCATTTATATTTTCGATTGTCAACTAAAATATGAAACTTTTTTCAGATTTTTTTAAAAAAATTTTTCCTTGACAATTAAATTCTTTTGTTATACAATAATTATATATGAAAAACGTTGTAAGAGAGCCTAGTCAAAAACGCTCGATTGAAAAGAAAAACAAAATTATACAAGCGGGTTACGAACTTTTTTCCGAAGTCGGTTATTACGGCACTAACACTGCCGAAATCGCGAAACGCGCCGGCGTTTCCACCGGAATAGTCTACGGATACTTTCAAGATAAGCGCGATATACTTATTTGCGTATCGGGGCTTTATATAGAGAAGGTGTTCGAACCGCTGCTTAAAATGTTCGATAAACTTTGCGCGCCCATCGATTTTAACGATTTAATTCCTAAAATTATCGACGCAGTTATTAAAACGCATAAACAAAACAAAAAAATACACGAAGCTTTACATTCTATGGCAAGCACGGACGAAGCGGTTAATTCGGAGTTTATCGCTTTGGAAGATAATATTACGGTAAAATTCGCCGAAAAACTCTCAAAGCTCGGTATAAAAATCGAAAATCCGTTGGAAAAAATTCACTTCGCAATGGATATAATTCAGTCTTTTTCTCACGAATACGTTTTTGACAAACACGAATATATCGATTACGACGTTATGCGTGAAATGGTAGTTGCCACGCTTATAAAAATGTTCGAATAAAAATTTTACGAAAAAAAGTCGGCATCGCCGACTTTTTCATTATAAATTATTCGTTAATCCTTAATATATCTCCTGCGGAAAGAGGAACTTCGGTATACAACCTTAATTTTTGCTGAACGATTTTAGCGTCTTCTACGGGCAAACCGTTCGAATCTTGAAGTTTCTCTACTTTTATTTTCATATTAAAACTGTCGCTCGGCGACAAAACTTCTAAAACGTCGCCGACCTTGAAACGATTACGCATTTCAATCAAAGCGTAGTCTTCGTGTTCGTTTCCTTGCGTAACGACGGCTATGAATTTATGCGTTCCCTTGCTTTGGCTGTCGTCGTAATTAACCGTTCTGTCATTCTTTCCCGTAAGATAAGCCGTCGTAAACTCTCTGTGAGCGGTTTTGTTAAGTTCTTCCGCAAAAACCGTATTGTTTTTGTAATCTTTTCCGACGGCGTAAAAACTGTCGAGCGCGCGCCTATACGCGTTTATTACGGTGGCAAGATAGTATTCGGACTTCATTCTTCCTTCGATTTTGAACGAACAAACGCCCGCTTCGGCAAGTTCGGAAATATAATCCATAAGATTAAGGTCTTTACTGTTCAAAACGTAAGTGCCGCGGTCGTCCTCTTCCAAAGTAAGAAACCCGCATTCGGAATTTTTTTCTCTTATCTCGTAGTTCCAACGGCAAGCCTGAACACATTCTCCGCGGTTACTCGACCTGCCCGTGCGGTAATCCGACAGCAAACACCGCCCGCTGTAAGCAATACACATTGCCCCGTGTATAAAAGTTTCTATTTCCGTATCGGGAACGCGCTCGTGAATTTCGGCAATTTCTTTAAGCGAAAGTTCCCTTGCCAAAATAACGCGCTTAACCCCCTGTTTTTCCCAGAATTCAACCGTTTTATAGTTTAACGTATTCGCCTGCGTGGAAAGGTTAATATTTAGTTTAGGCGCAACCGAACGCGCAAGAGCAATCAAACCCGTATCGGAAACGATTGCGCCGTCTACGTTAATTTCTTCCAAAAACTTAAAGTACCTTTCCGCGTATTCTATATCGGAATTTTTTGCAAAAATATTTACTGTAACGTATATTTTTTTAGACAGCGAATGAGCGTATTCTGTGGCCGTTTTCAATTCGTCGTCGTCAAAATTCCCCGCAGACGCGCGAAGACTCATGCTCTTTCCTCCGACGTAAACCGCGTCAGCCCCGAAGTAAAACGCAGTTTTCAATTTTTGCATATCGCCGGCGGGCGACAAAAGTTCTATCTTTTTCATTTTAATTTTTCCGTTATGCTTACTCCGTCCTCGATATCGTAAAGAACGGTTTTTAAATTTGCGTCGTTTTGAACGACGCGTAAAAAATTTTCCATGCTGTGCTTCGTGGTAACGTATCTGTGCGGTATTTTATCGGTACTGCCTACGTACCCCCTGAAAAGAACGTTATCGGCAAAAAGCACGCCGTCCTTATTCAACACCGCAAGAAGATTAGGCAAATATTCGTAATAGTGCCCTTTCGGTCCGTCCAAAAAAATAAAATCGTAACTTCCCGTCAGAACGGGGATTATTTCGGAAGCGTCGCCTAAAAATATTTTGGCACGGTCCTGAACACCGAACTCTTTATAATTCGCTACGGCGCGTTTTACCGCTTCTTCGTCTATTTCTATACCCGTAAGTTTTGCAGACGGCAAAAGCCGCAACATCGCAAGCCCCGAAAGACCGCGATTGACACCGACTTCCAATATAGTTCGTGGATTATACTTTTTTACCGTTTCAAGCAATAATTCGAAAGATTTTTCCCGTAATACGGGTGCGCCTTCGACTTTTGCCTGCTCGCGTAATCTTCTAATTCTATCCACTTTATATCACCAACACCACGGGAATAATCATAGGATTCTTTTTCGTTGCCTTGAACAAGTAATTCTTAATGCTTCTTTTAATAATGCCGTTAAGTTCTTCTTCGTCGCGTAACGACCGCAAGTCAACCTTCTTTAACGCCTGCATAACGTTCGCTTTGGCGTCCTCGTGCAAAGCGTCGCTCATAACCAAACCGCGGCAAACTATTTCTACCGTTCTGAATTCCAGCGAAAGTTCGTCTATACCGACGGCAACCGTTACCAACCCGTCTTCCGAAAGGCGTACTCTGTCACGCAAAACCAAACTGTCGGTATCGTCTATACCGACGCCGTCTACGAACCGCGCGCCTGCGGGGAATTTTTCGCCGAACTTAATAGTGTTCTGAGTTAATTCCACCGTATCGCCTATTTCCGCAATTAAAACGTTGCTTTCTTTCAGTCCGAGAGACTCTGCCAAAAGGGCGTGTTTTTTCAAATGACGGTATTCGCCGTGCACGGGAATAAAGAATTTGGGTTTAACCAAGGAAAGCAAAACTTTAAGTTCGTCGCGACACGCATGCCCCGACACGTGTATCGGTTCTAAGGACTCGTAGATAACTTCCGCGCCGAGTTTATACAGATTGTTTATGACGCCGTAAATCATTTTTTCGTTACCGGGAATTACCGACGCGCTTATAACGACGGTATCGTTTTTACCGATAACTACTTTATTGAATTCGCCGCTTGCCATTCGCGTAAGCGCGCTCATCGGTTCGCCTTGCGTACCCGTAGAAACAATTATTATCTGCTCGTCTTTATAGTTTTTAATCTTTTCGACGTCTATTATTAACCCTTTCGGAATATAAAGTTCGCCTATTTTCGAAGCGGCGTCTGCGATGTTTATCATACTGCGCCCCGAAAACGCCACTTTCCTTTTATACTTAACCGCCAAGTCTAATATCTGTTGCAATCTGTGTACGTTAGACGCGAACGTCGCTATTATAAGTCTTCTGTTAACGTTATCGCCGAAAACGTGTTCGAAAGTATCTTTGACAACCGATTCACTCATGGTCGTTCCGCCGATTTCGATATTAGTCGAATCCGCCATCAAGAGCAATACGCCTTTTTTACCTATTTCGGAAATTCGGTTTAAATCCATAGTTTCGCCGTTCACGGGCGTAAAATCTATCTTAAAATCCCCCGAATGGAACACTACGCCGACGGGGGTGGTTATAGAAAGCGCAACCGCACCCGCTATGGAATGATTTACGTTTATAAATTCTATCGAAAAACAACCGAGTTTTATAACGCTGCCCGCGCGTATACAATTAAGGCTTACGGCGTTTTGTTTATGCTCTTTCAATTTATTTTCTATAAGCGTAAGCGTAAGTTTCGTGCCGAATACGGGCGCGTTGATTTCTTTTAAAATGTAGGGCAAACTGCCTATATGGTCTTCGTGCCCGTGAGTTATAACGAACCCTCTTATCTGCGACTTGTTTTGTTCGAGATAAGTTGCGTCGGGCAATACTACGTCTACGCCGGGCATACCGTCCCCGGGGAAGGTTATACCTGCGTCTATTACGATTATATCTTTACCGAATTCGAGAGCGGTCATATTTTTGCCTATTTCACCGACTCCGCCTAAAAACCTTACTTTAAGTAATTTTTTTTCTTTTCTGCCCGCCGACTTAACTTTCACCGCCTGTTGTTTTTTTACCGACGTTTTTGCTTTCGCCTGTTTTTGTGAAATATTTACCTTCGGCGCGGACTTTACCTTTTTTGTCTGTCCGCTCTGATTTTTATTATTCAATTACTTCTCCTTTTATTTTATATAAACTATATCAAAATAACTGTATTTTTTATTTTATTACAAACCGAATTTACCGACAAATGGTTATTAAGACAGTTTTTTCGATTTGCGACAACTATCCGCATTATACAAGTTATATAGTTGTATTATACACGATTTACCCGAAAAAGTAAAACGTATTTAAAAGTAAGTAAAATATTTTAGTCTTCCTTACGAAAAAATACTTGAAAAAAAAGTCGTATAAGAGTATACTATATAAAATCGTTTAAATTTTTAATTTTTTTATGCGGTTTTACGTTTCGAAAACAAACGTACTTTACGATTAAAGGAGAAATATTATGCGTGTTTACAACTTTGCGGCAGGTCCGTCAACTCTTCCCCTTCCCGTTTTAGAGCAAGCCCAAAAAGAACTTCTCGATTTTAACGGTACCGGAATGAGCGTTATAGAAATGAGTCACAGAAGCAAACCGTTTATGGAGGTCAACGACCAAGCAAACGCATTGCTTCGCGAACTTATGGGCATTCCGGACGATTATTCCGTACTCTTCGTTCAAGGCGGTGCGACGCAACAATTTGCGGCAGTACCGTTAAACCTTTTGGTTAACGGCAAAGCCGATTATATTCTTACCGGTAATTTTGCGTCCAAAGCATACGAAGAAGGTCTTAAATACGGCGATATGTCGATTGCGGCATCGTCAAAAGAGGCTAACTATACCTATATACCAGATATGTCCGAAATCAAATTCAGAGATGGAATAGATTACGTTCACACCACTTATAACAATACGATTTTCGGAACGCGCTACACCGAACTTCCCAAAACCGACGCAACGCTCGTTACCGATATGAGTTCTTGTATTCTAAGCGAAGTAGTAGACGTTAAAAAATTCGGGCTTATCTACGCAGGTGCGCAAAAGAACATTGCCCCCGCAGGTTTAACAATCGTTATCGTGAGAAAAGACCTTCTCGGCAAAGCGTCGCCTATCTGCCCCGTTATGCTTAACTACGCTATTCAAGACAAAAACAACAGCCTTTACAATACTCCGCCGTGTTTCCCAATTTATATGGCTATGTTGGTTTTTAAATGGCTTAAACAAACCGGCGGTGTTTCCGCAATGCAAAAAATCAACGAAGAAAAAGCAAAAATGCTTTACGATTTTATCGACAACTCTTCTTTTTATACCAACAAAGTTAATAAGAAGGACCGTTCGCTTATGAACGTTCCATTCGTTTCGCCGAGTCAAGAACTAGACGCTAAATTCGTCGCCGAAGCAACCAAAGTCGGTCTCGTTTCCCTTAAAGGGCACAGGATAACAGGCGGAATGAGAGCGTCTATCTACAACGCGATGCCCGTTGAAGGCGTTAAAGCGCTTATTGAATTTATGAAGAAATTTGAAACGGAGAACAGATAATGAAAAATATTTTAACATTAAACGCAATCAGCCCCGTTATTAACGACGTATTCGATTCCGATTATAACGTTGCAAGCGACGTTACTTCCCCCGTAGGCATTATGCTCCGTAGTTTCAAAATGCACGACTACGTTTTGGACGAAAACACGGTTGCAATCGCAAGGGCAGGCGCAGGCACGAACAATATTCCCGTAGACGAATACGCAAAGCAAGGCGTCATAGTATTTAATACCCCGGGCGCAAACGCAAACGCGGTAAAAGAACTCGTTCTTGCCGGTCTTTTACTCGGTTCTCGACGCATAGTCGATTCAATCGATTGGGTTAAAACGCTTAAAGGCAAGGGCGAAGAAGTCGGTAAACTCGTCGAAAAAGGCAAATCGAATTTCGTCGGCGCTGAAATTATGGGTAAAAAACTCGGCGTAATCGGTTTAGGTGCAATCGGCGCGAAAGTCGCGAATTCCGCAATAGATTTGGGTATGCAGGTTTACGGTTACGACCCGTATTTATCGGTCGGCAACGCTTTGAAACTTTCTTCTAACGTAAAAATCGTAAAAGAACTCGAAGATTTAATAAAAATAAGCGATTATATTACCATTCATATTCCTTATATCGCATCTCAAAATAAAGGGCTTATAAACAGCGGACTTGTTAGAAAAATGAAAGACGGCGTAGTTATTATAAACTGTGCCCGCGGCGAAATAGTCGATAACGCAGACGTTATCAAAGGTTGTGAAAACGGTAAAATAGGCAGATATATTTGCGATTTTCCGTCGGACGAACTCATCGGCGTAAATAACGTTATTTGTATTCCCCACCTCGGCGCGTCCACTCCCGAAGCCGAAGATAACTGCGCTATTATGGCGGCAAAACAACTTATTGATTATATCGAAAACGGCAACGTAGTCAACAGCGTAAACTACCCTAACTGCTCGATGCCGAGAAAGACTAAATACCGTTTAGTTATTCTCCACAAGAATATCAGTAACATTCTCGCTCAAATCACAGGCGTCGTCGGAAACGAAGGCATCAATATAGAAAATCTGTCCAACCAGAGCAAAGGCGAATACGCCGTTACGATACTCGACGTTTCAAAGGAAGTTTCAACGCAAGCAATCGAGCACATCAGACAGGTAGAAGGAATAATCAGAGTCAGAGTTATTAAATAAATTATTAAAATTTTAGGCGGTAAATTTTACCGCCTTTTATTTTTTTAAAAACCTTTGCTCAACTTGTTTTCAATTGTATTTATAGTATATTAAGCAAAAAACTATTTTACCGTCTAATCGAATACAAACATTACAAGCCTTCCTAAAAACCCACAGACGAATATGTTCGGTAATTTTAGTTATGCGCTTAAAAATCATTTTGAACTATATCTTATATAGCGATTAACAGCGTAATTATATGCTTTTTACACTTTTCATCAAATCTCCGAACCCCAAACTTATAAGCAACGCCGTGTTAACTTTTCTCATTGTGCCCAACGGCAATTCTCCTATTCGCTCTTTAAGTCTACGTTTATCAAGCGTCCGTATTTGTTCTAAAAGTATTACGGAATCTTTTACAAGCCCGAATTCGTTCGCGCCTATCTCTATATGCGTTGGCAATTTTGCCTTGTTCAATTTACTCGTAATCGCAGCGGCAATTATCGTGGGGCTGTATTTGTTCCCCGTATCGTTCTGAACAACTAAAATCGGGCGTATTCCCCCCTGCTCGCTACCTACGACAGGGCTTAAATCCGCATAGTACAATTCTCCTCTCTTAATCATAACGTCTCCGAAGTAACCGATATTCTACCACTATCATTTTATGTATTCGGTAATCATGCGGTTACTTGATACTTATTTTTATACGATTGTACCCGATATTATTTATTCTATACCTAAATTTATTTTTTTACTCTCTATATTTGACAACTTTAACCTTTTGTAGTATTATATATAAGGTTTCTCAAAAGTAAGTTGTAATGTAAATAATGTAAAATTTTTTTGCTTTGCTTTTTTACAACTAAAAACTTAATAACGATTATTATTTTTCTACAAGTCTCCATAGTTAAACGGATATAATAAGCCCCTCCTAAGGGTGTGCTATTCCTAAATTGCACCCGTCAAAACGGGGCAAAACAATGCGAAAACCGTTCAAAACCGTGCGTTTTGGCGATATGGCAGACTGCTAAAATAAAATTTGGTGACCTATTTGGTGACCACGGCGAAAAAAGTTCGCCAAAGTGGGTATTGCTATATCCTACGAAAAACTGAATACGTGTCCGTAGTTAAATGGATATAACCGCGCCCTCCTAAGGCGCTATTGTGAGTTCGATTCTCGCCGGGCATACCAAAAAACGACCGATTTCTCGGTCGTTTTTGCATTGTAGCGCGTCGTTTATTCTTCCTTAAATTCGGTCAACATTCGCAGGTGTGCTTGTCTGTAGTATTTCCTGAAGGTCGCCCACGGTAGGCTCGTATCCTGCGAGAAGGCGATTATCACGCCTATCAGCTCGCCTTTATTTTTCGCCTCGATAATTGCCTTTTCATAATCCATTTTATTCATACTGTTTGCTCCTTGTTTTTTGGTAAACAAACAATACCGTAAACGGCAATTAAAGTTCAGCATAACGCGCTGAAAACAGTAAAGAAAAACGACCGATTTCTCGGCCGCTTTTCCTATTTCTCAACCATCTTGTTCTTTTGCAAATGACTTTCTAGCGAAATAATTTGTAAGGTCTGTTTTTACTTGCTCAGTTTTATCAATTCCAAGAATTTTACATATATGGTATTCTAATAAAATTCTAAGAATGAATATTCCATCTAATAGGTCATCATTTTTTAAGGCTTTATCCTTTTTATTTTCTCCATAGTGCGTGTAATAATGACGAGTATCAACAATTTTTTGTGAAAAGTTTTTATCTATACCATAAAAATCATAAAAAAGACCACCGTATTCCTCTTCGATAAGTAAATCGTTTAATCTTGAATAAAGAAGTATATAGTTTACATTTTTATCTGCTTGTGTAGAATTCCATAAAAGCTCTTTAATTTCGTCAAATTTAGGATTGCTCTCAAACAGACGAAACACCTTTTCTTCAAATTTTGATTTATCGTCACATATAAACCGCGCATGAAAAGTTTCTAAAGCTTGTATAATATTTAGAAATATCATCTCCAAGGGCATATCGGAATATTTAAACAATGATAAATACAAGTCAAAAATAGGCGATAATTTTGCTAAACGCGAGTTTGCTTCATCATCTAAAATTGACGGTATTTGAGGCAAAGTAAAGTTGTAGTCGTATATATTGTTTTTAAGTATGCGCCTATACTCTTCGGAAGAAATTAAATAATGTTTTGTATAATCTTTAATACCAGGATGTATTTCAACGAAATCTTCAGTATTTATCAATATTTGTTCTTCAATATTTATGTTGTTTTTTATCGCAAAAGAAATTAATGATATTATACGATTGCGAGCCTCTATAAATTGTTTAACGTCTAAAGGTTCTTTTGAATCTATTTGTATTCTTAAGCGTTCTATAATTTCAATTTCTTCTGGTAAATTACCTTGCGATAATCCATTTTCTAAAAAAGAAGAGAATGTAATATCTAGCCCGAACCAGTTGCACTTTTTACACACAGAGTTGCTATAATTGAAATGAGTTGTTCCTTCTGCTATATTGCTTTTTATTCTAGTTAAATTACTCCACGCAAGAGCATTAGTCACTATGCAAGTGTATCTATTAAATTTTTTATTATAGGCCTCTTTGTTTGACCACAATAAATACTCACATCTAAAATCTAGTGTTTGATATTGAAATGCTTTCGTGTGATTATTGACACATTTATTGTTGACTAAAGTAACAACCGCCCCGTTGTCTAAGCGACCAATAATGCAAGGGATATTTCCAAAATATTTACCAAGGGCATCGGTTGGAATTTTTATATCTAAAATGATAACGCCTGTTTTTACATTATGTAGAAGTTGTCCAGGATAACTTTTACCATCAATATCAAAAGTACCAATATAATGGCGGTCTTTTTCTATATTTTTTATCATATTCGTTTCCCCTTACAAATGTATATTGTACATCAGCCTGTCTTCACGGCCGTTATCGTATAAAAATGCTTTTTGGTCATAATTAAAGACAGGTTTTGCTTTATGTATTATACGGTGATGGTCGGGACAAACTATCATCACGTTTTTCGCGTCGTTGTTTGCTGTGAGGGAGAAGGGTTGAATGTGATGCGCTTCACTTACGTCAACGCCATACATTTCAATTGCTCGTGCTCCACATATTTGGCAACGGAACTCATACAGTCCTTTAAGCGATTGCTGAATTTTAGGGTCAAACACGCGGTTCTTGGATTCTTTTATCGTCTTAATTATGTGTGCAGTGCTGTCCTTGCCGTTTATTATAGCCTCTAATTCGTCTTCGGTGTACCCGTGGATAATTTTCCGCGCTTGCTGTCTTTCGTGTTCCTCAATGGTCATTACTTCGTTATCGGCTAAAATAGACTGAACAATTTTAGTTAACTCTTCAAAAGTGTAGTGTTTTAAGCCGTTGTGAAAGGTTTCAACTACGGCGTTTGGCATTCTTTTATTGAAACCAACGCGGTGGCTACCTGTTAATGGGTCAAATTCATCACGACGTAGTTTTAGGTAATTATTGTCTTTACCGAATTTTAAGGATAAATCGCCAAAAGCCTCGGTTAACGTAGAATAACCAAGCGCTTTCATTGCATCCCTATCAAATTTTGAAAAATAATACGCCAATATCGTGGCTTTTCTATTATTATCGGTAAGCACAACTATTCTCCTTAACTATTCGTGTTTTACTTGGAATTCGTTGTAGTATTCTTGCAAATTTTTACCTTTGTATTTGAAGAATATAGGTCCAGCGATACCAGTCTTTTTGCCTGTAAGCATTTTTGCAAGCGTAGTCATGTACATAATTTCGCCGTGATATTCAATTTTACGGTCGTCAACCACCGTGCAGGTAATAGAACTATCCTTAACGTATTCCAAAACTGCACCCTTGGGAATATGGCACTTTTCGAAAGAAAAGAATTCACCACGGGTAGTTTTTTCTATTTCGTCAGCAACAGCCTCGTCTTTCTTTTCGGCTGCGGTGGGTTGAACGAGTTTTAATTTATCCGTGCAGTTATGTATTTCAGCCATCGCTTGCAAAAGAGAAAACGCCTCTTCGGGTGTCATAGCGTAAAATTCACGCACACGCTTTTTACCGTTGAACGTTTCGATAGAGCGAAGGTGGGGATTAAGTTGATCGATTATGCTGTGAACCTTTTTATCGGAAAGCGTCGTTTTGACCTCATATGTCGCATAAACTCTAAAAGCAAAGGGAATACACTCGCTACGGTTTAATTCTTCTAATCGCTTTTCAATGTCGGTAGCATATCCGATTTTTATATAATCAGGAAATGATGGATTGGTTAGGATGTAAATATACCCGTGGTTTTTCATTGTTTTTCCTCTCCTGTAAATGTTCTTTTAATAATATCTTTCATGGTTTTCTTTTTTTTGAGCGAACAATTGTTTTGCCATATATTCAATTACTTTTACATTAACAGCGTTGCCAAATTGCTTGTATGCTTGGTGATCGTTACTATTACATATAAATGTATCAGGGAAACTTTGTAGACGCGCAGCCTCTCTAGGTGTCAGTCTACGTTTAACCTTGCCTATGATAGGAATTTGAACCATTGCTACAAGAGAGGGAAATACACTGGGTCTTTTTACGCGTACGCCACTAGGTCTAAATTGAATCAATGCATCCCAAACGGAAGAGCAATCTTTACCACATTGCCATTCAAATTTTTGTTCGGTCATAGTAAAGTCTTTTAAGTAATCCCATTTTTCAAGCCATTGGTCAATAAATTCCTTATTGTTTAAGTAAAGCGCACGACTTTTTCTAATAAATTCTTCTTTCCATTTAGGGTAACCTAAACCTTCATACTGATATGTTTTTCCAAATTCATCGGACCATATGGGAAAACCAATTACCTTTTCTTTTATACCTTTTATGAACTCATCCCAGCAGGTTAACACTTTCTCTTCGTGTTCGGTGATGTAGTATTTAGAGTTAACGGGACCTTCTTCAATAATACCAGATTCCAAGAAGTTAATTTTATCTTTATCGGTGTACGGTAATTCAACATTTATTTCTTTTACACTGAGTGATTCGTGAATGCCCAATATTACAACTCTTTCACGTATTTGCGGAATGCCTAACTGGTGTGGGCTAATTATTATAGGTTCTTCCGTAATGACATATCCTATTTCTTTTAAACTATTTTTAATTACACGCCAAGTATTGCCATTGTCGTGTGCTGTTAGATTTCTAACGTTTTCGAGAATAAAGTATGGCGTTTTGTGGTATTTTAGTATTCTTATGATTTCAAAGAATAGTGTACCGCGTGTTTCGTCCGCAAATCCTTTTTGATGTCCTGCTTTGGAAAATGCTTGGCAAGGAAAACCAGCGCATAATACGTCATGCTTAGGGATGTCTTGTTCTGCAATATCACGAATGTTGATGCCAGAGTCTATATTATAGTTTTCTTTGTATGTTTCGATTGCATACTTGTCGATGTCCGAAGCAAATACGCATTTACCACCAAGATTTGATAGTGCTTGATGGAATCCACCTATTCCAGAAAATAGGTCTATAAATTTAAATTTTCGCATTATTACCTCCGCTATCAAAATAGCGTATATATTGCTATAAGTCCAGTATTATTTATTGATTTTGAATTTATAAATTTCAAGGCGGGGATTATTTACATCAATCATAACTTTGGCGTTTCTAGCCGTGCCATTAGAATTCCTAAATGCTGATTGGAATTTGCCACAGTATTGAATTGTTTCGGCATTTACCCAAACAAAAACAAGTTCGTCAAAAGAAAAAGAAGTTTTTCTACGTCTTGAAGGCGCTTTACGTTCAACGCGTTCTTTTTCGTATTTACTAATTCCGCCTTTTAATTCGTCGTGCCATTTTTTAAATGAGCCATCTGAGTCATAATTGCTCACTCCGCTACCGACAATAAAGCAAACTTGACCATATTCATTTATGGCCTGCATAGTTTCGTCATAACCGTTAGTGGGAATTTTACCTCCATCCTTTTTAGAGGGGGCAATGCTGTGCGCCTTGAAGTCCCAGTTAATAATCTTGAAACCATCAAATTCAACATTACCATATTTTTTGCCGGGGCATTCCATAAAGTCATTTTCGCCTAAAATATTTTCGCACATAAATTGAAAATAAAACCCAGGCCACTCCATTTGTTTCCAATTATGACAGCCATTTTCTTTCATATATTCTATAGATGCCTTTCCGTCCCAAATGGGAGGGAGTCCTTTTTGTAATTTTTCGTGAATTCTTTGCATTATTAGTTCTTTGTTCATACATTTTCTCCTTTAATAAGTGTTTCTTTAATGTTTACAGCTATTCTTTTAATTAGTGGTACACATACTGTATTTCCTGCTTGGGTGTATGCTTTATCTAGTGTGGTTCCGCTTGCAAAAGAAAAAGATGTGGGGAAACCTTGTAGCAGCAAGCATTCTTGTGGCGTAAGGTAGCGTATACCAAAATTATCGTAAATAATAGGCTTGTGTAGTTTTAATCCGCCCATACTGGCGGTTAATGTTCTACAAATTCCATTTTTCCTTTACGTACCTGCCCGAAGTGTAGTTGATACATTTGGCTCTTATCTTTAATTTTTGTTTTCAAAAGAAAATAGTCTTCGTCTTGCTCGTTGATATAATAGACGTCATCATGTTTAGTAGAAAAGTCAATTATATCTTGCAGCTTTACTTTTAACTTCTGAGGCTCGGGGAATTTAAAAAGTTCTCCCAAATTTTCATCTAAGAAAGCAACAATGAAAATACGTTCACGCCTTTGAGGTATATTTGCATATTCAGTAGGACAAAGTATTTTGTACCTTACGCTATACCCGAATTGAGCGAGGGAGGCAAATATTTTATTAAAAGTTTTGCCGCCATCGTGTTCTTGAAGATTTTTTACATTTTCAAGAAAAATTACTTTAGGTTTCTTATTTTCAACTATACGTTCAATTTCAAAAAACAAAGAACCTCGTTTGTCCTTAAATCCGAGTTGTTTGCCTGCAATTGAAAATGCTTGGCAAGGAAAACCCGCAACCAACACATCAAAATCAGGAATATCGTTAGGGGCAATTTTTTTTATATCTCCTTCTAGCAGATAATGGTTAGGAAAGTTCTTCTTATAAGTTTTACAAGCGTATTTGTCAATTTCAATAGCAAAAACAATATCAAATCCTGCTTGTAAAAAACCTAAATCAATTCCTCCAATACCAGAAAAAAAACTTGCTACTCTAATATTAGGCATACGATTAATTTTTTTCCGTGGCATCCATTATATCGCCGATATTGCATTGTAATACTTTGCAAATGCGGAGCATTACGTCCATAGAGACGGTTTCGTTTTTGCTCATTTTTGCCATTGTGGACGACGACATTTCCGCCTGCACGCGCAAAGCGTTTTTCGTCATTTTTTTATCGATGAGTTTTTTCCACAACTTGTCGTAATTTACAGCCATATAGAATTCCTTTCATTTAGCATTTTTACTATTATAGCATATCTTAAAAA